>JBCCXY010000003.1:0-85725 GCA_039190895.1 Pseudomonadota bacterium | reverse complement strand
CGCCGGTTTCGGTTTGCCACCACGTATCGACGATGGGGCAAACACCTTTTCCGACGTGCTCGTTGTACCACGTCCATGCTTCGGGATTGATGGGCTCACCGACCGAGCCGAGGATCCGTAGGGAGGATAGATCATGTTTCTCGACCCAGTCGGTGCCCTTGCCCATCAACGCGCGGATTGCGGTTGGGGCGGTGTAGAATTGTGTGACCTTGTGCTTTGCGCAAACCTCCCAAAAGCGCCCGGCATCGGGGTAGGTCGGCACGCCCTCGAACATCACCGTCGTGGCGCCATTCGCGAGCGGCCCGTAAACGATATAGCTGTGGCCCGTGACCCAGCCCACATCCGCCGTGCACCAGTAGATATCGCCTGGGTGATAGTCGAAGATCAGCTCATGCGTCATCGAGGCATAGACAAGGTACCCGCCGGGGGAGTGCACAACACCCTTCGGCTGTCCGGTCGAGCCTGAGGTGTACAGAATGAACAGCGGGTCCTCTGCGTTCATCTCTTCGGGCGTGTTGCCGCTTTCGACCTTCTTGACCTCGTCCTCATAACGATAGTCCCGCCCCTCGACCCAATCGATCTGATCGCCGGTCCGGGTGACCACCAGAAGCTTGCAATCATGCATGACCCGCCGCAGCGCCTTGTCGCAGTTCGACTTCAGCGGCGTCGCGCGCCCGCCCCTTGGGGCGTGATCGGCACAGATCACAAGCTTTGCGTCGCAGCCATTGATCCGATCGGCCAGCGCGTCGGGAGAGAAACCCGCAAAGACGATGGAATGAATGGCGCCGATGCGCGCACAGGCGAGCATCGCATAAGCGGCGGCCGGGATCATGGGGAGGTAGATGATCACACGGTCGCCCTTGCCCACGCCCATTGACTTCAGGACGTTGGCGAAAAGGCAAACTTCGCGATGCAGATCGCGATAGGTGATGTGTTGGGCGGGCTCTTCGGGGCTGTCAGGTTCCCAGATGATCGCTGTCTGATCGCCGCGCTCCACAAGGTGCCGGTCAATACAGTTCGAGCTAACGTTAAGCGTACCGTCCTCGAACCATTTGATCGAGACATCGTCATAGGCGAACGACGTGTTCTTCACCTTGGTATAGGGCTTGATCCAGTCCAGGCGCTTGCCTTCCTCGGCCCAAAAAGCCTCGGGGTCGGCGACGGACGCGGCGTATTTCGCCTCATAATCCGCAGGCTTGACGTGTGCTGCCTCGCTGATCGCCGCCGAGGGCGGATGGATGGTTTCAGCGGCGGCGGCGGTTGGGGTCTGGTCGTTCACTGGGGCATCCTCCACGTGTGTCTGACAGCGCGGCAAGCCCTTGGTCGAACCCTTATTCCGTGCGCTGGCTGTGTAAATTCAACCTAACACAGGCGATCAGGTATTTGATCTGCATCAATTTTATACCAGGTACTCCTGTAAATTTATCAATACAGATCTGCGGAAAAGCTGAAAATTAATTTGCAAAACGCAGTGTTTGCCAAGCCGCATCAAGTAGTTAGTAACCGGCGATATGGTATGCAATTGCATACTAAAACCTGTACCACGGTCAGTCATTTCGACCGCTTTAAGACCAAAGTATGACACTCAAAATGCCGGCCCCTATCGGTCCATCCTCACCTCGAAGCCGAATCGACAGCGGTTGACGACTCGGGTCATACGCGCCAGTCTAGAGTTAAGGTCATCGCAGGACTTCTTGAGAAACTACCGCCCCGGGAACACCCAGGAAACGACGCCCGCTGCTGTTGATCGCTAGGGCAGGGGCACGGACAGCGCCTCGCTGAACAGCAGTGTGCACCCAATGATGATGGCCGCAACCGATGCCAAAAGCACCGTCCAACTCGTCACCGAAACGCGCTCATGCTGGGCGACGATTGTCAGGACCACGCCCAGAAGCACAGCCGACACCGCAAATCCAAGGATCGGAAACAGGAACACCGCGCCGAGCATCGCAACGGGCAGCGCTGCCATCCGTACCCACGAGCCATCGACAGCCTCTTCCGTCACCCGTCGGGTCAGGAACAGGCGACCGACAGCAAGCACTACCAGCACTGCCATCGCCGTGGCTATGGTGCGCGGGAAGACGGCAGCCTCGGGGTTGAGGCTCGCAGATTGCTGAAGCGCCAACACGGCGATGCCTCCCGCAATGGCAAAGCCGATGAGGTCGCGGGTGAGGGCGGGGGACGATGCAGGCGCGCGCTCAGTCGCCGCGGCATCGGGCGTCTGGCGTGAAAGGACGCGTTTGATGTTTGGCCAGAACGGATAGAAAAACGTCAGCAGCGTCAGCGCGATGATGGCCATTGAAAGCGGGCGCCCGAAGAACTGTCCCCACAGGTCCCCAATCGCGTCGCCAATCGTCCAGCTTTGCACAAAGCCCTGCTCGGCAATGCGCCCCAGGATCAGGCCCAGCACGATGGGCGAGACCGAGAAGCCCCGCTTACTCGCCACCCAGCCTACGACTCCAAGCGCGATCATAATCGCGATGTCCGAGACGCTGTTGCGGATCGCAAAGGTGCCGATGACGGTCATGAACGCCACCGCCGGGACAAGCGCGGCCTTTGGCGCCCGCACAATGGCCCCATACGCAAAGCGCCCGATCAAGAGGCCCACCGGCAGCATCAGGATAGTCGCCAGCAACAGGCCGAAGATGAACGTGTAGACGATGCTCGCCCCGTCCGAGAACAGGCTCGGCCCCGTCCGGACCCCCTGCACCAGCAGCGCGCCAAGGATCACCGCATCCGGCGGCGTCCCCGGAATGCCAAGCACCAGCGTCGGAATGAACCCACCACCGACAGTGGCATTGTTGGCGGACTCCGTAGCAACGATCCCGCCCGGATTGCCCTCGCCATATGGTGTGTCGCCTCTGCTCGTCCGGCGCGCCTCCGAATAGGCAACAAGACCCGCAACGGACCCTCCGGCCCCAGGCAACGCACCTACCATCGTACCGACGACAGAACTACGCATTACGTTGAACTTGTTCTTCAACAGCAGCCCGACCGCCTCGGGCAATCGAAAGCCCCGGGTCTGCTCCGGCGCTTTCAGATGGCGGTCCGGCGTCGCCACAAGGTCGATGAGGACCGGGATGCAGTAAAGCCCGATCAGCGCGGACACCGTCTCAATTCCGCCAAGCAAGGTGTTGGACCCAAACGTAAAGCGCACCTCGGCACTCGTCTCGGATATCCCGATCATCGCCAGCAACAGGCCGAAACACGCACCAATCGTGCCCTTCAGAAAATCCCCTGTCGACAACGCGGCAATCAGCGACAACCCGAAAACCGCGAGCCAAAAGTACTCCACCGGCCCGAACGCCAGCGCCGCCTCCGCCAAAGGCGGCGCGAGCAGCAACAGCGCCAGCGCCCCCACCAGCCCACCGATCACCGAAGAGATACACGCGACCGAGACCGCAAGGTCCCCGTCCCCCCGCTTTGCCATGGGATAGCCGTCAAACGTCGTCGCAATGGCCGATGGCGTGCCGGGCGTGTTCAGCAGGATCGCCGCATACGCCCCGCCGTAAATCGCCCCGGTATAGATCGCGCCCATCAGGATCAACTCGCTGTCGGGCGACATCGTGAACGTCAGCGGCACCAGCACCGCAACGGCCATGGTCGCCGTCAGCCCCGGGATCGACCCGATGATCGTCCCCGCCGCCACGCCCAGAAGAGCCAGCAGCAGGTTCAGCGGCGACAGCGCACCGGCAATGAAGTCTAGCATCTGGCCTCCGGGCGCAGCAGGGGCGCCATGCGGCGCCCCCGTCAGATATTACTCGATGATCCCGGCGGATTGCGCCGCGCTGATATAGCCCTCCGCCTTGTCGGCAATGAACGCGTCCATGTCCGCGCCATAGCCTACGTCGACCAACGCAAAACCCCCGTCCAGCATCTGCTTCTGAAAGTCCGGGTCCGCGTTGATTTTCGCAATCGCGTCAGAGACTTGCACCTTCACCTCTTCCGAGGCAGAGTTCGGCACGGCGATCCCACGATATGCGCCCGACACCATGTCATAGCCCAGCTCTCGGAACGTCGGCACGTCCGGGAACGCCGGGTGACGCTCTTCCATCGCGACGGCCAGCATCCGCACCTTGTCGCCCTGCGCCGCACCGACGGTGGTGTAACCCCACGCCGCCTTCACCTGGTTCCCGAGCAGCGCCGTCACCGAGGCACCGGTGCCCTTGAACGAGACATACGTGCTCTCAATCCCGGCCATCGCGTCGAACTGCACCTGCGCCAGATGGTTCGCCGTGCCCTTGCCCGAGCCCGAGAAAATCACCTGCTTCGGGTTCGCCTTCGCGTCGTCAATCAGATCCTGCAGCGTCATGTACGGGCTGTCCGCCGTCACAACGATCGCGTCCGGCGTGTAGTGGAACATGTAAACCGCCGCGAGGTCATCAGTCTGGAAACCCACATCGCCCTGCTGCGGCTTGATGATGATGTGCGGCAGGTTTATCCCCATAATGACCGACCCGTCGCCTGCCATGTTATTGAGTTGCGACCAACCCACGGCGCCTCCGCCGCCGGGTTGATAGTTCACAACCATCTGCTCGCCATACAGCTTCTCGAAGAACGGCTGCTGGAAACGGGCCGTGATGTCGGACTCTCCGCCCGGTCCGAATGGAATGATGTAATCTACGCTGCCCTTCGGAAAGTCCTCGGCAGAGGCTGCACCGGTCACGGCCGCCATGGCAAGCGCCAGAAGCGCTGACGTCAATCTCATAGTATTTCCTCCCAGTATGAGATGTTTTTCTTGTTGTTCGTCGACCCTAGGCGGATCGTGTTCTTCGTTCTAGCCACTTATTCCCCGCGCAGAACGGCGCGCACGTTTTCAACGGTGACACGGCTGACCCGCTCGTTAGCGTCCCGGGTCACCCCCGCGATATGCGGCGTCAGGATCAGGTTCGGACAGTCCATGAATCGCTCCGCCGCGCCGCCCTGCAACGGCTCGTCCGCGAACACATCCAGCGCCGCCCCGCCCAGCCGGCCGACCCTTAACGCAGCTGCAAGCGCGTCCTCATCCACGACTCCTCCCCGCGCCGTGTTAATCAAAAGTGCATCTGCGCGCATCAGTGCCAGCGCCTCGGCCCCAAGCAAACCCGCAGTCGTTTACGTCAGCGGGACATGGACCGACACAACATCCGCCGTCTTCAGAAGTTCTCCCAGGCTAAGGGACCGGGCGCCCGACCACGCCGGATCGGCCTCCGCCAGAAACGGATCGAACGCGGCAATCGACATCCCCAGCGCACGGCCAACCTGCGCCACCGCCTGCGCAATTGCCCCGTGGCCCACAAGCCCCAGCGTCAGCCCAGACACCTCGCCCCCTTGGCCAAGCTCGCCGCGCGGCCACGCGCCTGACGCCACTTCCGACGTCGAGGCAAAGACGCCCCTGCGCAGCATCAGCATCGCACCGATCACGTACTCGACGACCGACTGAGTATTCGCCCCCGCCGCAGGCCGCACGAGCACACGGCGCGCGGCACACGCCTCCAGATCGATGTTCTCAAGACCGACGCCCAGACGCCCCACGACCTTCAGGCCCGGCGCCCCTTCAAGAAGCGCCACGTCAACGCGGGTCCGGTTCCGCACGATCAGCGCATCCGCGTCCGCCACGGCCGCCCTTAACGCGTCGGGCGCATCCACCAGAGCCGGATCGTAAACGACGTCATCCCCCGGCCCGAACCCGTCCAGCGCGGCCTCGTCCATGAACTCGGATACGACGGTCTTCGCGGCCA
Source organism: Pseudomonadota bacterium (assembly GCA_039190895.1). GTDB lineage: Bacteria > Pseudomonadota > Alphaproteobacteria > Rhodobacterales > Rhodobacteraceae > Ovoidimarina. Next base: position 80,005 of record JBCCXY010000003.1, on the reverse strand, counting down.
CCGTCTATTCCGCAGGCGTGAAGCCAGAGATCAGCTGCTTCAACCCAAGCGCCGCCCCGGCAAAGATTGACACGAACGCCACCGGCGCACTGAACGACAGGACCGAAAACGCCGAGATCCCCTGACCGATGCTACACCCTACGGCGAGGACCGCACCAGGCCCCATGATCGCCGCGCCCAGGATCTGGCGCCGCAACTCATGCGGGTCATCGCACGCTTCCCACCTGAACCGCCCCTTGGCATACGACCCAAGCGCCGCCCCAAGGATCACGCCCACCACCGACCCCACGCTGAATGACAACGCGTTCCCGGACGCCGTCATCCCGTAGATGATCGAATCCCCAATCGGCGCAGCGAAGGTGTGGGTCTCAATCGGCTCTGCCGCGAACCCGGTCATCGCGATCCAATACGTGCCCACCCAGCCCGAAACGATAGCAAGCCCGACCACGGCACCCCAAAAGATGTGACCATACGACTTGCGCATCTCTGACTTCGCCAGAGTTACGGCAATCAGGCCACCACCGATCAGCAGCCCGGTAAGCAAAGGCGACACTCCAAGACCTGACGCAAGCTGAGTGAAACTTTGACCCGACGCCGCCTCGGCCCCGGCCGGGAAAAGCCAGACCCGCACATGGGCCAACGGGCCCGACATCACGAAGTAGGCCGACAGACCCATGACAAGCGCGATGACAAATGCCCGCAGGTCCCCGCCGCCCAGCCGGGCGAGCGCGCCGTACCCGCAGTTGCCAGCCAGCGCCATGCCATAGCCGAACATCAGCCCGCCGATGATCGTGCCAACCGGGTTCCAGACCTGCGCGACATAGGCGCTTTGGCCAAAGTCGAACAGGTTCAGCGCCAGCGCGACATGCGATCCGATGATCGCCACGCCAATGGCGATGCCCCACATCCGCAGACGCCGGTCATCCGAGCCGTAAAGTACGTCCTCGATGGCCCCCAAGGTGCAAAAGCGCCCGATGCGCGCAGCCAGGCCAAGAGCGATCCCGCCAAGCAACCCGATGAACGCGGCAGAGTTCGCCTCTCCCAGCAGGTCCAGCATTCGTTTCCTCCCGAACCGAACGCTAGCTGGGGCGTCCGGTCAGTCCTCGTCCCTGCAGAACAAGTCGTAGACAACTTCCATGATTTGTCTCGGTCGGTCGTCTGTCAAGCTGTAGTAAATCGCCTTGCCATCCCGGCGGGGCTTCACGAGGCCCTCGTACCGCAGCCGCGTCAACTGCTGCGAAACGGCGGCATGGCGGACCGACAGCAGGCGCTCCAACTCCGTCACCGACTTCTCGCCGGACGCCAGATGGCACAGGATCATCAGCCGCCCCTCATGCCCCAGCGCCTTGAGAAAGCTCGCCGCCTTCTCGGCGTTAGACATCATCTTCTCGGTATCTTCCGGGCTCAGATCGTCGTGAAAGACCGGCAGGCGCGACGGCGGGGTCTGGGCGTTCATGCTGAGCTCTCCCATGGTTCAACCCGCCCCGTCCAAAGGGACGTTGGCGCGGTCGAACATCATCGTAAGAAGGCTCCAGAAGAAATCCTCGCCTGGATAGCCCTCGATCCGGCCAACCTCTCTGCCATCGTCGATCAGAATAAAGGTGGGGGTGAACCGAACTCGCTTTTCGAATGCCACATCGGGCGTGTCGCCGTAAAGGTCATACCGCCGCAGCGGCGCCGCGCGTCCCTCTGGGGTTTTGGGATAAATCTCGGCGATTTCCTCATTCCACCGGGCGCACCAAAAGCAGCCGTCTTCCTCTGCCATCAGCAAATAGGTATCGGCGCTCACCGCAACGGGAACGCACAACGCCAGCGCTGTCAAAGCGGCCCTCAGCACGGGTGCCTCATCGATTGACCCAATCGATGCTCAAACATAATCTAATTTTTGAAAATGTATAGGGCGGCGAACCTGTCATGCTAGAGATCACGGCCATCGGCGCTCTCGTGGCAGGCCTGCTGTCATTCCTGTCACCCTGCATCCTTCCCATTGTACCCTTCTACCTCAGCTACCTCGCGGGGGTCAGCGCAAATCAAATCTCCGAGGACACCCAAATCACGTGGCCCGTGCGCCGCCGCGCTTTCCTCGCCGCCTGCTGCTTTGCGCTGGGTGTCATCACGGTGTTCGTCGGCCTCGGCGCGACCGCCACACTGTTCGGCAGCCTTGTCCGCGAATACTTCGACATCCTCCGCTGGATCGCCGCCGCGATCATTATCGCCATGGGCCTCCACTTCCTCGGCATCGTCCGCATCGGCATCCTCTACCGCCAGTTCCGCACCGACACAGGCAGTACCACCAACGCCGGCCTGCTCGGCGCGTACGTCATCGGCCTCGCGTTCGCCTTCGGCTGGACACCCTGCGTCGGCCCCGTGCTCGCGACGATCCTCTTCTCCGCGGCGGGGCAAGAGACGGCAGGGCAGGGGGCTACACTCCTCTTCATCTACGGCCTGGGCATGACTCTCCCCTTCATCGCCGCCGCCCTCTTCGTCGGCCCCTTCATGGCCTGGATGGCCCGCTTTCGCCGTCACCTCGGGCTTGTCGAAAAGCTCATGGGCGCGCTTCTGATCCTGTTCGGCGTCCTGATCGCCACCAACTCCATCAACATCATCGCCCAATGGATGCTCGACCACATCCCGTGGTTCAGCACCATCGGCTGACCGCGCAGACGAATACATTATCAAGAATTTGAAAATGTATTGCCAAGTCGCGCCCGCGTGCCGTAGGCTGCAAGAAAAATAAGCGGAATCGTAATGGGAGGAATTATGAGATACGCACTTGGAGTTGGTCTCGCCAGTCTTCTGGCCGCGTCTTTGGCGTCGGCTGAGACAGTCAAGCCAACCGACGTCAAGTATGTCGACGGCGCCGTTGAGGTGTCCCTATCCGGCACGCCCGGCGACCCCGCAGTCGGGGCAGAAATCATGAACAAGGGCGCAGGCAACTGCATCGCCTGCCATCAGGTCACGGCCCTCTCACACCTGCCGTTCCATGGGGAAATCGGGCCCGCACTCGATGGCGTGGCCGACCGCTGGACGGTTCCCGAACTGCGCGGCATCGTAGCAAACGCCAAGATCATGTTCCCCGACAGCCGCATGCCCTCATTCTACAAAACCGAAGGCTTCATCCGCCTCGGCGACGCCTTCACCGGTGAGGCGCACGGCGATGGCGAAGTGCAGCCCTTGCTGACCGCACAGCAAATCGAAGATGTTGTGGCGTATCTCGTTACACTGAAAGAAGAATGATCTTCCAAAAATGGAGTTCACTATGGAACTGACACGAAGAAAGATCCTCGCGCTCGGCTCCGGCACCGTCGCCTTGGCGAGCGTCGCGGGCCTCCCCGCATTCGCCAGCCTCGCCGATGACGCAATTGCCGAACTGACGGGCGGCGCTGACATGGGCGACGGCGCCGTCAAACTGATCGCGCCCGAAATCGCCGAGAACGGCAACACCGTCCCCATCGGTGTCGAAGCGCCCGGCGCGGTCGAGATCAGCCTCTTCGCAGACGGAAACCCCGTCCCGAACGTGGCCACGTTCAGGTTCGGCCCGCTCAGCGCCTCGCGCAGCGCGTCGACCCGCATCCGCCTCGCGCAGACGCAGAACGTGATCGCGGTCGCCAAGATGGAAGACGGCTCGTTCCAGATGGCCAAGGCCGAAGTGAAAGTCACCATCGGCGGCTGCGGCGGCTGATCCAAGGACAGGAGAGACACAAATGGCAGACGGTGTAAGACCCCGCGTGAAGGTCCCCAAGACGGCAGCAGCTGGTGAGACCATCACCATCAAGACGCTCATCAGCCACAAAATGGAAAGCGGCCAGCGCAAGGACAAGGACGGCAACGTCATCCCGCGCTCGATCATCAACCGCTTCACGGCAGACTTTAATGGCCAGAACGTCATCGACGTCGCGATGGAACCCGCAATCTCGACCAACCCGTTCTTTGAATTCGAAGCCGTCGTGCCCGAGGCCGGCGCCTTCACGTTCACTTGGTACGACGACGACGGCTCCGTCTACGAAGAAACAAAGGAGATCGCCATAAGCTGACCGACACACGTAGCCAACACGCAAAACTAGGGAGGAAAGGCGTGCAGCAACGAACAACTTTAGGGCTGGTGATGGCGGTTGGCCTGGCCGGTGGGGCGGTCTGGGCCGGACCGGACGAAGACCAGCTCGTCGTCAACGGCGAAATCGAAATGGTGACCGAAACCGCAGCGCCCGCGCATATGGAAAACATCAGCACGATCTATTCGGGCTGGCGCTTCCGGTCGGACGAAACCCAAGCGGTTCAGACGGACGACTTCGATAACCCCGGCATGCTCGGCGTCGAGAACGCGATGGTCGCCTGGGAAACGGCGGAAGGCTCAGCCGCGGCGTCCTGCGCCGGTTGCCACGGCGCGCCCGAACAGATGGCCGGGCTGCGCGCGGTCTATCCGAAGTGGAACGAAGAGAAGGGTATGGTCACGACCCTGGAGATGGAGGTCAACAATTGCCGCGAAACCCGTATGGGCGCCGAAAAGTGGAGCTACACCGGCGGCCAGATGACGGACATGATCGCCCTGATCTCATCCGTGTCGCGCGGGATGCCAGTGAACGTCGCCATTGATGGCCCGGCCAAATCCACATGGGAACAAGGGAAAGAGCTGTATTATACGCGAACCGGCCAGCTCGAAATGTCCTGCGCCATTTGCCATGAGCAAAGCTATGGCCAGATGATCCGCGCCGACCATCTCAGCCAGGGCCACATCAACGGTTTCCCGACCTACCGCCTGAAAAACACCAAGCTGAATTCGGTGCACGCCAGGTTCAAAGGCTGCGTGCGCGACACCCGGGCCGAGACGTTCTCACCCGGCTCACCCGAATTCATCGCGCTAGAGCTCTACGTCGCCTCTCGCGGCAACGGCCTCAGCGTCGAAGGACCATCCGTCCGCAACTGACATCGCGGCAGGCCCTTTTCGGGCCTCCGCACCTAACATCCTGATATCACTGCAATACTGTCTTAGGGAGCCTGAAGACAAATGACCTCGCGTCGCGATTTTCTGCAAATGGGCATGGCCGCGTCGGCCATCGTCGGCGCGTCCGGGTTCGGAAACTGGGCCCGCCTCGGCGCCCAACAGGCGCTTACCCAGGATCAGCTGCTTGAGTTTGAAACCTTCGGCAACGTCTCCCTCATCCACATCACCGACATCCACGGTCAGCTCAAACCGATCTACTTCCGCGAGCCCTCGATCAACATCGGCGTGGGCGAAAACAAGGGCGCCGTGCCCCATATCACTGGCGCCGAGTTCCGCAAGCTCTACGGCATCGACGACGGCAGCCCCAGCCACTATGCGCTCAGCTCAGGCGACTTCTCCTCCCTGGCCAAAGCTTACGGGCGCGTGGGTGGCCTTGATCGCGTCGCAACCGTGATCAAGGCCATCCGGGCCGATCGCCCCGACGCGATCCTGCTGGACGGCGGCGACACTTGGCACGGCTCGTACACCACCTGGAAGACGCAGGCGCAGGACATGGTCAACGTCATGAACCAGCTCGCCCCCGACGCGATGACCTTCCATTGGGAGTTCACGCTGGGCAGCGACCGTGTCGCTGAACTCGTCGAAGGCCTGCCCTTCGCCGCCCTCGGCCAGAACATCTTCGACGCCGAATGGGACGAACCCGCCGAACTCTTCGCCCCCTACAAGATGTTCGAACGCGGTGGCACCAAGATCGCCGTCATCGGCCAGGCCTTCCCCTACATGCCAATCGCCAACCCGCGCTGGATGTTCCCCGAATACTCCTTCGGCATCCGGGATGAGACCATGGCCGAGACGGTCGACGAGGTCCGCGCCGCCGGGGCCGAATGCGTCGTCGTCCTCAGCCACAACGGCTTTGACGTGGACAAGAAGATGGCCAGCATCGTGCCGGGGATCGACGTCATCCTGTCGGGCCACACCCACGACGCGCTGCCGGAACCCGTGCTGGTGGGCGAGACGATCATCGTCCCCTCGGGCTCCAACGGGAAGTTCGTCAGCCGCGTCGACCTCGACATCCGCGACGGTCGCATGATGGGCTACCGCACCAAACTGATCCCAATCTTCGCCGACGTGATCACCCCCGACTCCGAGGTCGCCGCCGCCATCGAAGCCGAGCGCGCACCGTATCTTGCGGAGATGACCGAGGTCGTCGGCCAGACCGACACGCTCCTCTACCGCCGCGGCAACTTCAACGGCACTTGGGACGACCTGATCTGCGACGCCCTCCTCAGCGAACGCGACGCCGAAATCGCGCTCAGCCCTGGCGTCCGCTGGGGTCCGTCGCTGATCCCGGGGCAGGACATCACCCGCGAGGATATCTTCGGCGTCACCTCCATGACCTACGGCAAGGTCTACCGCACCGAGTTCACCGGCGATTTCCTGAAGGTCGTGCTGGAGGATGTGGCCGACAACATCTTCAATCCCGACCCCTACTACCAACAGGGCGGCGACATGGTCCGCACCGGTGGCCTCGGCTACCGCATCGACGTGTCCAAGCCGCAAGGGCAGCGGATCTCGAACATGACCCTCCTAAAAACCGGCGAGCCCATCGACCCCGCGCGCAACTATGTCGTCGCGGGTTGGGCAAGCGTCAACGAGGGCACCGAAGGCCCGCAGATCTGGGACGTGGTCGAAAGCCACATCCGCAAGCTCGGCACCGTGACGGTGCCCGAAAACACCAGCGTCGACGTTGTCGGCGTCTAACCATGGAGACCGCGCATGGATTACACGTTCAAGCCGTCCCGCCGCACCTTCCTTCGCGGCAGCGCCGCCATCGCCGCCGGATCGGTCGCAGGCGCCGCCGCCGCCGAAGGCACGCCCGACCCGCTGATCACCGAGCTGCAGGACTGGACGTCCTGGACAGGCGCTGGCGTCGACGAGACGCCCTACGGCATGCCCATCAGCTTCGAAAGCCACGTCGTCCGCCGCAATGTCGAATGGCTTACGGCCTCGCCCATATCGTCGATAAACTTCACCCCGATCCACGCGCTCGACGGTACGATCACCCCGCAGGGCTGCGCCTTCGAACGGCATCACTCCGGCGCCATCGAACTGCGCAAGGAAGACTACCGCCTGATGATCAACGGCCTGGTCGACCGCCCGCTCGTCTTTACCTACGACGACCTCGAACGCTTCCCCCGCGAAAACCACGTCTACTTCTGCGAATGCGCCGCGAACACGGGCATGGAATGGGCCGGTGCCCAGCTCAACGGCGTCCAGTTCACGCACGGCATGATCCACAACATGGAATACACCGGCATCCCTCTCCGCACCCTGTTGAAAGAGGCAGGCGCCGATATCTCCCCCGACAAATGGGTCTACGTCGAAGGCGCCGACGCTTCCTCGAACGGCCGCTCCATCCCGATGGAGAAAGCGCTCGACGACGTCCTCGTCGCCTTCAAGGCCAACGGCGAAGCACTGCGGATGGAGCATGGCTACCCCGTCCGCCTCGTCGTCCCCGGCTGGGAAGGCAACATGTGGGTCAAGTGGCTCCGCCGGGTGGAGGTCGTTGATAGGGCGGTGGAAAGCCGTGAGGAGACCTCGAAGTACACCGACGTCTACGCTGACGGCACCGCCCGCAAATGGACGTGGGTGATGGACGCCAAGTCCGTCATCACCTCCCCCAGCCCGCAAATGCCGATCAAACACGGGGCCGGGCCAATGGTGATCTCGGGTCTCGCCTGGTCGGGTCACGGCCAGATCACCCGCGTCGACGTCTCCAAAGACGGCGGCATCACGTGGGAAACCGCGCGCCTTGGCAAACAGGGCGACACCAAGGCCCTGACGCGCTTCTACCTCGACACCACTTGGGACGGTGCGCCGATGCTGCTGCAGGCCCGGGCGATCGACGACACCGGTTACGTCCAGCCGACCAAAGACCAGCTCCGCGAACAGCGCGGCGAGAACTCCGTCTACCACAACAACTGTATCCAGACCTGGTATGTCAGCGCCGAAGGGATCGCCGAGAATGTCGAAGTCTCCTAGCACGTTCATCCCGGCCATCCTCGGCGGCACTGCGCTGGCCATCGGCCTTGCCTATGGTGTCGCCAACCGAAACTACGGCGCCAACCAGATCGAACAGCTCACCAGCAGCGTCGAACGTGCCCAGACGCAGGCGTCCGTGGCCACACAAGCCGCCAAAACCGAAGCCCAGCGCGCCGCAGAGCTGGAACAGAAGATCGCCGAGGTCCAAGCCACAGCAACCGAGCGCTTGACCACCCCTGCCCCAATCCCGGACGTCACCTACGGCCTCGGTCGCCCCGCCCACGCCGAAGAAATCGCCGCATGGGACGTTGACGTTCTCCCCGACGGGCGCGGCCTCCCCGAAGGCTCCGGCGACGTCTGGACGGGCGAAGACGTCTATGCCGACAAATGCGCCGCCTGCCACGGAGACTTCGCCGAAGGTGTCGATAACTGGCCCGTCCTCGCAGGCGGCTTCGACACGCTCGCCGACGAAGACCCGGTCAAAACCGTCGGCTCCTACTGGCCGCATTTGTCCACCGCGTGGGACTATATCTCCCGCTCCATGCCCTTCGGCGACGCAGGCACTCTGACCCCAGACGAAACCTACGCCATCGTCGCCTACATCCTGTATTCCAACGACCTCGTGGACGACGACTTTGAACTCAACCACGAAAACCTCGCCGACTTCGACATGTACAACATGGAGGGCTTCGTCATCGATGACCGCCCCGAATTGGAGTACTCGCAATGGCGCGCCGACCCCTGCATGGAAAACTGCAAGGACGAGGTCGAGGTCACCATGCGCTCGGTCTTCCTTGTCGAAACACCGCCTGAAGGCGGCTCCAACTCCGTCATGAACCACGCGCGCGACGACGCGCTGCCCTCGTTCACCGCCGCCGGACCGTCCTTCATCCCCGACGCCGCACCAGCGCAACCCGTACAAGCCGCCGCCAAGGCGGAAGATCCGGACGATGGCACCACCCTTATCGCGGCGGGGGAAAGGGTCTTCCGCAAATGCTCCGCCTGCCATCAGGTGGGCGAGGGCGCAAAGAACGGATCCGGTCCGCACCTGAACGCCCTGTTGGGGCGCACCATGGGCGCGGTTGATGGGTTCTCATACTCTGCCGCCTTCAAAACGGCCTTGGACGAGGGCCGCATCTGGGACGAACAATCGCTCGCCGCGTTCCTTGCCAAGCCAAAAGCGTTCATGCCGGGCACCAAGATGTCATTCAGCGGACTCAAAAAGGAAGGAGATCAGGAAGCAATCATTGCGTACCTGAGTAGCTTTCCGGGTGACTGACGCGGCAGCCAAACCCGCGCTCATCCTTGCGACCTTCACCGTCCCGGACGAGGTTTTGGCCATCGAAGGCGACATCGAATACGGCGAATACCTCGCCTCTGAATGCCTGACCTGCCATCAGGCCGACGGTGACAATGACGGCATTCCCGGTATCGTCGGGTTGGACCCGGAGTACTTTGTGATGGCCATGCACGCCTACAGGGCAAAGCATCGCGAGAACCCGGTCATGCAATTGGTCGCAGGGCGATTGGCGGATGACGAGATCGCCGCTCTTGCGGCATACTTCAATAGCCTCGACGAATAAGGGGCGACTAGGGAGGAGAAACCAAATGAAACTGAACAGACGCACGTTCATTGGCACCACCGTGGCGGTATCCGCAGCAGCGTCGGCGCCAATGGTGATGGGCGCCGGGCATGGCAAGCCGCGCGTTGTTGTCGTCGGCGGCGGTGCAGGCGGCGCAACAGCGGCCCGCTACATCGCCAAAGACAGCGAAGGCGAAGTCGACGTCACGCTGATCGAACCGACGCGCAAGTATTACACCTGCTTTTTCTCGAACCTCTATATCGGCGGGTTTAAAGAGATCGACGATATCGGCCACACCTACGGCACCCTTGCTGCGGGCGGCGTAAACGTCGTGCATGACTGGGCCATCGGCGTGGACCGCGACGCCAAGACGGTGGCCCTCGCGGGCGGCGCCTCGGTCCCCTACGACAAGCTGATCCTCTCGCCGGGCATCGACTTCGTCGATGGTGCGGTCGAAGGCTGGGACCTCAGCTCGCAAAACGCGATGCCGCACGCCTACAAGGCCGGATCGCAGTCCGAACTTCTCAAGGCTCAGCTCATGGCCATGCCCGAAGGCGGCACCTACGCCATGGTCGCCCCGCCAAACCCCTATCGCTGCCCGCCGGGACCGTATGAGCGTGTGTCGATGGTCGCCCACTACCTCAAGGCCAACAACCCGACCGCCAAGATCATCGTTGCAGACCCGAAAGAAAAGTTCTCCAAGCAGGCACTGTTCGAGGAAGGGTGGAACAGCCACTACGCCGGGATGATCGACTGGATCGGCAGCGATTTCGGCGGCGATCAGGTCTCGGTCGATCCGGGCGCAATGACGGTCACCATCGACGGCGAGGTCACCAATGTCGATGTCTGCAACGTTATTCCGGCCATGAAAGCCGGCCGCATTGCCGAGCTTGCGGGTGTCACCGACGGCAACTGGGCCCCGGTCAACGCCGTCGACATGTCGACCAAGGCCGACGCCGACATCTATGTCCTCGGCGATGCCAGCCAGCAGGGGGACATGCCCAAGTCCGGCTATTCGGCCAACAGCCAGGCCAAGGTTTGCGCCAATGCCGTTCGCGGCGCGCTCACCGGCTCTCGCGTGTTCCCGGCCAAGTTCGCCAACACCTGCTGGTCGCTGATCGCCGCAAACGATGGCGTGAAAGTCGGCGCAACCTACGAGGCCACCGACGAGAAAATTGCCAGGGTCGACGGCTTCATCTCGGAAACCGGCGAAACCCCGGATGTCCGCAAGGCGACCTATGAAGAGTCCGAGGGCTGGTACACCGGCATCACAAGCGACATGCTCGGCTAACTTAAGCGCTGCGCTCCGGTTTTTGATCTGGCTCAAAGACCGGAACGCGGCACCTCGCCACGCTCACGCCAGCACTACGCAAGCAGGGGAAAAGACGACCCATGATGTCTATTGAAGACCTACGGCCGCAGCATGCGAACGATGCGGATGGTACCTGGGACTGCCAGACCTTCTTCCAGTCGGAACTGACCGCCCTCCGCGACAGCGGAAACTACCGCGAATTCGCCGAGTTGGAGCGTCACAAGGGGGCCTTCCCCCGCGCCACCTGCCACAACGGCAACGGAGACGTGACGATCTGGTGCTCCAACGACTATCTCGGCATGGGCCAGCATCCCAAGGTCCTCGCGGCCATGCACGAGGCGCTCGATCGGACCGGCGCCGGAGCAGGGGGCACGCGCAACATCTCGGGCACAACACACGACCACGTCCTGCTGGAGACGGAACTCGCCGACCTCCACGGTAAGGAAGCCGCGCTCTTGTTCACCAGCGGCTACGTTTCGAACTGGGCGGCGCTGGGCACCCTGGCCTCCCGCATCCCCAACTGCGTCGTCCTGTCTGACGCGCTGAACCACGCTTCCATGATCGAGGGCATCCGCCACTCGCGTGCGCAAAAGATCATCTGGAAGCACAACGACATGGCCGACCTTGAGGCCAAGCTGGCCGAGTTGCCCAAAGACCAGCCCAAGCTGATCGCCTTCGAAAGCGTCTACTCCATGGACGGCGATATCGCCCCAATCGAAGAGATCTGCGACCTCGCCGACCGGTATGGTGCCATGACCTACCTCGACGAGGTCCACGCCGTCGGCCTCTACGGCCCGCGCGGCGGCGGCATCGCCGAGGAACGTGGCCTGATGCACCGTCTCACGGTGATCGAGGGCACGCTCGGCAAAGCCTTTGGCGTCGTTGGCGGCTACATCGCCGCGTCGGCAGAGCTCTGCGATTTCGTCCGCTCCTTCGCGAGCGGTTTCATCTTCACCACGGCTCTGCCACCCTCCGTCGCCGCCGGGGCCGCCGCGTCGATCCGCCATCTGAAGGAAAGCACCAGCGAACGCGCCGCCCACCAGGCCCGTGTCGCCGAGGTGCGCGAACGGCTCGATGCCATCGGCTTGCCGCATATCGACAACCCCAGCCACATCATCCCCGTGATGGTCGGCGACCCGGTGAAATGCAAATTTATCTCAGACACGCTGCTGCGCGATTACGGGATTTATATACAGCCTATTAACCATCCTACGGTCCCCATGGGGACCGAGCGTCTGCGCATCACGCCGTCACCGGTGCACTCGGATGAGGATGTGGATCGCCTCGTCAGCGCGCTTGAAAACCTGTGGGCACAGTGCCAGCTCGCCCGCATGCCCCTCGCCGCGCAATAGGGGTCACTCCAACGCGGCCTCGTACCGCGCCTGTGCCTGCTCAACCGGGACGACCGGCAGCCCACGCTCAATCCAGCCCACGGCCTGTCCGTTGCCGTGCATGCCCTCCGACACGTCGGACACCCCGGCAACCCCGTTCTTCTGCAGAAACTCCGCGACATGCGCCGACCGTCCGCCCGTCGCGCAGATCAGGCCGATCTGCTCTGGCGGATAGCGTGACAGGATCTCCTGCAGCCGCGGCAGAAAATCATCCGCGTGCATCGACACGGGCCACGCGCCCTCCGCCACGCCACTCTCGGCCCACTCTTCGGCGGACCGGATGTCGAGCAACACCATTTCGCCCGCCGCCACCCGCTCTGCCGCATCAGGTGCACTCAGCATCTCCGCCTCCGCTATCGCCGCCGTCGCAAGCAATAGCGCCAAAGCGGCGGCAAGGACACGGCGGATCAGCAATCCTGACAGGTTTTGAGCCCGACAATCCGGTAGATCGGACAGAAGCTCACGAAGGCCGTGCCGACGAGGATCACGCCCAGATACCCCCACACGCCAATCGTGCCCAGGATCGCCAGCACGATCAAAAGCGCGCCCAGCGCGAAGCGGGCGATGCGGTCGATTTGTCCGAGGTTGCGGGTCATAGGTCGGTCCTCCTGTGTTTGAACTGAGGTCAATCAAACAGGCAGCGCGCGGCGCGTCAGTGACAGTGTCACACATCAGGACGAGTTTCCGTGGTCAAGCAAAGCCGAAGGGTTCCGCACAGTAACTATACCGCGTCCCAGCGCGATCCAGCCGCGCGCCTCAAACGACTTCAGCGCCCGCGACACCACCTCTCGCACCGTCCCCAATTCCTGCGCCATCTCCTGCTGCGTCATCTGAATATCCACCGTCCCCCGCGCCGCGAGCCACCGCGCAAGGCGCAGGTCAGTCCGATGCTCCAGCAACTCGTCGATGACATCCGTCAGCTCCCCGACCCGCGCCGCAAAGCCGCGAAACACCAGCTCCTGAAACCCAGGGTCAGAGCGCAGCAACGCCCGAAACCGCTCAGCCGAAATCGCCGCCGCCCTCACTTGGCCCTCGGCATAGCCGTACCCCGAATAGGGCTTACCCGAGAGCAGACAGGTCGTGGTCAGCACACAGCTATCCCCCGCCTCCACGCGATAGAGTACAATCGTCCGCCCCGCGCTGTTCGTCTGCTCCACCCGAACCGCGCCTTCCGTGACGATCAGAAACGCCCGCCCCTCGTCACCGGGCCGAAACAGGCAGGTGCCATCCGGCACCGCCAGCGCCTCGCCCTTGGCGATGTACTCTGCGAGTTCGGTCACTCGAACTCCATCTGCTCGTACACGCGGCCCGCGTTGCGGGTGGCCAGCTCCTCAAACGTATCCAGATGCGCATAGGGGCTTTGGTCGACGTAATACGCCTCTGCCAGATCGCCCCCGGCGTCGAGGTGTTCGCCAACCTTTTCGCGCAGATACACAAGGTAATCCCGCGTATACCGCCGCACCTGCGCCATGTTCGTCGGCGTCCCGTGGCCGGGAATGACGTAGGTGGCACCCAACGCCTCGAACGCATCCCAGGTCTCGATCCAATCGGCCACGATGGTGTCCTCAAAGATCGGCAGCAGCCGCTGGTGAAACGCCATGTCGCCCGCGATGACAAGGCTCTGCTCCGGCAGCCACACCTGCGTGTCGCCCGGCCCATGGGCGGGGCCGAGGTACAGCACCTCGATTCGGAACTCGCCCATCTCGATGACGCGCGTGTCCTCGAACGTCTCGGTCGGCGGGGCCACGAACGTCCCCTCCGCCTTGTCCCGATTGTAGCGCGTCATGCCCTCCAGAATGGCATGCCCTCGCTCCTCAATCTCATGCGCCGCGTCCACATGGGCAAGGATCGGCACCCCTTGCTCGGCCCAGTACGAGTTGCCGAGCATTGCATGCCCCTGACCGTTCTCATCGATCACCAGCTTCACCGGCTGGTCCGTGATGGCCTTGATCTCTGCATGCAGCGCCTCGGCAAGGATATACGCCGCCCCGCCATTGATCACGACCACCCCGTCGCCCGTCACAATGAAGCTCAGGTTGTTGTTATGGCCCGAGTTTTCATAGGTTGGCGGCGCCGTCGCCCCAATTGCCGACCACACATGCGGGATCACTTCGATGGGCTTCGAATACAGCGGCGACCCGGGATACTGATCCGCGATGTCCTCGCTCGCCAAAGCAGGGGCCGCGATAAGACACAATGCAACCCACCGCATCACGCAGCCCCAACGAAGCGATACGCGTCGCCGTCTGCCTCGACCCGCCCAATGCCGCCATTCGGCAGATGAAACCCGATGATCGGCATCTGCTCGGCGGTCAGCCGGTCAAACAGCATCCGCCGCGTGGTGATGGCCAGGTCCCGGTCATTGTCAGGCCCACTCGGCCACTCAGGCTTCCGGAACGCCACATGGTGGTTCCCGATAGCATCCCCCACGACCAGCGCCGCCTCTGATCCCTGCCGCACCTCGAACGCCATGTGTCCAGGCGTGTGCCCGGGCGTCGAAACCGCCGAGATCCCCGTCAGCACCTCGTCCCCGTCGTCGAACAGCACCACGGCATCCTCAATTGCCTCCATCCTCCGCTTCGCCCCGACAGCGAACGCCGCCCGAGCCTCCCCGATGGAATTCACAGTCTCCGGATCCCACCAATACGCCCACTCCGCCCGGCCCATCATGTAAGTCGCCTCGTAGAACAGCGGATCGTCGAACTCATCCAGCAACCCCCAGATGTGATCCGGATGCGCGTGCGTGAACAGAACATGCGTCACGTCCTCGGGCGCGAGCCCAAGCGCCGCAAGGCTGTCCATGATCTTCCCCGCTGACGGCATGAAATCCGGGCCCGAGCCGACGTCGAACAGCACCGTGTTCGTGCCATCGCGATACAGCGCCAAATTGCACTCCGGCATCAGCCGTTCCGTGGACAGGCCGAACTCTTCGATCAGTGCGGGCAACTCGTCGTGCGGCATCGGATCGAAGAGGAAATTGGCCGGAAGCATCAGCGCCCCATCGCTCACTGTGGTCAGCGTCGACGCACCCAGCGACAGCTCTGCCCGCGCCATGCGGGGCAGGGCGCCCACCAGAGGAACCGACGCGGCGCCCTGAACAAATGTACGGCGTGAAAGTCTCACGATTCCCTCCCCTTAGTCTCGCCCCAGACTACACCGAAACCGCCGCCTCATGCTTGCCGAATTTGACGTTATGATATAACGTAAATGTCCGATACCGAGCAGCAGGTCAGCATTCGTGAGAAATGGCGCCACAAGCCTCCGACGCAAGCGTCGCAGCGAAAACCCGATGCAGGATTACGATCGCCTGCCCGCCGAACTGCGCGCATGGCTCGCCTCGGCCGTTTTGCCCTGGCGCCCCCGCTCGGTCCGACGGGCGTTCGACAAGGCCTACGCCCGCACCCGTGACACCCAAAGCGCCCTGAAAGAGCTTGACCGCCTGCAAGAGCGCCGCATCACCAAGGACGTCGCGCAAGTCTGGGGCGCCAACCACCCCTACACCCAAACCTGATGGTGAAGCTCCACCCAGCGCGGCTCAGCGCCTTTTTCCAAGCCGTTCGCTTGCGGCAAAGACGGCCCCGGCAAGGATCAACGGTGCGGCAAGAAGAAACGCCGTCGACACCTGCAGCCGAAAGATGAACAGGTCCGCCAGCAACGGCCACAGCAGCGCGACATACTCGAACGGCGCCAGCCGCGACGCCTCGGCATAGCGGAACGCGAGCGTCATCGCGATGTGCCCGAACCCACCGAACAGCCCGGCGGCCACCAGCAGCATCAGCGTGCGCCCCTCGGGCATGATCCATCCCCACGGCAGCGTCAGCAGCGCCCCCAGCATGGACGCCAGCACGAAATACATCGCGATCGCGCCGGGGCTTTCCGTCTTGTTCAGGCTCCGCACCATGATCAGCGCAAGCGCCGTCAGCACCGCTGACACGAGGCCAAGCGCAAAGCCCAACAGCCGCTCCGGCCCGCCCGCACCGCTCAACTCCGGCCCGACCAGCACCAGCACGCCGGCGAACCCCAATGCGAGGCCCCCGACCCGCCACCGCGTCAGCCGTTCGGACAGCAGAACCACAGCCGCAAGCGCCATCAGAATAGGCGAAAGCTGCGCAACCAGCAGCGCCTCCGCCAGGTTCAGCCGCTCAATCGCCGCGAAAGAGGTGAATAGCGCCAACGCCCCGAAACTCGCCCGCAACAGATGACCCCCGGGCCGCTTCGTCGCCAGCCCGCCGGGAAACTCGTCCCGCAGCCACAGGAACACGACCAGCGGAATGATCGCAAAGGCCGAGCGGAAGAACACGATCTGCCCCAGCGGGACGGCCTCGCTCACCGCCTTCACGCTGATGAACATGCCCGCCATCAGTAGCCCCGACGCCAGCCGCAGGCCGATGCCGAACAGGGGACGGTCGTCACTCACCCCGCGTGTTCTTCCGTGGCAAGCGCGTCGCGCAAGGCGTCCCCGGCGAGGTTGATCGCCAGCACGCACGTTACCACCGCAAGCCCTGGCCAGACCATTTGCAACGGCGTAGACCGCATGTGAACCCGCGCATCCAGAAGCATCGTGCCCCATTCCGGTGTCGGGGGCTGCACACCAAAGCCCAGAAACCCAAGCGCCGAAATCCCTAGGATCGCCCGCGCAAACATGCCCGTCCACACCACCGTCAGCGACGGCACAAGCGACGGCAAGTAATGCCACCGCGCAACGGCCAGCGGCGACAGCCCGGCCAACTTCGCCTGCACCACATAGCCCCGCGTTCGCAGCGACAGCCCGATCCCGCGCGCGACCCGCGCATAGCGCATCCAGCCGGTGACGCTCAGCGCAAAGATCAGGCTCCACGTGCCCGCGCCCATGAGCCCGGCGATGACGACTGCCGCCACAAGCTCTGGAAACGCAAGGAATGTGTCGGTCGTCCGCATCACCGCCCAGTCCGCGATCCGGCCACCCAGCGCGGCAACCAGGCCAATCACTGTGCCCACACACAACCCGATCAGCGAGACCACCAGCGCCAGCCCCAGCGACCACCGCGCGCCGTACAAAAGGCGCGACAGGATATCCCGCCCCAGCGCATCAGTGCCCAACGGAAACTCCGCGCTCGGCGCAGCAAGGCGCTTTGGGATGTTGATCGCCGTCGGATCATACGGCGCCAGCAGCGGTCCGACGATGGCGACCAAAAGGATCGCTCCTGCAAGGACGGCAACGCTACGCATCGTGCGCGCCGATCCGCGGATCCACCGCGCGATAGATCAGGTCGATGATCAGGTTCACCGTCACAAACAGCAGCGCCATGAGGATCACCACCGCCTGCACCTGAGGGAAGTCGCGCGCCTCGATGGCGTCGACCAGAAACGTACCAAGGCCGGGGCGTCCGAAGATGACCTCAACCATCACCGTGCCTTCCAGTAGAAACGCAAGCTCCAGCCCGAAGACCGTGACCACCGGGATCGCCGCATGCGGCGCGACGTGATCGCGTCCGATGGCGCCCGGCGCCACGCCCCTGCGCCGCAGTGCCGGAAGGAAGAGCTGGCCCCGCGCCTCCAGAATCCCAGACCGGATAATGCGCGTCAGCGAGGCCGCCACGCCAAGCCCAAGCGTGACCGCCGGCAGGATCGCATGGGCCGGGGTGCGGGCCCCCATCGCGGGTAACACCGCCAGATGCACGGCGAATACGAGGATCAACAACAGCCCCAGCCAATACGCCGGGATCGCCGCCCCCAGTGAGGCCACCGCCACAGCCACCCGATCTACCACCCCACCCGGTCGTCGCGTCGCAAGAAACGCCAGCGGCAGCGCCAGCGCCAAGCCAACCGCGAGCCCCGCCAGCGCCAACGGAAACGTATAGGTGATCGACGTCCACAGATCCGGCCACACAGGCCGCCCCGTGACAGCAGATCGCCCGAAATCCAGCGTCAGCAGCGGCCCGACCCAGCCCCAAAACGCCGTCCAGAACCCGGTATTGAGCCCCGCCTCTTCGCGCACCAGCTCAACGACGTCCTCCGTCAGAAGCGCATCGAACCGCGCGAGCGCAATCGCCTGCGCCGGGTCCCCGGGCGCGTTCCACAGCAATGCGAACGTGATCAGTGCGGTCCCGGCCAGAACGACAACCGCCCGAAGCAGAAGACCGGCGAGGGTGCGGGTCATGCCTCCAAAGCGCCCAACGAGATGGCCGCCGTTCGCAGGGTCTGGCAATACGCCGACCTCGGCGCCTGCGCGACGACATCCGGCGGCGCGATTTCCTCGATCTTTCCGCGCCTTAGAACGGCAATTTCATCTGCCTGCGCCACCGCGTAGCCAAGATCATGCGTTACGATCAGCGCCGCAAACCCTTCTTCCCTCTGCAACTCCGCAATCAGACGCGCCGTGTGCTTCTGTGTCATCGCATCCAGCGCAGACAGCGGCTCGTCAAACAGCACAAGCGGCGGCGACGCGATCAGCGCTCGCAAGATGCCAACCCTCTGCGCTTGCCCAATCGACACCTCTCCGGGCCGCCGATCCAGCACATCCTCCGACAGCTCCAGCCCCTCGCACAATCGCCGCAGCCGCTCGACCGGAACGCCCTGAACCGGCTCCAGCACCGACCGCCGCAACCGATGCGCCGGGTTGAACGCCGCGCGCGGCTCTTGCATCACAAGGGCCGGGCGGCAGGCCCGCACGGGCGCGCCGTCCCACGAAATCCGGCCCTTCCACAGCGGCAAAAACCCTAGGATCGCTGCGATAAGCGACGACTTTCCGGCGCCACTTTCCCCAACAATCGCAAGCGTTTGGCCCGGAGCAAGCGTCAGCGAGACATCCTCCAGCGCCACCGCGCCACCGCGCCTGGCCCACACGCCCTCAACGCTCAGCACGCTACCGCCGCCCAGCTTCGATGTGCCGCCAGCGCCTGGGCGGCCTCGGTCTGCGGGCGCTCCAGAATATCGGAAGTGGCGGCCTCTTCGACCAAGTGTCCCTCGTGCATGACCATAAGGCTCGTCACGCGCCGGGCCGCGAGCCCAAGGTCATGGGTGATCAGCATCATCGCCGTGTCGCGCTGGTCGAGGTGGCGGTCAAGCAGATCCATCGTCGCCGCGGCCACCACCGGGTCCAGCGCCGACGTCGGTTCATCCAACACGATCAGATCGGGCGCCCCGATCAGCGCCATCGCGATGACGAACCGCTGCTGCATGCCCCGGCTCCAACCCCAGGGCCGCTGCCGCAAATCCCCGCCCTCGATCTTCAGCGCCGCAAACAGCCCGGCGCGATCCGCTTGTCCTAGCCCCAAGGCTTCTTCCGCCTCCCGCCAGTGAAACGCCATGCTCCGCAGCGGGTCTAGCGCCTCATCCGGGCTTTGCGGCACATGCGCCACGCGGCGCCCCTGCCGCAGCAGATCGTCAATCAGCGCATGGCCAAGCGTCGACTTGCCTGACCCGGATGCGCCCACCAGCCCAATCCGAGCGCGAGGCGCAATCGTCAGCGATGTCGGGTGCAGGATGGTCCGGCCCGAACGCGTCGCGCTCAGGCCGGAAACGGATAGCGTCATTCAGCGAACTTCGTCTCGTGCGTGATCCAATAGGTCTCGGTCGGGTGCACGGCATAGCCCGTCAAGCCCGGCTTGGCCACATTCACCTGGCTGACATGGAACACCGGGATCATCGCGGCATCGGCGGCAATGATCTTCTGAACCTCGTCATAGATCGCCTCTCGCTTCTCTTGCTCGAACGTCAGACGGCCATCATCCAGCAGCTTGTCCAGCTCCGGGTTTGCGTACTTCCCCGCGTTCGACCCGCCATCCGACTTGAGCAGCGTCTCCAGCACCGCGCCCGGATCGCCCTGCGGGGTCGTCACCCATGACTGTAAGAACAGGTCCGCATCGCCCGCCGCAATCGCATCATTGCTCGCGCCCCATTCGCCGACCGTCACGTTGGCGCCCACGCCGATGGCCGCCAGAAAAGCCTGCGTCAGCTCCGCCGTGGGCGGCAGCGCTGCGCGGGACGAGTAGGTGACAATGTCGATCTCCAGCGGCTCGCCATCCAGCATCCAGCGGCCACCCTCCTTGACTGCCCCGGCCTCGGCCAACAGCGCCTCGGATTTCGCGGGATCATAGGCGACCGGGATGTCAGCCGCCCACCCCTTGCCATCTGGAAAAACCGTGCCCGCAGGCACGCCGCCCACGCCCGACAGGGCGGCGTCCACGATGCCTTGTCGGTCAATCGCCATGGAAACGGCCTGCCGGATCAACGGGTTGGCCATCGGCCCACTATCGGCGTTGACGGTATAGAAATACAGACGCGCCGTCGGGGACGAAAAGCCCTGCGCGCCGGTTTCCTTGATCCGCTCAAAGTCCGCCTCGGGGTAGTTGATCACCATATCAACCTCCCCCGCCTCGAAAGCGAGCGCGGCCGTTGCCGGATCTCCAGCGACCACGACGCGCACCTCCTCAAGGCCGGGCGCACCCTGCCAGTAAGATGGGTTCGCCTCCACACGGTACAACTGCTCCGGCACCGCCTCTTTGAAAACGTAGGGCCCGGTCCCGTTGATCGGAAACGCGTCAGACGGCTCGCCCAAAATCGCAATGCCCGGTTCCGACAGCGTCCACGGGAATGCCGCGTTTGCAGAATTCGTTTCAAACACCACAACCCGGTCGCCCTCCGCCGACAGCCCCGCCAGGTCCAACAGCTTCGCGACCCGCGCATTGTGGCCCGGATGCGCCTCGTCCAAGATCGCCTCAATCGACGCCACCACTGCAGCCGCCGTCAGCGGTGCGCCATCGTGGAAGGTCACACCATCCCTCAACGTCACCCGCCAAGTCGTTGGCGACGCTTGCTCAATCCCCTCCGCTAGCCGGGTATACAGCTTCATGTCATAGTCGATCCCCATCAGCGTCTCGGTCACGCCGGTCTGGTTCGACATCCAACCGTTATACCCCGCTCGGGGGTCCGGGACCTCGGCGACCGGGCCAAAGCCGACCGAGATCGTAAGGCTGCCGTCTTGTGAGGCAGCGGGAAGGGCGGGGCCAACCGCCACTAGGGCGGCAAAAGCGAGCCGAGACATCAGGGACATGATCATTCCTTCAAGATTCGGGAGGGCGACAGGCCAGCGCAAACCCATTGGAAACGGTCTGGTCGGTCTGCATACGGTCGGTCACCCACGTATATGGTCGGGCTCTGGCGAAAGTCACAGCCGACTCAGCGTGAGCATAGGTTCAACGCCGTTACACTATAACATCAATCCGGACGCACAAGCCGCCGATCCGGTGCGCCTAGACCGGAAGGATCACCGTAAAGGTCGACCCCTCGCCGGGTAGGGACACAAGGTGCAATTGCCCGTTGTGATTTCGGATCACGCGTTGGCACAACGCGAGGCCAAGCCCCGTGCCAGGGTATTCCGAATAGCTGTGCAGGCGGTTGAAAAGCCCGAAGATTTTCTCGTGAAATGCCTCTTCGATGCCGATCCCGTTGTCGCGCACAGCGATGGCCACGTGGGACAGCCCGCGCGGCCCCTTATTCCGGATCTCGACATGCGGCACGCGGTCCGGTGGGCAGAATTTCACGGCGTTCGCGATCAGGTTCTGGAACAGCAGCCGCAACTGAAACTCCGACCCGACGACCGACGGCAGAGTGTCCTGCACCACGTCGATCTTCTGATCTGCCCGGCTGCCCGAGAGGTCGGCAATGATGTCAGCCACCAGCACATTCAGATCCACCGCATCCGCGCTGACCGCCCCGTCCAGCGCCATGCTGAAGTCCAGCAGATCACCGAGCATGGTCTGGATCCGGTTGGCCGTGCCCACCGCGTCCTCCAGATCCGTGCGGTCGATTTCGGCGGTCTCGTGATCTTCCAGGAACTGCGTCAACAGGCTGATCACCGTGTTCGCCGGTGCCTTCAGATCGTGCGAGACGGCATAAAGAAACCCCTGTAATTCATCACGTTGCGCCCCGATCTTCAGGTTCAACCGCTCCAACTCGCCAGCCTTTTCAACCAGCACCCGCTGCTGGATCAGGACCTCCGAACGATAGTTGTCGCGGATCGCAGCCAGCGTGTCGGCCTTTCGGCTCAGCGTTTCGGTCGACTTGCGCTTATCGATCACCTCACGGCGGTACTTCTTCTCAAGCACCCTCAAGCCGCTCAAAGTGCGATCATAGGTGGCCAGAACCTGCGCCCGCATGCGGCGGGCCTTCTGACGCTGTAACTCCGTCCACTCGCCGTCCGTAAGAACACTCTCGTGCAGTGAATCGAACTCGTGGATCGGCATCTCAGCATCGATCATACGCCGCGCCACGTCCTCGACGCTCAGCGCTGTTTCGGCATCCCGCAAAAGGCTGATGTAGTCGCTTTGCACGTCGGTCCAATCGGAAAGCTGGAGTTGCTTGTTCGGCATCAGGCGAGCTTCTTCTCAGAAGTCGTCAGGCAATGCGCCACGTGCTGTGCCAGGTCATCCAACTCGACGGGTTTGGTGACAATCGAGATATGCTCAAGATCCGGTGGTCGCCGGATGTCCGATCCATACCCGGTCGCGAAAATCATCGGGATGTCCTGATCCATCAGCGTGCGCGCGACAGGAAAGCTGGTTTCCTTGCCCAGGTGCATGTCGAGCACGCCGAACACCACGTTTGCGCGTTCGACAAAGCGCAGCCCACGCTCCACATTTGACGCGATCAGAACCTCCGAAAAGCCGATCTCTCGCAGCATGTTTTCACTGTCGAGCGCGATGGCATAATTGTCCTCGACCAAAAGCGCCGTTCCCAGATCGGTCGCTAGCGGAAGGGTAGGGGTCATCTTGTTCGGGAATTGGGCGATGGCCTGGTCCTTCGTCGGCAGACCAGTGGACAGAACCTCATCCGGAAGCCACAGCGTCGTGATCAATCCGGTCTCGGCAAAGCTCAGATCCACCCTGCCGTCCAACTCAAACGGGATCGCGTTTTCGATCAGAACGGTACCGAATCCATTCTCTCTCGTCGCGTCCGCCGGAGGTCCTCCGATCTCGCGCCACGTGATTTGCAACCCGTTACCGATCTCTTCAAACGATATTTCGATGCGGCCCTCGGGGGCGGACAGCGCGCCGTACTTGGCCGCATTTGTCGACAGCTCATGGATCACGAGCGCAAAGATCGGGCATAAGTCCGGGCGGATCGCCTTGCTCGGGCCGGAGACCGTGAAGCGCGAGGCATCGCGATCCGCATAGGGTGCAAGCTCCGTCCCGATAATCTCGACGAGGTTCACATTCGCCAGCGCGGTGTCGTTGCTCAGATTATGCGCAACCGCCAGCGCCTTGATCCGATGCTCCAGCGCGGCGGAGTAGCTTTCAAGCGACGCATTCGACGTCCGCGCCTGACGCGAGACCGACCGGATCAGCGCAAGGATGTTCCGGACGCGGTGGTTCAACTCGTTGATCATCAGCCGTTGCTGACGGTCGCGATCCTCATAGAACTGCCGCTCGACCCTCTGCCGCTGCTGCTCGGACTGCAGGAATAGCGAGGCAAGCCCCTCTGCCAGCTCAATATCAATCGCGCGCCACGGCTCGGACCGGTGCTTCACCGTCTCGACATATAACGAGAACGACCCGCGCGGGCTCAGGCGGTACGTCGCACCGTCATGGTGGATCTCCTTGTCCGGCGCACCGGCCCACCTGATCTGCCCTTCAATTTCTTCGCGGAACACGACCGCCACATCGTCACCACCCAACGCCATGACCAACGTTCCGGCAAGCTTCGCCTCCGCCCAGGTCGGGTTCAGCGATGCTTCTGTCATCCGGTGATCCACGGCGTAGACCGAACGGCTCTCCAACGCCTCGGCGAGCATGGGTTCAATATCTGCGGCTGGCATCGTCCGCCCGAACGCCTGCCAATTGCCGCTCAACCGCACCGCCATGCCTTGCGCGCGGAATTGCTTGATCAACGGCATCGGATCGCCGGTGATGAAGTCTGACAGACTTGCGCCTTCCCCGTGATGCTTTCTCAAATCCTCCAAGATCTGCCGCGCCTTCTCTCTCGCGGCGCCCGCCTCGATCTGCGTCAACTGCGACAGCTTCACGTTGAAATACTCGATAAACGGCTGCAGCACCGCGCGCGTCCGCGGGGACGGGATCATCGGCGCGTAGTGGTGGAACGAGATGATGCCCCACAGCTTGCCATCCACAATGATCGACAACGTCATCGAGGCCTGCACACCCATGTTGTGAAGGTATTGCAGATGCACCGGCGACACGCCCCGTAGATGCGCAATTGAGATATCAAGCGGCGGCAGCCCCTCGGTTGCGGCCCGGATCGGCACCGGCTCTGCCCGGGCATCGACGATCATCCGCATCGGCAGCCGCATCATGATCTCGCGCGCCTGCGTCGGGATATCCCAGGCCGGAAAGCAGAGGTTCAGAAAGTCCTCATGGCCGGAGTTGTTGCGCTCGGCCACAACCTCCCCGCTCCAATCCTGTTTGAAGCGATACACCATCACGCGGTCATAGCCCGACAAGACCTCTAGCCACCGGACCGACGTCTTCAGCAGCGCGTCAACGGTCGTCTGCTGGTTCACAAGCTGGAAGAGCTCGGCGATCTGCGACGACAATTCGGCATCCGCCCAGGGCGTGTATGTCATCGGCTCCAGCTCGACGACGAGGCAGGTGTCGGACAGGAAGGCTTGCACCTCCAGATGCCGATCCCCAACCTCAAGCCGCCCCACCGGCACCCGCCGGGTCGATGCCGCCGGAACCTGCATCACATTGCGCAGGGCGTGGGACAGATCGCTCCCGAAGATATCCCCCGCATCGGTGCCCAAAAGGTCCGCCGGCGCACGGCCCAGATAGTCGGTCGCGTTCTCACTTACATACGCGACCGTGAACGTCTTCGGGTCGACCCCGACCAAACAGCCGTTTTGCTGGATCACCCCGGGAATATGGATAGGTTCCGCGTCGCATTCAGCGAGCGCTGCGTCATCAACCGTCATCTTAACCTGTGCTTGCGGACTTGTGGTCGTCGGAGGGCGGGAATTGGGCCGGACGTTATCAGGTGAATGGTAAACAGACCCTTTGGCTCGGTGAGTGTCGGTCGATGCCTCGGATTAATGAAATTGAAGCTGCGGTCGGGTGTGATGCGCTTGGGGCAAAGCGAGGGCAACATGCGCCACACTATTCTTGCAAGCGCCGTGCTTATTGCTGGCGCGCAGATCTCCATGGCCGATGACGTGGTGCTGGCGTTCTGCTACGACACGTATCCGCCATATGCTCTGGACGACGCCGGATCGGCCAGTGGGCTGAAGATCACCCTGTTGGAAGAGGTGATCGCACAGCTCGACGGTGTCACCGCGACAGTCACGCTACTCCCGTGGCGGCGCTGCCAACGCGAAACGGCGAACGGGCGCTTTGACGGCATCCTTCCCTTGTTCCAGAACTCGGAACGCGAGGGCTATATGGTCTTCACGGAAGACACATTTCAGGAAGCCTCAGTCTTCTGGTACAACCGGAGCCGATTTCCCGACGGCCTGGAGTGGTCCGGGGACTACGCGGAGTTCGATGGCCTCACGCTTGGCATGATCAACGGCAGCTTCCACGACTCCGCGATGGAGGCCGCCTTCGCAGCGAACGGCGAAATTCTTCGCGCGGTCGATATTTCCGCGCTTTTCCTCATGCTTCAGCACGAACGTGTCGACCTTATCGCCACGGATGCCGCAGTCGGTCGCCACCATACTCACATCTCGGGGACGCGGGATCTGTTTGCGTTTGTAGAGCGGCCCATCGCCGTCCACGCGTCGCAGTTCGGCCTGTCCCGGGTCAGGGGGGCGGACGCGTACCTCGACGACTTCAACGCCGCCATTGCCATGCTTCGGGATCAGGGCCGCCTCGACGACCTTCTGAACAGCACGCCCTAGGTGTCAGCGCTCCACCAGCGCATCGACCTCGGCCACATGATCCTTTGTGAGCGGCTTGTGGATATAGGCCTTCACCACGTCAAACTCATTTGCCCGCGCCTGATCCGTGGGTGAAAGAGAGGTTGTCAGCATCGCTACAACCACCTTGGCAAAGCCTTCCCCCAATTCCGCCGTCGCGGCCTCAAGAAACTCGAACCCATTCATCCGCGGCATGTTGATGTCCAGAAAAACCACATCCACCTGAAGGTCCGGGTTGGCCTTCAGATGGGCAAGCGCGTCATCCGCGTAAGTAAAGACCAGAACATCTTCGATCAAATCGGAGCGATCCATCACCCGCTTGTACAGGCGCTGGTCTACTTCCTCATCATCGATGAGCATCGCCAATTTGATCACGCTCGTTACCTCTGCTGAAGTCCAGCTCAATAACCGTGCCGATCCCCCCGTTCGACCCGATCCTGATTTTGCCCGCATGGTTGGACATGATCCGGCGGCACACTGTCAAGCCAAGACCAGTGCCCGGAAACTCACGCCGCACATGCAGTTTCTGAAACAGGCCAAAGACCTTTTCCCGAAACTCCTCCGGAATACCAATTCCATTATCCGCCACAACGACCAGATCGTCGCGCCCCTCGGGGCTGTACACACGGACCTTTGGGCTGCGCTGCGGGTGGCGAAACTTGATGGCGTTAGAGATAAGGTTCTGAAAAAGAGAGCGAAGTTGCGCCCGATTGCCGCGCAGGCTGGGCAAGCGCCCGACCGAGACCTCGGCCTCCGCACTGGCAATGTCGGCGGCCAGATCGTCAATCACGCCCCCGACCAATGCCTTAAGATCCACCAGATCATTCAGCTCTTTCGTCTCGACCGTTTGCGAATAATCCAGAACGTCATCGACCAGACCGCGCATCCGGTCATTCGTCCGTGCCATATCCGCGAGAATTTCGCGCTGGTAATCGTCGCTTGCGTCCAGATTGGATAACTCGTCAATGAGCATGCCAATCGTATTCGTCGGCGATTTCAGGTCGTGCGAAATGGCATAAGTGAATTCCGCCTGCTCCTGATTGGCCTGCCGAAGCTGGGCATTCGCCACTTCCAATTGCCGCGCCCGCCGGCTCTCCGCATCCAGCGCCACCTGCACCCGGTGCCCTGCCTCGTTCAGCGCGAGGGCGACCATCCCGATTTCATCCTGCTGATCCGGCCGATCCAGGCGCAGCCGATCCCCGGTCTCCAGCACGCCCTCGCGCGCCTGCCCGGCAATGCGCCGCAGATGCCGCCCCACCATGGCTTCAAAGATCAGGAGCATCGCGAAAGACGCCCCCATCGTCTTGAGAAAGTTTGAGGCAAGCAGGGTCCAGAACTGCTCAAGCAAGCGGCTGCGGATCCGTTCGAGCGACAGTGTCACCGTCAACACCCCAAGCTCGACGACCGACCCCCTGTCCGAGGTCAGCGCAAAACTGCGCGTGATCTGCGGGCCGTCCATGTCAGCGCCGCGCTCCCACGTCTCACCGGTTTCAGACACCAGCGTCAGGCCCACAACGTCGATCTGTGCAAGAACCCCATCCAGCAGCACCTCGATCTGCGGCAGATTGAACTCCCACAGGGCGTTCTCAAGTGAGGACAGAAAACTCTCTTCGACAATCGTGAACTCGGACAGAACGGACCCGAGATCCCGCTTGTACGATACCCAAAGCTGCGCGGCCGCAGCCAGCACGGACAGCAACGCAGACACCAGGATCATCCAGGTGACAAGGCGCCGCCCCAGGCCGAAGCCCCAAAACCTTAAACTGCCGTCCGCCGACTTGAGCATGCGAGGCCACTGTCCCTGATCATCAGGCCCGCCGTATATCGCAGGAGGTCTCGGCTCCGTAAGCCCAATCGCGTCAAAGTTGTTCAATCGCCCGGCTGCGTCAGACTTTGGAGTTGGCAGCCACAGGGGCGTCGCTCTCTGCAATGCTAGTCAAAAGCCCTTCTGTCGCCAGACCGCCCAGGTCCTGAAAAAACTCACCCATGCGCGTGCAGGTCTGCTCAATCTCCAGAAGCGCCGAGGCGTCTACGCCGTTCGACTCAACCTCCAGCCGCATTTGCCGCACTTGCCGGAACATGCGCGCGAGCATGGGCCGCATCTCGTTGCTACAGGCCTGCGCGAAGGAGTTCAGAACATCTTCGACCGACTTCGTCTCGCTCTCAGCCACATTCGCAGCACTCACGAGCTTCGCCTTCTGCAGCGCGTTGATCGTCGCCCGCGACAGCGCCGCCGGAGACAGCGCGTTCTTCTCGATGTAATCCGCAAACCCGGCCCTCAGCGCCCGCAGCGCTGCTTCCGCCTGCTCATTCCCGGCGACCATGATCATCGGCACCATCGCGTTCTTCGGATGCTTGCGCACCATAGGCAGAAGCGTCATGCCATCTTCCCCAGCGAGGTTCAGATCGACATAGATCACGTCAAACCGCTCCGTATCGAGACGGTCCTTGAACTCTTCAATTGTCCGGCTTTCGACAAACACGAAATCCAGATCCGTGTCTGCCGCAATGCGCTTCAACCGACGACGGTCGAAGGCGTTATCCTCAATCATCAGGGCACGTATCTTGGACATTTATGCATCCTCCGAAGGGGTGGCGGCTTCCGAGGGGAGGTCCGCCGTGGCGCCGTCAGTGCGGCCGGACAAAGCTCTGTTCGTGAGCTTCAAGATCATCAAGAAACCGTCGCAGGATCAGCACGTCGCCCTCGATCGCGTTGATCACCTCGGGTGACGGCAGAACGCGCATGGCGTTGCAATCCCGGATAAAGTTCAGGCGCCGGAAGATCCGGCTGGCCACCGGCCCCAGCTCCTCGCTGCAGGTCTTCGTGACCCCGGCAAGGACCTTTTGCGAAAGCTGGCTCACCTGATCCTCGGTCAGGTCGGCGTCGCCAAAACGCGGCTCGTCCAGCGCGGTCCGGATCGATGCGGCCAGCATTTCGGTCGTCAAATTGCTCTTTCCGAGGTAATCCCGCATGCCGCATTTCATCGAATCCACGATGTCCTGGGGCGCTGTGTCACCCGCCACCATGATCGCCGGGATCGGCCCCGCCCGCTCGTGGGACGAGATCACCCGCAGCGCGTCCGCGCCCCGATGCGCGCCCAGCCGATTGTCGATCAAGGCAACGTCAAACTCATGCTCGTCCAACGCCGTGTTCAACTGATCAAAGTCCTGACACGTGACTACGTTCGCCGCAAAATCCGCGCGCTTCAACAGGCGTTCGATGCGCTTCAGGTCCAGCATGTCATCGTCCAACACCAGAACCGTCAATTCTTCGGGTGGGGCTCTGTGCATGTCGTGTCCGGCAATAGTTACGTCCTCAAGCGCCATGGCATCCCTCTTACTGCCCCACCCGGGAGACCTAGCGAAGGCGCCGTAAACAACCCGTAAGCAATCTCGAAAAAATTCGAGCGCAAATGTGCGATCCGTCCTTAAACTTTTCGAAGGAATGTCCGCAGTGCGGCGTCAAAATGTCCGGCCCGGAGTTAGGGTGTCCTTAACACTCCAACCGTTCATTTGCCCAATCATGTCTCCGGAACAGTTCATATCCTTGGTCTGCCACGACCTGCGGGCCCCGCTTCGGGGCCTCAAGACGCTGCCCGACTGGGCGCGGGACGAGGTGGTCGATGCCATTGGCAGTATTCCCCCGGGCCTGGGGGAGGTGCTCGACATGATGACGACGCAGGCGAACCGCCTCGACTACATCGTCCGCGATCTTGCCGACTACACGAAACTCGTCCGCTCCGAGGCCAACCCGGCCTCTGCGCCGCACGACGCGCTCCCGCACGACTTCATCCCGTTCTTCGACATGAACATCTCCGTCGACACCGTCCCGATGGAGGCATCACATCTCGCCGCCGTCCTCCACGCCTTCATGGACAACGCTGTCACCCACGGGGCGGCGCGGGACAAGCCCACGCGGGTCACCATTGCTGCCGTCGACCGTGATGTCGTGATCACCGTCGCCGACCAGGGTCCGGGGGTGGACGCGAAACACCACGAGACGGTGTTCGAGCCCCTAAGCCATCTCGCCTCGCGCGATGTCTGCGAGGGCAGCGGCATGGGCCTCGCCACCGTCGCGCGGATCGCGGAACTCTACAACGGGACCTGCCGCGCCTACACCAACGAGGCGGGTGGCCTGTCGGCCGAATTCCGGTGTCCCCAAACGCCCGGTGCGTGATCGCCAGCGTCAATCCACGCAAGTCTAACAAGATTCAGCGCTAGACGCCTCAAGCGCAGGCCCATTTGTTAACTCGACCAGTGCCACATCTCGCCCAACGCGACCAAAAGGTGTGACAAACCATGCGCATAAGCCTTGCCAGCCTCTTCACAGCGCTCGGGCTGACCACAGCAGCCGCCACAGACACGCTAGAGCTCTATATCGACGCCGACTACTCCGTCAGCTTCGCGGCAGCCGAAGCGATTGAGCTCGGGGTCCGCACCGCCCTCAACGAGGTCGACCACCAGCTAGGCGGCATGCCGGTGGAGCTTGTGCCCAAGGATCACCGCGGCAACGCCAAAAGATCCCATCGCACCATGGAGGAATATCTGGACAGCGACCGCGCGCTGGCCATGATCGGCGGCCTCCATTCCCCGCCTTACCTCACCTATCGCGAGTTCATAAATGACTCCGGCATTCTGACCCTCCTGCCATGGTCGGCGAGTGCGCCAATCACCCGCACGCAAGGGGACGAGAACTGGTTCTTTCGGGTGTCGGTAGATGACTCCAAATCAGGGGAGTTCTTCGTCCGCGAGGCCATGGACCGACAGGGTTGCACCTCGCTCGCCCTTATCCTTCTTGACACCGGGTGGGGGCGGGCAGGGGAGGTGTCCCTGACCGCAGCACTCGCGGCGCGGAATATGCGTCCCGTTGTTGTGGAATACTTCCCATTCTCGGTCGGTCGCGCCGTGGCCGGAACACTTGCAAGCAATGTCGCCTCCTCCGGGGCAGACTGCGCCGTGATCATGGCGAACGCAGTAAACGGCGCGACCGTCTTTCGCGCCCTGTTCGAACAAGCCCCAAGTCTCCGCATCTTTAGCGACTGGGGCATAATGGGCGGCAACTTCACTGATGAAATCGACCGCGAAATGCGGCAACGGCTGGATATCCAGGTGCTCCAAACGTGTGCCTTGCGCATCGAAGCGGAAAGCTCCGGTGTCCTGACGCGCGCCCTGCAAACCGCAAAGCCCGAGGCGACAAGCCTCGCGGATATCGGCGCGGTGACCGGGTTCGTCCATGGCTACGACATCACCCGTATCCTCATCGCCGCCGCGGACCAGGCGGCCCGGACCGACGCGTGGCCTGGCGGCACAATTCAACAGCGGCGCGCCGCCCTCAAGGCCGCCCTCGAAAACCTGCAAACCCCGGTCGATGGCATCCTGAAGACCTACGACCCACCCTTCCGACCGTGGGCCTCATCCGACGCGGATGCCCGCGAAGCACTGGGTCTGGATGATCTCTGCATGGCGCGATTCCGCGAAGACGGGCTGTTGAAGGATGCAGGCTGAACCGGACACGCCGACTTCGCCCAAGACCGCCGCGTCCGTTGCACTGCGCTTCTGGCTGCTTCTAACCGTCATTCTAATCCTGGCAATCGCCTGCTCGATCGTCGCGCTGCGTCTGGTCGCCGTGCCCTACTTCATCGAACACCAGAACCAGACCGTGATGGAACAGGCCCGGAACGCTGCCCAAAGTCTGGATGAATGGGTGGGTCGCGAACGACTGCTGATGGATTTCGTCGCCAATGATCCAAACGTCCTCAGCATCGCCCTTGGGCACTCGGAAAACAGCGATTATTTCCCCGACCTGCTCGACTCCCTGCCGACCTCGGAAAACCTGTCTTGGGTCATCTTTTACGACGCTCTCGGGGATGAGGTGACCCGCTTCGAAGTGCGCGGATGGGAGGAA
This sequence comes from Pseudomonadota bacterium, assembly GCA_039190895.1. Lineage (GTDB taxonomy): Bacteria > Pseudomonadota > Alphaproteobacteria > Rhodobacterales > Rhodobacteraceae > Ovoidimarina. The sequence continues at coordinate 47,981 of JBCCXY010000003.1, read as the reverse complement.
GAGTACTTCAACACGCATGCGCTGAACCGCCTGATCACCGACACGATTGAAGAAAGCCGGTTTGAGCGTAAGCCGGCTCTCCTTGTAGAGCAAGACGGGGCAAACTACTTCGCCGTCGCCGTACCGATCATCCAGAACGGCTTCCCCGAAGGCGCCTTGCTGGCCGGATACTCTCTGTCGCTTGAAGAGTTCTTCAGCGGCAGCGAAACCATTCGCGACCCTGTACTGCTGACCGATGCCGCGGCGCTCACAGCCCCGGAAAACATGGAACTCGCGCCGCTCAGCCGCATCGAGATGACCCTTGCCATCGCGCCCGACATCTCGGCCGTCCAGGCAGCCGGAAACCGGCTCATCAGCCGCGGCGTGACCGCGATTGCCGCGGTTCTGCTTGGCGCGTTCACGATCTTTGCCGTTCTCGGGCGCACAGTCGTTGTGAAACCGCATCAACGGCTTCAGGAGCAGGCCGAACGCCTCAAGGATCAAAAGCGCAACCTGCGCGAATTGGCCGCCATAGCGGAACTCGCCCAAGACTCCGTCGTCCTCAGTGACCTCGACGGGTGCATAACGTGGGTCAACCCGTCGTTCGAAAAGCAAACCGGCTATAGGTTAGAGGACGTCAAAGGCCGGAAACCTGGCGCATTCCTCCAGGGGCGGGACACCGATCCCAAGACAGTGCAGGAACTGAGCCACGCGCTGGCGGCGCGACAGGCCGTCAAGGTCGAGATCCTGAACTACCGATCAACCGGAGAGCCCTACTGGCTGATGCTCAGCATTTCACCCCTCTACTCCGGCACCGGCGATCCCTACGGCTTTGTCGCGATCAGCAGCGACGTAACCGAGGCGCGCGACAGTCGCGAAGCGCTGATCGCGGCGAAAAAAGAGATAGAATATCAGGCGCTGCACGACCCCCTGACCGGGCTTCCAAACCGTCGCGCCTTGGATGAAGAGCTTCGCCTCCGCGAGGCCGCGCAAGCCTCGGACATCACCTTGGTTCGGATCGATCTCGATCATTTCAAGTACGTAAACGACACCATGGGCCACGAAGCCGGAGACTTCGTCCTGAAATGCGTTGCCGAGATCCTGTCGGAAGAAACCAAGGCCGATGACCTTGCCGTTCGCGTTGGCGGGGATGAGTTCCTGCTGCTTTTAGGACGCGGGTCGACTGAAGCCGATGGCCTGACGGTCGCAAAGCGCATCCTCAAGCGAATCCGGGCGCCCAAGTCCTTTGAGGACAAGACCATCCGTGTCGGGGCGAGTTTCGGGGTGGCCGGGCTCGCCGGCGGGCTACTGCATAAGGATGACCTCATCATTGCCGCCGATGCGGCGCTGTACGAAGCCAAGGAAGCCGGCCGCAATCGCGTGCACCTCTACACGCCCGAACTCCACAATCAGGTCCTCTCCCGCCGCGACATCGCTCGCGAGCTTCGGCTGGCTGTCGGTCGCGACGAGTTCGAGCCATTCTTCCAGGCCCAATACGACGCGCGGACCCGCCGGATCGTCGGCGTGGAAACCTTGGCACGCTGGCGATCTCAGGACTTCGGACTGGTGACCCCGAACCGCTTCCTGCCCATCGCCGAACAGTTGTCGATCGTCGAAGAGATCGACGATCAGATCCTTCGGAAAGCAATCGCACAGATCATGGCGCTGCGGGAACAGGGTATTGATATCCCGAAGCTTTCCGTAAACGTCACGGCAGCTCGCGTGCAGGATCGCGCCGTCTACGAACTCATCCGGGATCTGCCATCCAACGCCCCGGAGATCGCATTTGAGGTTCTGGAGTCGGTCCTCGTCGAAGAGCAGACCGACGCCTTTCTGATGGGCCTCGACAACCTGCGCGAACTCGGCGTCCATATTGAGGTCGACGATTTCGGATCGGGGCACGCCTCCATCATCGGCCTGATGAAATTGCGTCCCGACGCGATGAAGATCGATCAGCGCCTCGTCATGCCGATCCTCGAAGACCCCGTGTCGCTCGGCGTGCTGGAGCAGATCATCAGCATGGCGAAACTGATGGAACTGACCGTCGTGGCCGAGGGGGTCGAGACCCCGGAACACGCCGACGTCCTGACCCGGATCGGCTGCCACGTTCTGCAGGGCTACCACTTCTGCATGCCAATGCCGGTTGAGGAATTGCAGAACCTCATCCTCTCCTCCCGGCGGAACGACCAAACGATCCGGCGGGCAATCGGCGGCGTATGACTTGACTCTGACACCGGTGTCATGACATCGATGTCATAAGGCTACCAAAAGAGCCACCACAGGGGAGGGGAGCGTCGCCATGGCGACGATCTATGATGTCGCGAAGCGTGCTGGCGTTTCACCGAAAACCGTAAGCCGGGTGCTCAACAAAGATGCGCCGGTCTCGGCCAAGACACGCGATGCCGTCGCCCAGGCGATGGACACCCTCGGCTACGTGCCCTCCCACGCCGCCCGCTCCATGAAGTCGAACAAATCGGGCCTCATCGGCCTCATCACCGGCGCAATCAGCTCCGCCGACGAGATCTCCGTCGCAGCCGGTCTGCCCGACCTTCTGATCGTGCAGGGCGCCCAATCGGTCATCGAGCGCTCAAACAAAACGCTCCTCATCTCAGACACCGGCGGTCGGCTCGACAACGTCCCCGACCTCGTCCGCACGTTTCAGGAACACCGCGTCGAAGGCATCCTCTACGTCGCGGACTTCCACAAACCGCTCGAACTGACCCTCCCCGCCACGCAGGCCGTCCCAACGGTGCTGGTCAACTGCTTCGACCAACACGGCACCCCCGCCGTCGTGCCAGATGACGAAGGCGGGCAATACACGCTCACCAAATCCGTGCTGGACGCAGGCCACCGCCGCATCGCCTACCTCACACTCGCCCCGGGACAAGAGGCCACCCGCCTCCGCCTCCAGGGCTTCCGCCGCGCCCTGTCCGACGCCGGAATCCCCTTCGACCCAAGCCTTGTCCGCGCAACCGACCTCTTCGGAACACCGGGCGAGCACGAACTGATCTCGGACGCGCTCGACACCTTCTTCGCAGGCGACGCGCCGCCCACCGTGATCTGCTGCGGCAATGACCGCCTCGCCATGGCCGTCTACGGCATCCTCCGGCGACGCGGGATCGCTGTGCCCGAAGACGTGTCCGTTGTCGGCTACGACGACCACCGCCTGATATCGGAAACGCTCTACCCCGCGCTCACCACCGCCGAATTGCCCTACGGCGCCATGGGCGCCCGCGCCGCGCAGGTCCTGCTCGACCTGCTCTCCGGCACCGCGCCACCAGACGAAACGATCATCGTTCGCGGCGACGTCAAACACCGCGGATCTCTTGTCACCCCGGCGACCACGCACCCCGGGGCCGTCGACTAAATCTCATAGGGAGGAACGAGATGAGATACACAGCACTCCTGGCCACCGCCCTCGCCGGCGGGCTCGCCACCTCAGCCGCCGCGCAGACCGAGCTGAGCCTCTGGTACCACGGCGCCGGCAGCGCCAACGCCGAAGAAGCGCTCGTCAACCAACTCGTCGAAGAGTTCAACGCCAGCCAATCCGACTGGACCGTCGTCATCGAAACCTTCCCGCAGCTCGCCTACAACGACGCCGTCGGAGCCGCCGCCCTTGCGGGGGAGCTACCCGACATCCTCGACGTCGACGGCCCCGTGATGCCCAACTGGGCCTGGGCGGGCTACATGCAGCCCCTTGGCATCGACGAGGCCAAGCTCGAAGGCTTCCTCCCGGGCCCCATCGGGCGCTGGAATGGTGAGGTCTACTCCGTCGGCCTCTGGGACGCCGCCGTGGCCCTGACGACCCGCCGGTCGACGCTGGAAGACAACGGCATCCGCATCCCCACGCTCGACGAACCCTGGAGCCTTGATGAGTTCAACAGCGCCCTCGAAACCCTTGCCGCGACTGGGAATTATGAATACCCGCTCGACCTCGGCATGGCCTGGGCAGGCGAATGGTACCCCTACGCCTTCTCGCCCTTGCTGCAATCCTTCGGCGGCGACATCGTCGATCGCTCGACCTATGCAACCGCCGAAGGCGTGCTGAATGGCGATGAGGCAATCGCCTTCGGCGAATGGTGGCAAAGCCTCTTCGAAAACGGCCTCGCCCCCGGCACCAGCCAGGACGCCGCCGACCGCGACGTGGGCCTTCTCGAAGGCAAATACGCCATGTCCTGGAACGGCAACTGGGCCGCCTTGCCGGTGGTCGAGGCGTTCGGCGACGACGCCCTGTTCCTACCCGCACCCGACTTCGGCAAAAGCCCCACCATCGGCGCGGCCTCCTGGCAATTCGGCATCTCTGGAACGTCCGAACACCCCGAAGGCGCCCGCGCCTTCATCGAGTTCGCCCTGCAAGACCGCTGGTTCAGCGCCTTCTCGGACGGCACCGACCTGATCCCGGTCACCGCGTTCGCCGCCGCGGAAACTGAGAACTACAAGCCGGGTGGGTCGCCTGAGGTATTCTACGGCCTCTCCGAAGCCCAGGCCCTCGTCTGATCCGTGTGATGATGGTGAGGTAGGCCATTACCTCGCCCCAAGGCACGTTGAGCTGATCGGTGAAATAGCTGAGGCCAATCATGACGGGGCGGATCTCTTCCGATTGGACGACCATCAGCGGCCAGAGGTACTGGTTGTACATGAACAGGAATTTCAGGATCGCTGCTGTGGCGATGACGGGCCCGGAGAGGGGCAGCACGACCTTGCGGTAGATGAACCACCAGGAGGCGCCCTCAACCCGGCTGGCTTCGATCAGTTCGCGGGGCAGGTCTTTAAAATACTGGACAAACAGGAAGATCGACAGGCCGTCGGCGATGAACGGGATGATCTGCACGCGGTAGGTATTGAGCCAGCCCCATTCGAGGCCCCCGCCCCCGAGCCATGGCAGTTGCGAGACCATGAGGAGGAGCGGGATGAAGATCGTCTCATACGGGATGATGAGGGTGGCGAGGAGGATGGAGAAGATGACCCCCCTGCCCGTCCAGTTCAGGAACACGAACGAGAAGGCAGCGAGGGAGCAGACGAAGAGGGTCAGGATCACCGTCGCGCCGGTGATGAGGACGGAGTTGACGACGAACACGCCGATGGGCGCCCGGTCGAACGCGTCGGAGTAGTTTTGGAGCGAGATGTCCCCCACCGGAAGAAAGGCACGGAGGGAGTTGGTATCGCTTAGCAATTGCTGGTCCGGCTTCAGCGAGGACATCGCCATGAACATCAGCGGGAAGAGGAAGACCACCGCCACGAGCAGAAGGACGGCGTAGCGCGTCCACAGGCGGAGGCCGCGATTGTCAGGGGAGACCAGGGCCATCAGGAACGCTCCCGTGTGAGCCAGCGTTGCAGGAGGGAGATCGCGAGGACGATCAGGAACAGGATGACCGAGATGGTCGAGCCACCCGAGATGTCCTGCTTGCCGTAACCGCGTTCGACGGCCTGTAATACAAGGGCCTGCGTGCTGTCGAGCGGGCCGCCGTTGGTCATGACGTCGATCTGCGCGAACAGGGCGAAGGCGAGGAGGTCGCTGTAGTTCTCGAACCCCACGTATTCGGTCGGGTTTGGCGAGGCGAGGCGCTGGTTGGTCAGCGAGAACGCGAAGGCCAGAAAGAACGGTAGGATGATGAAGGTGGCGATCAGCCTCACCCCGGGCAGCGCCATCAGCCACCCGGCGCGGTTGGATCGCGTCAGTTTAGGGGACGCCATCCCTTGTGCTCCTTTTCGTCGGCGGGGCCGGATGGGCCCCGGGGAGGACGGTTGGACGCCGCGCGAGGGGGCGGGCCGGGGACGGAAAATGGGATTTTCCGTTACGATTTCTTATTAAGAAATCGGCTCCGGGTTGAGTTGCACCCCACGGTGACGGCCGTTGCGACCTGCGTCAGTGGCCGTAGCCGCTGTTGGCTTCGATATTCTCGTTGATCTCATCCACGGCGGCGTCGAGCGTGTCGGCGCCGTTGGCGATGTAGGCGAGGGCTTTTTCGAACACCTTGGCCTGCACGATGTACCCCGGCGTCCCATCCCCGTGCTGGCCTTCTACCTGTCGCTCCAACGCGTGTTCATCGCCTCCGTGGCGTCGACCGGGGTGAAAGGATGATCGCGCTCGAGGACAAGTGGGTGTGGGACAGCTGGTTCGCCCGCGACGGCGACCTCTGGCACGCCTACTACCTGCAAGCGGACAAAAGCATCGGCGACCCCGAGCAGCGCCACTGGAACGTCAGCTACGGTCACGCCACCAGCCGCGACCTGGTGACGTGGGACCACCTCGGCACGTGCTTCACCCCCTGGTCCCGCTTGGGACGACTACACGACATGGACGGGGTCCGTCGTGCGCGGGGACGACGGGCAATGGCACCTGTTCTACACCGGAACAAGCCGCGCCGATAACGGCAAACACCAAAAGCTCGGCCACGCCATGTCAGGCGACCTGCACGACTGGGCCCGCGTTGGCGACGGCCTCATCCTCGACCGCGACGACCGCTATGAAGAATACCACCCCGACCGTTGGCACGACCGCGCCTTCCGCGACCCGTGGGTCATCCGCAACCCTTCCGGCGACGGCTGGCTGATGTACTTCACCACCCGCAACGCGGCGGTCCCGGGAAAGCTCGACGCCGGTGCCATCTGCCTCGCCATATCCCCGGACCTCTTCAATTGGGTTCTCCAAGACCCTGTCTTCACAGGCGGGTGCGGAGAACTAGAAGTCCCCCAGGTCTTCGCATGGGACGGCACCTGGTACTGCCTCTTCTGCACCGCAGGCCGCTTCTGGGCAAACGGCACCAGCGCCGTCCTTGGCAACCCCAAAACCGGCACGCACTACCTGATGGCCGACAACCCCCTCGGCCCCTGGCGCATTGCGCCCCGGCCGTTCCTTGACGGCAGTCATCCTGGCCAGCGCTACGCCGCTCGCGTCGTAGCCACCGACACCGGCCACCATCTGCTGGGCTTCCTGATGACCGACCCGGCCACAGGCACTTTCCCTGGCATCATCACCGACCCCGCGCCCTTGCGGCGTCTGGGCGACGGGCGCCTCGCGCTCGTTGAGAATATGTAGAGGAGACAGCGACTTATGGCGGACGTTCTGCTCAAAGGCATCCAGAAAAGCTATGGTCCGGTCGACGTGATCAAGGGCGTGGACATCGAAATCAACGACGGCGAGTTCGTCGTCTTCGTCGGCCCCTCCGGCTGCGGGAAGTCCACGCTGCTGCGGATGATCGCGGGCCTCGAAGACATCTCGGGTGGCACGCTCCAGATCGGCGGGCAGGTGGTCAACGACATCCCCGCCTCGCAACGCGGCATCGCCATGGTCTTTCAATCCTACGCCATCTTCCCGCACATGACGGTGCGCGAGAACGTGGCCTTCGGCCTCACCATCGCAGGCGCCTCCAAGGCCGAGAAAGAGGCTAAGGTCACCGAAGCTGCCCGCATCCTCCAGATGGAGCAACTGCTCGACCGCCGCCCAAGCCAACTCTCCGGAGGCCAGCGCCAGCGCGTCGCCATCGGCCGCGCCATCGTGCGCCAGCCCGAGGTGTTCCTGTTCGACTAACCGCTCTCAAACCTCGACGCCGCCCTGCGCCTCGACATGCGGATCGAGATCGGCAAACTCCACAAATCCCTCGGCGCGACCATGGTCTACGTCACCCATGATCAGGTTGAGGCGATGACCCTTGCCGACAAGATCGTCGTGCTGAAAGACGGTTACGTGCAACAAGTCGGCGCCCCGATGGACCTCTACCATCGGCCCAACAACCTCGCCCCACATCGCCAGTCTGACAGTCCCCGCATGGCGCGAGGACATCCCGGGCAGCGGCGGCGCCATCCTCGGCATCCGCCCGCAAGACCTGCACCCGGTCGACACCGGCGGTGTCCTAACCGGCAACGTCACCCTCGCCGAGCGCCTAGGCATCGAAACCGTCGTCGACGTCGCCCTCTCGGACGGCACGCGCATCCTCTGCTCCCTCGCCGAAGACCGCGTGTTCGAGCCCGGCCAGCAGATCCAGCTCGGCTTCGACCCCTCCCGCGCGCACCTCTTTGCCGCTCCGGCAGAGGCGAAGGCCGCATGAAGCCCACCCTGATCCTCGACAACCACTTCCGCACCCGCGACGAGCTTTTCCGGCCCGAAACCTTCGCGGCCCTCGCCGCCCTCTGCGACATCCACGACGGCGCCGACAGCCCCATGCCACGCGCCCAGATCGACGCACTGCTCCCGGACGCAGAGTTCTACATCGCCTCCAAGCCCGAACTCAGCGAAACAGACCTCGCCCGCGCCCCCAAACTGCGGGCCACCATCGAGGTCGCTGGCGCCTTCCGCGACGGACTGGACTACGACGCTTGCGTCTGGCGGGGCATCGAAGTCCTGTCTTGCTCCCCCGGCTTCCGCAACTCCGTCGCCGAGATGACCCTCGCCATGATCCTCGCCGGCGGGCGCGGCCTCGTCGATGAACACGAAGCCTTCCGATCCGGCACCGAACGCTGGCTCGACGACCGCCCCGAAACCGATTTTTCCATGTACGGCCAGACTATTGGTTTCATCGGCTACGGCCAGATCGCCCGCGAAGCGCACCGCCTTCTAGCACCGTTCTCGCCCCGCATCCTGGCGTTCGACCCGTTCCTCTCCGACGCCGGACCCGACGTCGACCTCGTCGATCTAACCCAACTCGTCACGCAATCCCGCGTCGTCATCGTGGCCGCCGTCCCCTCTGACGACACGAAAGGCCTCCTCAGCGCCGACTTCATCGCCCGCCTGCAACCCGGCGCGCTCGTGGTCGTAATGAGCCGCGCGTGGTGCGCCGACTTCCCGGCTTTGATAAATGCCGCCAACGCGGGCCGCATCACCGTGGCCACCGATGTATACCCGACCGAACCCCTTGCGCCGGATGACCCCCTGCGCACCACCCGCAACGTGATCCTGTCGCCCCACCGCGCCGCCGCCGTCCCCGGCGGCCGCCAACTGATCGGCGACATGATCCTGCACGACATCACGGCCATCCTCGACGGCCGCCCGGACCGCCAGCTCAAGGCCGCCGATCCCGAGTTGGTCAAAGGTCTCGTCGCCGCCCAGCAAAAGCTGGGCGGGATGCCCAACACCTGAAACTCAGGAACCCAGCAGCGCCTGCGACAAAGTCGTCGCATTGTGCCGCATCATGTCGAGGTACGTCGACGCCGGACCGTCCTCACCCGACAGCGCATCGGAATACAGTGTTCCGCCCACCGTCGCGCCCGTCTCATTCGCGATCTGCTCAATCAGCCGGTTGTCGGTGATGCTTTCGACAAACACCGCCGAAATGCCCTCTTCACGGATCTGCGTGATCAACTCGGCCACATCCGCCGCCGACGGCTCACTCTCCGTGCTCAGCCCCTGCGGCGCCTCAAACGTCATGCCATAGGCCTCAGCAAAGTACTGGAACGCATCGTGCGACGTCACAACGGTACGCCGGTCCTCGGGGACCGCGCCCATCATCGCGTCAACCTCAGCGGCCAGCGTCTCCAGCTTCGCCACATAAGCCGCGCGGTTCGCATAATAGTCGCCCGCGTTCTCCGGATCTGCCTGCGCAAGCCCTGCCGCAATGTTGTCAACATAGGTCACGGCATGCTCAAGGCTCTGCCACGCATGCGGATCGAACGCCCCGTGGTCATGGCCGTGGTGATCGCCATGACCGGCATGCTCCTCCTCATCATGGTGCTCGCCCTCGGCATGCTCTTCATGATCGTGATGCTCGCCCTCCGCATGCTCCTTGTCATGATCGTGCGCATGCTCACCCTCGGCGTGCTCCTCATGCTCGTGCTCACCTTCGGCGTGCTCCTCATCATGATGCTCCCCCTCCGCGTGGTCATCATGATCGTCGTGATGCTCATCCCCATGCTCATCGAACGCAATCGGATCGATCCCCCGCGTCGCGACAACCATCTCGCCGCCAAAGCTGGCCGCTTCGGACAGACGCTCCAGCCAGCCCTCAAACTCCAGCCCGTTGATGAACATCACATCCGCCTCAGCCACCGCCTTCGCGTCCTGCGGCGTCGGTTGGTACACATGCGCATCGCCGCCGGGCCCGACGAGCGTCGTCAGCTCGATATGCTCGCCCCCGACTTCCGCCACCATGTCACCGAGTATCGAGAACGTCGCGACTACCGAAATTGGCTCATCCGCCCAGGCCGCCATCGGCAGGGCAAGGGACACGGCGGTGATGGCGCTCGCAGAGCGCAGGAATGAACGACGAGATGACATGAGAATCCCCCTCAGGTTTCAAGTTGTTGCTGGCGCGGCAGGTGCTGGGCGATCACCCCTCCCACCGGGCCACAGATGATGGACAGGCCATAGGCGATCCCCGCGACCAGAATGATCGCCGGACCCGATGGCAGGCTGTAGTGAAACGACAGAAGCAGCCCGGTCAGGCTCGACAGGATCGCGATCAGCGCGGCGGCACTGACAAGCCCGCCAATACTCGCCGCCCAGAACCGGGCCGCGGCGGCGGGCAGGATCATGATCCCCACGGCCATCAGCGTCCCCAGCGCATGGAACCCGGCCACGAGGTTCAGCACCACCAGCGCGAGGAACGTGAAATGCGTAACCGCACTTAACCCACTGACCGAGCGCAGAAATTGCGGATCAGCACACTCCAGCACCAGCGGGCGGAAGAAGATGGCCAGCACGATCAGAGAGATACTGGCAAACGAGCACAACAGGATCAGCGCCGCATTATCCAGCGCCAGCACCGTGCCGAACAACACATGCATCAGGTCCACATTGCTGCCCCGGGTCGAGACGATCAGAACCCCAAGCGCCAGCGAAATCAGATAGAACGCCGCAAGGCTCGCATCCTCCCGCAGAGCAGTGATGCGCGCGACAAAGCCCGAGGCAAGCGCCACAACCATCCCCGCGATCAGCCCGCCAATCGTCATCGCACCAAGCGACAGCCCCGACACCAGATACCCCAGCGCCGCCCCCGGCAGGATCGCGTGCGCCATCGCATCGCCCGTCAGGCTCATATTGCGCAGCATCAGGAAAACGCCCACCGGGGTCGCGCCAACAGAGACTGCGATGCACCCCAAAAGGGCGCGCCGCATGAACCCGAACTCGGCGAAGGGGGCGAAAAAAAGCTCCCAGATCATGCAGCGCTTTTCCCGCAGCTGTGGGGGGTGTCGGCGCAGGCTTCGCACATCTGGCGGGCTCGGAACTGGTTCTCCGATGTCAGCACCTGCTCGGTCGGCCCATGGGCCACAAGCTGGCGGGCAAGCATGAGCGTCTCGGGGAAATGTGTGCGCACCGTGATGTCATCGTGCAGCACGGCCAGCACCGTCCGCCCCTCGTCGTGCCACCGCCGGATGATCCCCAGTAGATCGGCCATCGTCTTGGCGTCAATCGCCGTAAACGGCTCATCCAGAAGCACCAGCTTCGCGTCCTGCAACAGCAACCGCGCAAACAGCGCCCGCTGCATCTGCCCGCCGGACAGCGACCCGATGGTCCGCCGCTCAAACCCCGTTAGGCCAACCGCTGCCAGTGCCGTCTGCACGCGCTTGCGGTGGCCGCGCCCAAGTGTCGCAAACGCCCCGACCTCACGCCACAGACCCATCGACACGATGTCGACCACCGTGATCGGAAAGCTCCGGTCAATCTCGGATTGCTGGGGGAGGTAGGCGATATCCTCTCGCTCCACGCCGCCGATCTGGATCCGCCCCTCCAGCGGGGACAACGCGCCGGTCACACCCTTCAGCAGGGTGGACTTTCCGGCACCGTTCGGGCCCACGATGGCCGTAAGACTGCCGTCAGGGATCTCCGCCTCAAGCTCTTGCACCGCCGGGGTCTGGTCGTAACCCAGCGTCAGGTTTTCAAAGGAAAGCGCAGCGGTCACAGTGGCCTCGGCGGCGTGGTCGCCCAGAAGAAGCCGAGCCAAAGCAGCCCGGCAATCGCCAGGGCGATTCCAAGCCGAGGGGCAACACCAACCAGCAAAAGGCGCGCAGACTCGCCTCGTTTCGCCATTCCAACCTCCAAGCCCTCAGGTCGTTACCTTATAACATTTTGCGAGACAAGCGTCCGAACGCACTGCAAAAAAAGACGCCAAACCGGAAAGCGTGTGGTAACCTATCCACCAGGGGGAGAAGGAGCGTGTTCAGATGCCGAGACGTCCGCTGAAATTCTGTGCCCTGTCACTTGTACTGGCCATATGTGGGTCACCCGCTGTGGCGCTATCGTCGAACGTCCCCGGGTGGCTTCAGAAACATGTCGGCACCGGCGACGGGCAAATCGCCCCCGTCGTTCTGCAGCGCGCGCGGGAGCTCTACCGCGAGAAGACCCGGCGAGGGGAGGTCGACAATCCCTGCTACCTCGCCATGGACGCGACCAAGCCCAGTGCGCAGTCCAACGGGCGTCCGGGGCAGCGGTTCTACGTGATATGCGAGCGGCAGAAATCGTTTCGGACGTACTCCTCCGGCTACGGCAACGGGCGGAAGCTGGCGCGGGCCAACTTCTCGAACGGCCGCCAATGCGCGCGGAATTTCAGCAATGCCGAAGGCTCTAAGCTGACGATGGGCGGGTCCTATGTGACGGCCGAGCCGAGGACGTCCTTCAAAGGCTACTTCAGCCAGGGCGGCACGCGGGCAGCGTACTACCGTACCTTCCTACAGTTTGAGGGAGAGGGCGAAACCAGCAACGCGCGTCAGCGTCTGATCGGCGGCCACGAGGCGCAGTTCCTGCGCTGGCAATGCCGCTTCAAAAAGCCCGACAGTCCCCATGCCGACGCCGAAGGCTATGTGCCCTTTGGGCGGCTGGTGAACTACACCGGCGGGCGCAGCAACGGCTGCACCACGTGGTCCCCGGCAGAGCGGGCCGAGGTTATGCCCCTGATCCAGGACGATCCAACAACGCTGTATATCTACCCGGAATCCAAGGACATTAACGCGGTCGCAAAGGCAGTGAAAAGCGGCCAGTCGCTCGCATCGCAGGGCCTGTACTGGAACGCCTCGTGCCTAAGCGCCATCGGCACCCCAAGGTTCTGGCCCAAACGCACCCTGCAGCCGATCATCAACGAATGGCGCGACTCCCTGCCGAAGCAACCGCCGCTGGTTCTGCCGATCTGCAAGTAAGGCCGCCGCTCATCGCGCCCTTGCAGGCGCGCCTCGCTTCAGGCGGCGACCGGTTCCGGCTCTTTCGCGCCCGTCATGAACGCCACCGCGTCCGACATCGAGTAATCCTTCGGATCGATCACAGTCAGCCGTTTGCCCAGCCGGTGAATGTGGATGCGGTCGGCGACCTCGAACACATGCGGCATGTTGTGGCTGATTAGGATGATCGGGATGCCCCGCGACTTCACGTCCTGGATCAGCTCCAGCACCTTCCGGCTTTCCTTCACGCCCAGCGCAGCAGTCGGCTCGTCCAGGATGATCACCTTCGACCCGAACGCCGCCGCCCGCGCCACGGCGACGCCCTGGCGTTGCCCACCCGACAACGTCTCCACCGCCTGGTTGATGTTCTGGATCGTCATCAGACCAAGCTCCGACAGCTTCTCACGCGCGAACTTCTCCATCGCCGACCGATCCAGCTTCCGAAACACCGACCCAAGGACCCCCGGTTTCCGGATCTCGCGCCCCATGAACATGTTGTCCGCAATCGACAGGGCAGGGGACATCGCCAGCGTCTGATACACCGTCTCGATCCCCGCCTCGCGCGCCTCGATGGGGGAGTGGAAGCTGACACGCTTCCCCTCCAGCCAGACCTCGCCCTCATCGGGGACGACCGCCCCCGACACCGCCTTGATCAGCGTCGACTTGCCCGCCCCGTTGTCGCCAATAACCGCAAGGATTTCGCCCGGATACAGCTCGAAGTCGCAGTGATCCAGCGCCACCACCTTGCCGTACCGCTTGACGAGGTTAGTCGCCTTGAGAATGGGGTCCTGCGTGCTCATGCCGACACCTTTCTGATCCATTGGTCCACCGCGACGGCAGCAATGATAAGCAAGCCGATCAGCAGGAACGTCCACTGCGCATCCGCCCCCATCAGCCGCAGGCCAAGGGTGAAGACCCCAACGATCAGCGCCCCGAACAGGCTCCCCATGATCGAGCCCCGCCCGCCAAAGAGCGAGATCCCCCCGATCACCACAGCCGTGATGCTTTCGATGTTTGCAAGCTGACCCACCGTGGGAGAGATCGACCCGATCCGCCCCACCATCGCCCAGCCTGCAAAGGCGCAGATGATGCCCGACAGTAGGTAAACCGAGATCAATGTCTTCTTGACGTTCACACCGGATAGCTCGGCGGCCTCCGGGTCATCCCCCACAGCGTAAACGTGCCTCCCCCACGCGGTGTGTTTCAGCGCATAGGCCAGCACGAATATGAGCCCGAGCATAAAGATCACGCCCAGCGTAAACGTCGCCCCGCCCATCTGAAACTTCGTCCCAAAGATCTGCAGCAGCGCGGCCTCAGCCTCGATATCCTGACTTCGGATCGTCTCGTTCGCCGAATACAGAAAGTTCGTCGCAAGAATGATCTGCCACGTCCCCAGTGTCACGATGAACGGCGGCAGCTTCATGTAGGCTACCAGCCACCCGTTGATCAGCCCGCAAATTGCGCCCACGGCCAGCCCGCACGCAATCGACACCTCAACCGGCAAACCATAGCGGAACGTAAACTGCCCCATGACGACCGACGACAGCACCATGATCGCGCCGACTGACAGGTCGATGCCCGCCGTCAGGATCACAAGGCTCTGCGCCGCCGCCACGATGCCCACAATCTGCACCTGCTGCAGGATCAGCGTCATCGCGAAGGGCGAGAAAAAGCGCGACCCCACAAGAATGCCGAAAACGATGATCGACGCGACAAGCACGATCAGTGGGACGAAGGCCGGGTTCACATGCAGGATATGCTGGATCCGTCCGACCAAACCGTGCCGGGTATCCTCGAACTCGGCAACCTTGTCCGGCGCTGGGCCGGCCGACTTTTCGTACTCGGTGCTAGACATAGATCATCCTCCCCCGGTCAGACCCCTGACCGACCATCCATCGCGAGTGTGTCAGATAATTCTCAGGCTGTCTTGCCTGTTGCGGAAGGGCGCCGCAGCGCCCTTCCAACCGGGGAGATTTAGCCCCAGCAAAGCTCCAGCGCTTCGGCTGACGTGATCGACGGCACGCCGTCAACCGGGCTGTCCGTGACAAGGGCAACGCCCGTATCGAAGAACTCCTTGCCCGGGGTCGGCTCAGGCTTCACGCCCTCATCGGCCCACTTCTTGATCGCCTCAACGCCGAGCGACGCCATCAGCAGCGGATACTGCTGTGAGGTCGCGCCGATGACGCCATCGGCCACGTCCTGCACGCCCGGGCAGCCACCGTCGACCGACACGATGGTCACGTCATCGGTCTTGCTGAAGTCTTCAAGCGTCTTGAACGCACCCGCCGCGGTCGGCTCGTTGATGGTGTAAAGCACGTTCACGCCGTCATCCTTCGTCAGAAGGTTCTCCATCGCCTTGCGGCCACCTTCTTCGTTGGCGTTGGTCACCTCGTTGTCGATGATCCGCGGGTCGGTCTCGTCGCCCCACTTGTTGGGGTCCTCAAGGCCGACGCCGAACCCGGTCAGGAAGCCCTGGTTCCGCAAAACGCCCACGGTCGGCTGCGACACGTTGATGTTCATCATTCCGATCTTCGCTGTCTCGGTATCGACCTGAGCTGCAGCCCACTTGCCGATCAGCTCACCCGCCAGAAAGTTGTCCGTCGCAAACGTCGCATCCGCGGCGTCAATCGGCGTCAGCGGCGTGTCGAGCGCGATGACCACAAGGCCCGCCTCACGCGCCTGCGTCACAGCAGGAACGATGGACGACGTGTCCGACGCGGTGATCAGAATGCCCTTCGCGCCGTCCAGAATGCAGGTCTCAATGGCCTGCACCTGCGTTTCGTGGTCGCCATCGATCTTCCCGGCGAACGACTTCAGCTCCATCCCAAGCTCGGCGGCCTTGGCCTCGGCGCCTTCCTTCATCTTAACGAAGAAGGGGTTCGTCTCGGTCTTCGTGATCAGGCAGACAGACGTCTCGGCATAGGCCGTACCGGCCATCGCCAGCGACGCGAGCGCCGCGCTGGTCAAAAGTCTCTTCATGGTATCCTCCCAAATCCTGGTACCGTCTTTAGCGGACCGCCCTGACCTAACCGTGTTCTCAAGCGGACGTCAATAAATAAATAAAAGTGATTTATAAATTGACACACCACCGGGAGGGCGGCAAGCTCGCATCGGGAGGAAATCGTGACACTGACGGACCCATCGATCCGCGATGTCTGGGGCGGGGCGAACCAATCCGGTTTGCGCGACCAGAACGCTCGCCTCGTCCTGTCGATTATTCGCCGTCACGGCGAAATGGCAAGCGCCGAAATCGCGCGTCAGTCCGGTCTGTCGGCGCAGACCGTGTCGAACATCATCCGCTCGCTTGAGGCGGAGAACCTGCTGACGCGGGGAGAGGCCGTAAAGGGCAAAGTCGGCAAGCCCTCGGTGCCAATGGCGCTCAACCCGTTGGGCGCGCTGTCGCTGGGCCTCAACATCGGTCGACGCTCTGCCGAGGTCACACTGCTTGATTTCAAGGGGGAGCAACTGGGCGTCCGCTCCACCTCCTATGCGTTTCCGCTCATTGAAGACGTCCTTGGCTTCGTGAAATCCTCATCCCAATCGCTGCTCAAAAGCCGCCCCGGCGCACGTGATCTTCTGGTCGGCATTGGCATCTCGATGCCCAATCGCATCTGGGAATGGCTCGAAGCCGTGGACGCCCCGGCAGAGGCCATGCGCGCATGGCAGTCCTTCGACGTCGAAGCCGCCGTAACCGAGGCCACCGGCCTTGAAACCTTCCTCGAAAACGACGCGACCTCGGCCTGCATCTCCGAACTCCTTCTGGGTCGCGGCGATGAATTCACCGACTTCGCCTACATCTTCCTCGGCGCGTTTGTTGGGGGCGGGCTGGTCCTCAACGGAAACGTCGTCTCGGGCCGCTCCCGCAACGGCGCCGCGCTCGGGCCACTTCCGGTGCCCGACGGGGCAGGGGGGACGACGCAGCTCCTGAACGTCAGCTCCCTCTACGCACTCGAAACGGAACTGCGCCGCACGGGCCGCGATCCCCTTGAGCTCCGTGAGATGGGTGACGACTGGTCCACCATCGAAAACGTCATCCAACCCTGGATCGAAACAACCGGCCACTACCTCGCCATCGCCTGCGCGGCGCTGGCCTCCATCGTCGATATCGAGGCGGTGATGATCGACGGCGCCATGCCCGCGGACGTCTGCGCCCGCCTGACGGAAACCGTGCGCGCCAGCTACAGCACCCTTGACCTCACCGGTCTCGAAGACTTCGATATCCGGCAGGGCGCCGTCGGTCGTCAGGCCCGCTCCGTCGGGGCCGCGATCCTCCCGATCCACTCAAAGTACTTCCTGTCCGCCTGACCGCCTGCGCGGCACTTGGATAAAATCCAACGTGGATCGCGCGGCAATCCTTAAGAAATAGGAAAAACCCCTGTGCTACCCGGCCGTCGGTGGGGCGGTTGCAAAGGGGTTCCGGGTGTACGGACTGGTCAACAACGGTGTGCGGACCTTCGTCGTAGACGCGCACGGCGAACAGGTGTGGCGCGAGATTTGTGAGAAAGCGAACGTCGACCCCGACGAGTTCGAGACGATGACCGCCTACGACGACATGCACACCTATGCCCTGGTGGGCGCCGTAAGCGAGACGCTGAACCTGCCCGCCGAAACGGTGCTTGAGGTGTTCGGCGAATACTGGGTCGGCTATTCCAAAACCACCGCCATAGGGAAGCTCATTGATCAGGGCGGCGAAACGCTGTGGGAGCGGATTCGCGGCCTCGATGACATGCACGAGCGCATTCAGATGACCATGCCCGAGCTGGAGCCACCGTCGTTTGAGCTCGAAGACATGCCCGGCGGCTCCCGCCGACTGCACTATCACTCCAGTCGCGACGGCCTGGCGCCTATGGTAATCGGCCTCCTCAAGGGCCTTGCCGAGGAATGCGGCGTCGAAGTCGACATCCAGCATCTGGAACACAAAGCCTCGGGCGCCGATCACGACGTGTTCGGCATGCGGATCAAAGCGAAGGCCGCAGCGGCCTAGGCGCTTGACCAGCCCGATCTCGAACTCAGGCGTCACGCCCATCACGCTGGATCCGGACGACCTGAACCTGATCTTCCCGTTCGGCATTCTTGTCGGGCCAGACGGGGTCATCCTCGGCTTCGGCGCCAGCATGGAAAAGCTGCCCGGCATGACGACGGCTCTCGGCAAGCAGGTCTTCGACGCGCTCCACTTCACCAAGCCCCGCCTGATCGACCGCGAAAAGCTGCTCCAGGATGTCCTGGGCAAGCGGATCACTTGTGAAGTCTCCGATCCGAATGGCCTGAAGCCCGTTGCCTTCTTCGGGATGGCGTTCAACGTCACCATGGCCGGCACACACCACGTCCTGTTGATGCTCACACCCGGCGTAAACGCCCGCACACTGGTCGAGGATCGGGGTCTCAGCACGACAGACTTCGGCGCCGCCGACGGCAGCGCCGACCTGCTGCTCCTTCTTGCGATGCAGGAAGAAATGGTCGCCGACGGCAAAAAGAAGTCCGCCCGCCTCGAAGCAGCGCGGGATGAGGCCGAAAGGCTCGCCAACCACGACGCCCTGACCGGCCTGCCCAACCGTCGTGCGCTGATGCGCGAACTCGCGCGGTGCCTGTCCGAAGGCCCGCTGTCCGTCATGCATGTCGACCTGGATCATTTTAAAGAGATCAACGACACCTTCGGTCACGCCGCCGGTGACGCAGCCCTGCGCCACGCGGCCGAGGGATTGCGGACGGTGGTGGGGGAGGGGGCCCTGTGCGCCCGCATCGGCGGGGATGAGTTCGTGGCCATCCTCGAAGGCGAAGTTCCCCAGGATCAGCTTGAGGTCATGGCAAACGTCGTGGTGACCGCCCTGTCCAGGCCGTTTGATTTCCGCGGCGCAGAGATCACGGCAGGCGCCAGCGTCGGCATGGCGCAAACCACGGTGGGGGATGGGCAGTCGCCGGATGACGTCCTCCACTCCGCAGACCTCGCGCTTTACGAGGCCAAACGCGGCGGGCGTGGACACGCGCTTCTGTGCACACCCCAACTCATTAATGAACATGCCGCGTTTCAGGGCTTGTCCGCCGACATCCGCCACGGGCTCACCGAAAACGAATTCGCCGCTTTCTTCCAACCCCAGGTCAACGCCCAGACTGGCACACTCTCGGGGTTTGAGGCCCTCGCGCGCTGGCACCATCCCATGCGCGGTATCCAACTCCCGGCGACCTTCATGCCAGCGGCAGAGCGGGCAGGCCTCATGCAAGTGCTGGACGCACAGGTACGACGGTCAGCGCTGGATACCCTCGCCATCTGGGACCGCGAGGGGTTCGACGTGCCCAAAGTCAGCCTCAACGTGACCATGAAGGACCTGCAGGATCCAGAGTTCCGCGACGTCCTTGAATGGGATGTCCTCTCACGGGATCTGACACCCCAGCGCGTGGTGCTCGAAATCGTCGAGTCCGTCCTCTACGACGAAAGCGCAACCGGCATTCACAACGCCTGCGACAGCCTCGTCCAACGCGGCTTCACCCTGGCACTCGACGACTTCGGCACCGGACACGCGTCGATCCTAAGCCTCGTGGAACTGCCCATGTCGCTCGTGAAAATAGATCGCGCCTTCATCGCCGGGATCGCCTCGAATGAGCGCAAGCGAACCCTGGCGCGTTCCATGATCGACATCGCCTTGACGCTCGGGTTGGAGGTGCTGGCCGAAGGCGCCGACGACGCGCGCGACGTGGAAACCCTGCAGACCATGGGCTGCAACCTGTTCCAAAGCTTCCACTTCGCCCGCCCGATGAGCCACGCCGACACGCTCGATTGGCTCCGCACCCGCCCGAGGCAGCGCAAAGCCGGGTGATCTACTTCCGCTGCCCCTGCACGATCCGATCCAGGATCATCGCGCAGAACAGGATCGAGAAGCCTGCAAGGATCCCCTGACCCACATTCGCGTATTGCAGCGCCTCCAGCACATCCTCGCCAAGCCCCTTCGCGCCAATCAGCGAGGCAACCACGACCATCGCCAGAGACAGCATGATCGTCTGATTGATCCCCGCCCGGATCGACGGACTCGCGAGTGGCAGATCGACCTTGGTCAGCAAATACCACTTGTTGGCGCCAAAACTGATCGCCGCCTCCCGCACGCTCTCGGGCACACCTCTTAGGCCCAGCACGGTCAAGCGAACCACCGGCGTGCCGCCAAAGATCATCGTGGTCACGACCGCCGCCGGTTTGCCGGTCCCGAAGAACGCGATTACCGGGATCATGAACACGAACGCCGGCATCGTCTGCATAAAGTCCATGATCGGCTGAATGAACGAATAGAACCGCGGCCGCCGCGCCGCGAACATGCCCAAGGGGATCCCGATGAGGATCGACAGACACGCCGCTGTCCCCAGCAGCGCCAACGTCGTCATCGCCTTCTCCCAAAAGCCCAGCAGGCCCATGTAAGCCAGGAACGCGCCCGAATAGATCGCCATCCGCACCCCGGCTGTCAGCCACGTAAGCAGGATGATCAGCGACGCCACGACGATCCATGGCGTGCTGACAAACACCAGTTCCAGAGCGTCCAGCAGCAGCCGGATGCCATAGGTGATCCCGTCGAACAGCGCGTCCCCGTTGATGACGGCCCAGTTGAAGAACGCCTCGACCCCGTCGATGCTCACCAGCCGTATGTCCGGGTCCGTGGGAAAGTTCCCCAGCAGCCCGAAGCGCCCCGGAAAGCTGTAATGCACCATCGCCACCGCGACGATCAGCACCATGAACAGCGCGCTGAACACCATCTGCTGCACCGGCATCCCAGACCGAACTGACCGATCTGACAGCCATTCCGAGAACCGCGCCTCCAACGCCCAGTTCGCCACAATGGCCTGCACCAGCTTAACCACGACCAGAATACCAAGCCCCGTCAACGCAATCGTCGGCCCTTGCTCCGTCATGGCCTGCGCCTCGGCCCGTATGCCGTCGATACTCGCCTCCAGCCCGTCCACGGCCCGTTGAAACGCATCCACCCGATCGGAGTCGGCCTCAATGGCCGCCTGCAACTGCTGCCTCCGCAACTCCAGTGTCCCCTCAATCGAGGCGATCCGCTCCATCGCATCTGCGCCAAGGTCGCCGAACAGGCCCCGTGCGATCTGCACAAATCCAATCGCCTCGATGATCAGAAACGACAGCGCCCATGACCACAGGCCTCGCGCGCCGTACCAGATCGGCCCGAAAAGTCCCGCCATGATGTTGAACGTCGGCGTAAATCGCGCCGACGCGCCCACCTTGTCGAAGTTGGCGATGTAATAGTCCGGGCTCGTCCGCACGAACGTCCGGATGTTCTCGCGTCGCTCCTCGGCATAGGCCAGCGCGGCTTGGCTTTCAGTGTCTTCCAGCGGGTTGATCGTATCGTCTCTCATGACACCTCCGTGCCTTCGATGACCGTTTTCAGCAGATCAGCGCGGGTGATGACGCCCACATCCGCGCCGCCATCCGCCACAAGGATCGGGCGTGTATCGTCAATCGCCAGGTTTATCAGGTTGCTCAGCGTCTCGCTGTCCTGCACCCGCGGCGCGTCGGCGGGAACAGACTCCTGGAAATCCGCAATCGGACGCATGACGGCCTTCGCATGCACCACCTTTAGGCGCGAAATCCCGGCAACAAAGTCAGCGACATAATCGTCAGCGGGATGCATCACGATGTCCTCCGCCGTGCCGATCTGCACCATCTTGCCGTCGCGCATGATCGCGATCCGGTCCCCGATCCGCACCGCCTCATCCAGGTCGTGCGTGATAAACACCGTTGTCTTCTTCAGGATCTTCGACAGCCGGATGAACTCATCCTGCAGCTGCCGCCGGATCAGCGGATCCAGCGCCGAAAACGGCTCATCCATCAGCAGCACATCGGGGTTCGCCGCCAGCGCCCTAGCGAGGCCAACCCGCTGCTGCATCCCACCCGACAGCTCATGCGCGAACTTCGACCCCCACGCCCCAAGCTCCACAATATCAAGGATCGCTGCCGCCTGCCGCATCCGTTCGTTCTTCGCGACCTGCCGGATCTCCAGCGGCATCGCCACGTTGTCCAGCACCGACCGATGCGGCATCAGCGCGAAGTTCTGGAACACCATGCCGATCTTCTGGTTCCGAAAGCGCTGAAGCTCCTTCGGGCCAAGGGCCATCACGTCGGTGCCCTCGATCTCGATCTTGCCCGCCGTCGGCTCCAAGAGCCGGTTGAAGTGCCGCACCAGCGTCGACTTCCCGCTCCCCGACAGCCCCATGACGCAGAAGATCTCGCCCCGGTTCACCTCCAGCGACACATCGGCCACGCCGACCACGCAGTTGAACTCCGCCAGCACCTCGGCCTTGGTCAGCCCACGCTCGTGGATTGCTTTCAGCGCCGCTTCAGGTTTATCCCCGAAGATCTTCCAGACGTTAGATATTTCGATAACGCTCACGGGCATGCCCCCCATGATGGCGGCGGCGCCAAAGCCCGGCGCCGCCTGGAAAGCCTTACAGGCCTAGCATCGCATCAACGCGGTCCGAGTTCGCCTCGACCCATTCCTTCGCGGCGTCTGCCGGGTCTTTGCCATTGGCGCTGATTTCGAACGCCAGTTGGCTGACATCGTCTGCTGTCAGCGCGAAGTTCGAAAAGAACTCGGCAATCGCCGGCGACCGGTCGACAAGGGAATTCGACCAAGCGATCTGAACCTCTTTCAGTGCGTCCTTCGTGGCGACCATCGACTTGTCATACCAGTCCGCGTCCTGATCCGGCTGAACCATGACGTACTTCTCGGGGTCAAAGGTCGGCTCGGTCAGCATCTCGACGTCGAACATGAACCACACCGCGTGGGGCTTGTAGCAATAGAAGGCGTAGCCCTCGCCCTTAGCGATCGAGTCCTTGATCCGCGCCGTCTTCACGCTTTCCTCGGCCCGGATTGGCTCGATGAAGTCCAGCAGGCCATAGTCCCGCGTCTTGACTTCGTTCACATTGGCCGACGCCCAGCCCGGCGCGCCGATCCACAATTCACCCAGCCCGTTGCCATCGCTGTCCATCAGCGCGGCCACATCCGGACGGCCAAGATCGGCGATGTCGGTAATGTTGTTCGCCTCGCCAAAGTCCTTGGTCACGCAGAAGCCCTGGTTCCCCTCATAGGGGTTCGACGACAGCGTAACAGTGCCCGCCTCGTCCACATACTTCTTCGTGAAGCTCTCCTGGTTCGGCAGCCACACATCGGGGTGCACGTCGATGTCGCCTTCACCCTGATCCATCGCCTGGAAAATCGTGGCGTTGTTGCCCGGCACGTACTCCACCGTGCCGCCGATCCGCGAGGTCACCACCTCGCCCAGCACATGCGCAATCGCCTGAGCGCCGGTCCACGACGGCACCCCGATCTTCACCTCTTCCGCGAACGCCGGGATCGCCAGCGCCGAGATCAGCGCCGCGCCAAGCAAGCTCTTCGTTGGTTTCATGTGTAATCTCCCTGATTGGTCGTCTTTTTCTGTGCCAAAAGAGTGCCCGATGGCAGGGCACAAGGCCAGAATCTTCGTCAGGTCCACGGCCTAACCCCCGGAACCTGCTGAGAAATCAGTCATTTCCGAAATGGCCGATGTCCGCAACCCGACGGGCCCGGCACGCGACATGAAAAAATGAGACAGAAAGCGACCAGAATCAACGCGCTACAGGCACCACCAAAAGCGAGGCGCGCACAGCATTTACTTCAGCCGCTGTTCCAGCAGATACAGCGCAATCGCCGTCACCACCGCGCCCGAGATCGTGTAAAGCGCCGCCGCCCACAATCCGAACGTCGCCGCCAAGAGAAGCCCGAGGAACGGCGCAAACGCGGCCCCAAGGATCCACGACAGGTTCGTCGACAAGGCCGAGCCCGAATAACGATAGCGCGGTGCAAACCGGTTGGGCACAATCGTGCTCGACTGCCCGTACGACAGACCCAGCACCACAAACCCAAGCGTAATGAACACACCCGGCGCGTTGTTCAGCGTCCCAATCGTCGCCGCCGACACCAGCACCAGCGCGCAACCGATCCACAGCACCCAGCGCTTCGTGTACCGGTCCGCCAGCAGCCCTGAAACGACCACCGCGGCAATCGCAAGAGTACCCCCCAGCAACTGCCACAGAATTATGTGCGCAATGTCGTTGTCGGTGAACAGCAGCGTGTAGCTGATCGGAAACACCGTCACCATGTGGAACAGCGCATACCCCGCCAACGGCAGCAGGGCGGACAAACCAATCGACCGCCACTCATCCCGCAGCAGGTCCTTCATCGGGGCCGAGGTCTGCTCAACCTCCCCCTCGCCGCCAAAGTTCGTCGTCAGCAACCGCAGACGCGCGAACAGCGACACCACGTTGACCGCCATCACCGCAAAGAACGCAAAGCGCCAGCCGTACGAATACAGCTCTTCCGTCGTCAGAAAATCCGTCAGCACATAAAACAACGCCGCCGCCACGCAGAACCCGATCGGCCCACCCAACTGCGGGACCATGCCGTACAGACCCGCCCGCCCCTCGGGCGCCGCTGTTTTCATCTGCAGGGTGATTCCGTCCCACGACCCGCCAAGCCCTAGACCCTGCACAACCCGCAGTGCAGCAAGCAGGATCGGCGCCGCGATCCCGATCTTTTCATACCCCGGTAGCATCCCGATCCCGACCGTCGATGTGCCCAGCAACATCAGCGCCAGCGTGATCTTCCCGCCGCGCCCGATCTTCCTCTCGATCTTCCGCGCCACCATGCTCGCCACCGGACGCGCCAGAAAAGCCAATGAGAAAATCGCGAAAGACCAAAGCGTTGCGGGCAGCGGATCAAGATGTGGAAAGAACACCACTGGAAAGATCAGCGCCGACGCGATGGCATAGACGAAAAATCCGAAAAAGTCCGTGACCCGCGCCATCACAACCGTGATGATGACATCATCAAGCGTCACGTTTTGTCGCAGAACCGGATCCGGGTTGCTCATCGTCTGTCTCCTTTGCTGCACATAAAGCGCAGTCGGGGCACAAATCCACGGTTCTTCGCAGATCACGCGGACATTTGTCGCAGTTTGTGGAGTCTCACCTTAACGAGTATTGCACTACATCAGCGAGAAAGGCTGAAAACGCTTGGGGAGGGCGCAAATCAGCCCAGTGAAAATGAGAAACTAAGGGTGAAATGTCTAGAATTCGTTCCCTGGCGCTCCTCGGTCTGATCCTCCTTACGCTTCCGGGTTGCAATCTTGTCGTCATGGATCCGGCGGGTGACGTCGCCTCGCAGCAGGCGGATCTGATCGTCTACGCGACGGTGCTGATGCTGATCGTGATCCTGCCGGTGATCGCGCTGACGATATTCTTCGCCTTCAAGTATCGCGCCTCCAACAAAGAGGCGACGTACGAGCCCGATTGGGATCACTCCGTCAGCCTCGAAATCGTGATCTGGGCCGTCCCACTTGCGATCATCATCTGCCTCGCCGGCCTCACCTGGGTCGCCACGCACCGGCTTGATCCTTACGCCGACCTGCGCCGGATATCCGAGACGAAGCCCATCGACCCCAACGTCGAACCGATGCAGGTGCAGGTGGTGGCCATGGATTGGAAATGGCTGTTCATCTACCCCGAATACAACGTCGCCACCGTCAACGAGATGGCGACCATCGTCGACCGCCCGGTGGAGCTCAAGCTGACCTCCACCACCGTCATGAACGCCTTCTATGTTCCTGATATGGTTGGCATGATCTACGCCATGGCCGGGATGGAGACCGAGCTGAACGGTGTCCTCAACTACCCCGGCACGTACAAGGGATTTGCGTCGCACTACAACGGCAACGGCTTCTCGATGATGGATTTCGAAGTCCACGCCTTCGACGCCGCCGGATTTGACGCATGGGTGACCGAAGTCGCCCAGGGCGAAGAGCTGTCGCGCGAACGCCTTGTCCAACTCGAACAGCCGACGATCAACGACCCCGTCCGCTACTTCGGCACCGTGGAAGACGACCTCTGGCGCCGCATCGTGAACCTCTGCACCGGGGAAGACGATCTCTGCATGGACGACATGATGATGGTCGATGCGTTGGGTGGTGGTGGCCTTCAGGGCCTCTACAACCGTGAGCTCTATCGCGGCATCTGCTCGGTCGATGACCCGGCCGCGCTGTTCGTGATCCTGCGCCCCGACCTTCTTGACCGGATGGACGACATCCGAGACGTGCAGAACATGCTGCCAGCCGAGACAGCCATGCTGTCTACGCCAGCCGCGCCACGGGGGAACTAAGCCATGGCAACCGCAATCGACACGGCCTTGGACGCGGCCAGCACCGTTCATTGGTTCTGGGGCAAGCTCGGGTGGGACATCTTCCCGTTCTATGACCCGCTGATCTTCGGCACGTTCATCGCCACGTGCATCCTTGGCACGGCCGTCGTGGGGCTGACCACGTATTACCGCCTGTGGGGCTATCTCTGGCGCGAATGGCTGACATCGGTCGACCACAAGAAGATCGGGATCATGTACATGATCCTGGCCACCGTGATGCTGATCCGTGGCTTCGCTGACGCGATGATCATGCGAACGCACCAGGCGCTCGCCTCGGCGGGGATCGTCGAGATGATTCCGACCTATCACTACGATCAGGTCTTCACCGCCCACGGCGTGATCATGATCTTCTTCGTCGCGATGCCGTTCATCACCGGCTTCATGAACTACATCATGCCGCTGCAAATCGGCGCCCGAGACGTGGCCTTCCCGTTTCTGAACAACTTCAGCTTCTGGCTGACAATGTCGGGCGTCGTCCTGATCATGCTGTCCCTCTTCGTCGGCGAATTCGCTGCGACCGGGTGGCTCGCCTTCCCACCGTTGTCGGGGCTGGAGTTCAGTCCGGGAGTAGGCGTCGACTATTACCTCTGGGCCCTCAACATATCCGGCATCGGGACGACTCTGTCCGGCATCAACCTGCTGGTGACCATCGTCAAGATGCGCGCACCCGGGATGACCTGGATGAAGCTGCCGATCTTCACGTGGTCGACCCTCGTGACGAACATCCTGATCGTCGCGTCCTTCCCCGTGCTTTCCGCCACTCTGGCCCTGCTGACGGCTGACCGCTACCTCGGCACGCACTTCTTCACGAACGACTACGGCGGCAATCCGATGATGTACATCAACCTCATCTGGATCTGGGGCCACCCGGAGGTCTACATCCTCATCATGCCGATCTTCGGCATCTTCTCCGAGATCGTGGCAACATTTACCAAGAAGCGCCTCTTCGGCTACACGTCCATGGTCTACGCGCTCTGCGTGATCATGATCCTGTCGTACCTCGTCTGGCTGCACCACTTCTTCACGATGGGGGCAGGGGCCGACGTGAACTCGTTCTTCGGGATCACGACAATGATTATCTCGATCCCAACGGGGGCGAAGCTCTTCAACTGGCTCTTCACGATGTACAAGGGCCGCATCCACTTCGAACTGCCGATGATGTGGACGGTGGCGTTCATGATCACCTTCACCATCGGCGGGATGACCGGCGTGCTTCTTGCGGTGCCGCCGGCAGACTATGTGCTGCACAACTCGCTTTTCCTCGTGGCGCACTTCCACAACGTGATCATCGGCGGCGTGGTGTTCGGCATCTTCGCGGGCATCAACTACTGGTGGCCCAAGGCCTTCGGCTTCAAGCTCGATGAGTTCTGGGGCAAGGTCTCCTTCTGGGGCTGGGTGCTGGGCTTCTACGTCGCCTTCATGCCGCTCTACGTCCTTGGCCTGATGGGCGTCACCCGCCGCCTCAGCCAGTTCGAAGACACGCTCTACGCCAACTACTTCATTCTCGCTGCCGTCGGCGTGGGGATGATCGCCATCGGCGTGCTGGCCTTCATCGTCCAGATCGTCGTGTCGATCCGCAACCGCAAGGCGCTGGCGGTCGACGGCGACCCATGGGACGGTCGAACGCTGGAATGGGCAACCACTTCGCCCCCGCCGCACTACAACTTCGCCTTCAGCCCCCGCGTCTACGCCTTGGACGCCTGGCACCACATGAAGGCGAACGGGGCCAAGGCGCCGAAGGACGGATTCATCCCGATCCACATGCCGTACAACACGGCCAGCGGGATCGTCATCGCGGGCTTCATGACGGTGATGGGCTTCGCGCTGGTCTGGCACATCTGGTGGCTCGCCGCGCTGGGCTTCGCCGCCTCGCTCGTCTGGGGCATTGGCCACACGTTCAACTACGACCGCGACTACTACATCCCCGCGGATGAGGTCCGCCGGTCCGAAACAGGCGCCCCCACGGCGCAGGCGGCGGAGTAGGGGCCATGGCAACAGCAGCAAACCCCCCGATCCCTCAGGACGGGTTCGACTTCTTCGTCACCGAAGACGCCCACGCGCACGATCACGCCGCCGACCACGCCGAAGAGCACGCCCACGAAACCGGCACCATGCTCGGCTTCTGGATCTACCTGATGAGCGATTGCCTCATCTTCGGCATCCTCTTCGCGGTCCACGCCGTCCTCGGCCAGAACTACGCCGCAGGCCCCGCACCGGTGGACCTGTTCGAGATCGACAAGATCCTCCTCGCAACCGCGTTCCTCCTGCTGTCGTCGATCACCTACGGCTTCGCGGTGATCAACATGCAGCAGAAGAACCAGCAGGCGATGATGCTCTGGCTCATCGTGACCGGGGTCTTCGGCGTCGCATTCCTCGTGATGGAAGTCCTGGAGTTCCAGCACCTCGCCCACCTCGGCGCCGTGCCGGGCGCCAGCGCGTTCCTGTCGTCCTTCTGGGTCCTCGTCGGCACCCACGGCCTGCACGTCACCGCCGGGTGCATCTGGCTCGTCGTGCTGCTGGTGCAGGTCCAGATGCATGGCCTCACCCCCGCTAACACGCGCCGCATCCTGTGCCTCAGCCTCTTCTGGCACTTCCTCGACCTGATCTGGATCGGCGTCTTCTCGTTCGTCTACCTCACCGGAGTGCTGTTATGAGCGCGGAATCCCACGGCTCTTACAAATCCTACATCACCGGCTTCGTCCTCTCGGTCCTGCTGACCGCCGTGCCGTTTTATGTGGTTATGGCAGAGGTCCCGATCTCGCTCGGCTGGGCCATCGGCATCATCTTCGGGCTTGGGGCGATCCAGATCATGGTGCACATCCACTACTTCCTCCACGTGACCGTGCAGGCAGAGGATGGCTGGCAGGCCATGTCACTGGTGTTTGCCGCAATCCTTCTGGTGATCATCCTTGCCGGATCGATCTGGGTGATGTTCCACCTGAACTCCAACATGATGCCCGCGCACGAACAGATAGAGCGCGTCCGAAACCTGTGACCCGCCCGGTCTGGGTCAACATCGCAGCGCTGGGCTTCGCGGGCCTCACGCTCGCGGCGCTGCTCGCGCTGGGCACCTGGCAGGTCCAGCGCCTGTCGTGGAAAAACAACCTCATCGCCCAAGTCGAGGCCCGCGCCTTCTCCGCCCCGGTGCCCGCACCGGCAGAGGCGGCCCCCGAATACCTCCGAGTCACCACCCACGGCACCTACCGCCACGACCTGTCCCTGCGCGTCAAAGCGGTGACCGAGATCGGCCCCGGCTGGTGGGTCATGACGCCCCTTGAAACGCCCGATCAAACCCTCTGGGTGAACCGAGGCTTCGTGCCCACCGGCCTCCCCGAAACCGACTGGCTCACCCCCAAGGGTCCCGTCGACATCACCGGCCTCGCCCGCACCAGCAAACCCGACGGCACGTGGCTGGAGAAGAACGACCCCGCAGCCAACCGCTGGTTCTCCGCCGATCTCCCCGAGATGTCCGCCACGTCCGGCATCACCGCCACCACCGGGTACTACATCGCCGCCGACCACACCGGCCCCCCCGCCGCTTTCCCACGCGGAGGCCTCACCAAAGTCACCTTCCGCAACAAACACCTCAGTTACGCGATCACCTGGTACGCCATGGCCGCCCTCCTCGTCGCCGGCCTCACCTACGCAATTCGCAACCGCCGCAGGGCCTAAGCCGCGCCATCGACGGGCTCTGGACCGGCGAGCCCGACATTAATTCGACGCGGTTTATGGCAGCCGCACCGCACTCGCTCCAATCGATGCGCAGGTGGTGACGTATCGCCGGGCCGTGGGAGGGCCCGTCGATGGCGCGGCGGCCTAAAGGCCTTGTCCCGCGCCGCAACCGGATCCACCGTCGCCGCCCATTCCAAACCGGGCGGTGGGCAAATTGCCCACCCTACACCCCTTGCGCCTGTCGGCTCTGCTATCCGGTAGGGTGGGCAATCTGCCCACCGTCCCCGGCCGACGGCCCCTGTGCCCCAGCCTCCGCCAGAAACCGCACAAACAGCAGCGTCAGGTTCTCCCGCCGCGACTGTGGCGGCCACAGCGCATGCAGCCCAAGCCGCAACAGCGACCACTTCGGCAGCACATGCACCAGCTCCCCCCGCTCGAACCCCCGCCGCGCCAGCGTCTCCGGGGTCGTCGTCACGCCCAATCCCCGCGTCGCGAACTCATAAAGCGCATCCGCCGAATTCACCCGCACCGTTGAGCGTCCCAGAACCCGCACCACCTCCCCACTGGACGAAGTCAAATCAGTCGGGTCAGGCCGGATCGAAAACCGGATCCAATCCCAATCCTCCAAGTCGTTCGGATGCCCCGGCACCCCTCGCGCTTCCACATACTCCGGGCTCGCCACCAGCAGCCGCTCCTCATACCCGATGTTCCGCGTCGAAAGCTCGCTGTCCTTCAGCCACCCCGCTCGGATGCTTACATCGAACCCATCCCGGATCAGCTCCCTGGGTTGGTCCGAGAAATCCAGCGTCAGCTCCACCTTCGGATAAGCCTTCGCGAACCGCGCAAACGTGTCCATCAACCCGCTCTGCGTGACAAACGCCGGGGCGGTGACCCGTAACGCCCCCTGCGGCTCCTCGGTCCGGGGACTCAGCGCATCCAGCCCGCTCTCCGCCGCCGCCAGCATCTCCTGCACCTTCCCGTGCAGCACGCGCCCCTCATGCGTCAGCGACAGCTGCCGGGTGGAGCGATACAGCAGCGTCACCCCAAGGTCCTTCTCCAGCTCCGACACCGTCTCGCTCACCCGCGACGGCGCAATCCGCAAATGCGCGGCCGCCCCGCGGAACGTGCCCTGCTCCACCACCGTCGAGAAAATGGCCATCGCCCGCAGCTTCTCAATCATTGTTCGCCTCAGCAGAATAGTTCAATCCGCATTTGACCCGTTATCACGATCAATCGCAACGGCTAGCTTTGCTGTGCCACGTCGAGGGGCACGGCCCGAACCAGCACAATCGCCAAGAAATCCAACCGCTTCAGCGGCATCTCACCCGTGCACCTCGCACCACGAAAGGACACGCAATGCATCGCAGAACGATCCTCAAAACCACCCTTGGCGCCGCGATCGCCGCTACCCTCGCAAACCACGCAGGAGCAAACGAAATGGATGAGCAATCTCAGGCCTCTCTGGACACCGTCATGGCCTTTATGGGCGCCATGGGCGGCGGCGACATGGACGCGATGAGCGCGCTCATGGCCGACGACATGGTCTGGCACAACGAAGGCGACACCACGCTGCCATGGATCGGCGGGTCCGAGGGGAAAGAAGCGATCTTCGCCTTCCTCGGCGTCTTCTCATCGAACCTTCAGACGACGCTCTGGGAAAACACGGATGCCTTCGCCTCGGGCGACACAGTCGCCGTCTTCGGCCGCATGAACGGGATCACGACCAATAGCGGCAAGGAAACCGGCGAATTCAGCTTCGCCCTGCGCGCCAAGGTCCGCGATGGCCAGGTCGTCCTCTGGCACTGGTTCGAAGACAGCTTCGCCCTCAGCCAGGCCTACCACGGCTGAAAACCACCAACCTCAACAGGAGAACCGCAATGACCCTCACACGCCGCAATCTGCTTCAGGGCGCCGCCCTCACCGCCGGGGCCGTCGCCCTCATCCGGGGCGGGCTCACGCCAACACCCGCCTTTGCCCAGCAGGGCGAAATGCCTCCGGGCACCGTCGTCACCTTCACCAAAGGCGGGGCCACGTTCCACACCTACGTCTCGCCCGCTCAGGCCGTGAACGTCACTAGCCACATCATCGAACTGGGCGACGAACTCCTCCTCGTCGACGCCACCATGCTGCCCCCCACGGCCGCCGAGGTGTCGGCCCTTGTCGCGTCCACAGGTAAGCCGATCAACACGGCCTTTGTGAGCCACGAACACCCCGACCACTGGGGCGGCGTCTCCACCTTCGAGGGCGTCAACTTCGTCACCCTCCCCGAAATCCGCGAAAACATCCGCGCCGAGGCGGGCGAGGGCAACTTCCCTGAACCCACCTCGCTCCTGAATGGCGGCGACCTCGCGCTGGGCGAAACCACCATCGGGGGCGTCACTGTCGACTTTCGCGCCTACGACAACGCCGAGGCGCCCAAAACCATCGTCGCCGTGCTGCCGGAACAGAAGGTCGCCGTGGTGCAAGACCTCGTCTACAACGGCGTCTACTTCGCTCCGGGTGTCGACCGCAAAAACTGGATCGCCACGCTCGAAAGCTTCCGGGACGACCCGTCCTTCGAAACTCTGCTGGTCGGCCACGGCCTCCCCACCACGCGGGGCGAACTGGACACCGCCATCGCCTATCTCAAGGTGTTCGACGCCGCGTGGGACGCGGGCGACACCCCCGACGCCGTAAAGGCCGCGATGATGGAGGCATACCCCAGCTACGACGGCGAATTCCTTCTGACCTTGATCGAGCCCTACTGGGACAAGTAACCAACCGCCGGGTCCCACGGGGCCCGGCCACCTCTCCAAAGGACCACCACATGGGCAAGGCAAAAGACAACGTCGCCAACCTGTATCTGGACGGCATCGCCAACGGCAACGCGCGCGAGGCCGTCTACAAGTACACCGGCCACCGCTACACCCAGCACTCCACCGGCGTGGGCGACGGGCCCGAAGGCTTCCTCGCCTTCTTCGAACCCTTCCTCGCCCGCAACCCCAAGCGCGACATCAAGCTGATGCGCCTGTTTCAGGACGGTCGCTGGGTGTTCTGCAACGCCTACCAGTCGCTCAACGACGGCGCGGCAGAGTGGGTGACGATGGACATGTTCTATACCGACTCCGATGGCCTGATCCTCGAACACTGGGACTCTATCGCCGCCCACGCCCCCGGCATGGTCGACGGCACGACCGACGTCGACGACAGCGCCGACACCGAGGCCTCCAAGGCTCTGGTGCTGGAATACACCAAGAAGGTCCTCCAAGAGGGCAACCACGACCGCCTCGACCAGTTCGTCGCCAAAGACCTGATCCAGCACGCCCCCGGCATCGGTGCGGGCCGTTCCGGTCTTGCGGAATGGCTGACGGGGGCAGGCGCCTACGAAATGCTCTTCCACCACATGGGGCAGGGCGACTTCGTGGTTACCTTCGGCAAGCGCCACGCCGACGGCAAAGACATCGCCGTCTTCGACCTCTACCGCGTCGCCGACGGCAGGATCGCCGAACACTGGGCCTGCCCCGAAGAGATCGGCCCTCGCGATACCTGGGGCAACTCCGGCAAGTTCTGATCGCGGTGGGCAAATTGCCCATCCTACCCATAGCGGAAACGGGATCGCGCAGGGCGGTAGGGTGGGCAATCTGCCCACCGCCCCCGGTCGAGCCCGAAAAACCGTTGCACGAATCGAACAACCGCCCTATCTCCGCGCCACCGAAACGCCAGCATCAAGGAGGGCACGACATGACAAACACCGCATCCGCCCTCACCGGGCACATCACAGGCTAAGTCAGCAAATCTGACCGGGCGTGATCCCGGGCCGCCCTTCGGCCATTACAAAGACGACTGACGTTCAGGACCATTACCATGGGCACTTCCGCTATGGATGGTCACCAACCCGCTGCCGCGAAGCCGGGCGGGGCCATCACCCGTTTCTACACCCCCTCCGCCTGGATCGAAGGCCGGGCAGAGGATCAACTCCAGCACGTAAGCACCTGGCAAGGCGTGCGAAAAATCGCCGCATTCCCCGACTTGCACCCCGGCAAGTACGGGCCGGTCGGCTGCGCGATCCTCTCCGACCGCGTCTACCCGCACCTCATCGGCAACGACATCGGCTGCGGGATGAGCCTGTTTCAGCTCGACCTCCCCGTACGCAAACTCAAACCCGACAAAGCCGTCCGCCGCATCCGCGCCCTCGGTTCCCCCCTCACAACGCCGCCGCGAGCCCGTCTCGAAGAGGCGGGCGAGCCCCCCGATCTCTTCGCCGAGGCACTCGGCACCATCGGCGGCGGCAACCACTTCTGTGAGGTCCAATCCCTCACCGACAGCGCCACCCTCGACCCGGCCCTCACTTACCTCCTCGTCCACTCCGGCTCCCGCGGCCTTGGTAACGCCGTTCTGGGAAATCAAGGATTTCAGGGGCTTGACGATCCCGCCGCCTACGTCCACGCGCACGATCAGGCCGTCCGTTGGGCCACACTCAACCGCCAGATCATCGCCGAACGCGCCGCCGAGGCCCTCCGTGCCGACCTCCGCCTGATCACCGACGCGCCCCACAACATGCTGGAGCGCACGCCTGACGGCTGGCTTCACCGCAAAGGCGCTGCCATCGCTCGCGACCTCGTCCCCGTGGCCGGTTCCCGCGCGACCTCCAGCTTCCTCGTCCGCCCCCTCGGCACGCCGGAGGCCCTCACATCCCTGTCCCACGGCGCGGGGCGGCGCTATGATCGTTCGTCCATGCACGGCCGCGTCCGGGCCAAAAAGTCCGACATCGCGGCAATGGAGCGGAACCCGTTCGGAGGCCACCTCGTCTGCGAAGACAAGGACCTGCTCATCGAAGAATCCCCGCTTGCCTACAAGTCCGCCGAAAGCGTCGTCGCCGACCTCGAAACAACCGGCGTCGCCACCCGCGTCGCGACGCTCAACCCCCTGCTGACGTTCAAGAAAACGCGGGAGGCCACCCGATGACCACCCTTCTCGTGACCGCCGGTGACGGCCCGGCCGAATGCCGCCAGGCCGTCGCCCATATCCTGAACCGTATGGAACAAGAGGCCGAAGGCCTCGCCCTCACAATCGACCGCACCAATGCGCGCCACGGCCCGCAATCAGCGGTCGTCCTCATCGACGGGGAGAGTGCCGAAGACTTCGCCCAAACCTGGATCGGCACGATCCAATGGCGCATGCAAAGCCAGCTTCGCAAGAACCACAAGCGCGCCAACTGGTTCGTGGGCGTCTTCCGCCTCGACACCCCCACTGATGGCCCGACCACCATTCACGCACAGGACGTCACCTTCTCCACCCTACGCTCGGGCGGGCCGGGTGGGCAGCACCAGAACACCACCGACAGCGCCGTCCGCGCGGTCCACGGCCCCACCGGCCTGACCGTCGTCGTGCGCGAGGCCCGCTCTCAGCACCGCAACAAGGCCCTCGCGCTGACCCGGCTGCAAGCCCTCGCCGACGCTCGCACCATGGCCGCCGCCGACCGCGACAAGGCCTCTCGCAACCACCTCCACCGCCAACTCGAACGCGGCAACCCGATCCGCCGCTTCGAAGGCCCGCGCTTTACAGAAGTCCGCCAGTAAGCCCCCCTTTACGTTCGCCGTTTAAATCAAAAATGACCGAACCCCTTGGGGCCATGCTGCCAGCGGACACACGATGGATCTTGCACCTCGCTTCACTCCGACGCCTCAGCCCGAGGACGATGCGTTCGCTCTGGCGCGGCGGCTGCAGACACCGGTCTGGGTGTATGACGTCGACCAAAGCCGTGTGGTCCTCGCAAATGAAAGCGCCTGCCGCATGTGGGGGGCAGAGGACGAGGCCGGCCTCGTCGCGCGCGACATGGGCAAAGACATGTCAACGTCCGTCGCGCGCCGGGCGCAGCAACACCGCGCCGCCCTTGAATCTCCGGGTGCACGCATCAACGAAGTGTGGACCTTTTACCCGAAAGGCGAACCGCTCCGCGTGCGCATGTCGATGACGGGGTATCCGCTGAACAATGATCGCACCGGCATCCTGTGCGAGGCGGTTGGCTATTTCGAAGATGTCCCAACGAACGTGCGCAGCGCCGAAGCCCTGACGCATACCGACGTGATGATCCTGCTCTTCAGCGTCATGGGAGAGCCGCTGTACATGAACCCCGCAGCGCGCAACGCGTTTTCCAACGACGAACGCCCGCTAAGCGCCGCCTTCATTAACCCCGAGGATTGGACGCGCGCCCAGTTCGAAGTCGACCTGACGGGCGAACATCGCTTCGTGGCCCGCCTCCGGACGGTAGAGGGCGTGCGGTGGCACGACATCTCGATCAAATTCTGCCATGACGCGGTAACCGGCAATCCGGCCTACCTGATCACGGCCTTCGACGTCAGCGAACTCCGCAACGCCCGCGACCGCGCCCGCTACCTTGCTGACAGGGATCAGCTCACCGGCTGTTACAATCGCGCCCACCTCATGCGGTCCATCGCAAGCCTGCCCGAGGTCACCCGGGACCGCTGCACGCTCGTGTATCTCGACATTGACCGGTTCAAAGAGGTCAACGACCGCTACGGCCACGAATTCGGCGACGCCATCCTGAAAGAGGTCGCCAGCCGCGCCCGCGCCGCCGTCCGTCCCTCGGATACTGTCGCGCGTCTCGGCGGGGATGAATTCGTGCTCCTCATGCAAGACCTCGGCGCAACCCCCGACACGACTCAGGAAATTGACCGTATTTTCAACGCCCTCTGCAAACCGATCACGTACAAATCGAACAGCATCGACGTGACGGTCAGCATGGGCGTCACCGTGTTCACACCCGGCACGGGCGAACTGACCGAGATCCTGCGTGAGGCCGACATCGGGCTCTACAAGGCCAAGACGGACGGGCGAAACCGGTGGGCCTACTACAACGCCGAACTCGGCGCCGCCGCCGCCGCGCGCCTGTCGCTGGAGGCCGAGCTGAAGCACGCCATGGCCGACCGCCAGTTCGTTCTGCACTTCCAACCGCGGATCGACCTCAAGACCGGCCGCATCGTCTCGGCAGAGGCGCTCATCCGCTGGAAACACCCGGAAAAGGGCCTCATCGCCCCCGGCAAATTCATCCCCGTGACCGAAGAAACCGGGATGATCGTCGGCCTCGGGCGCTGGGTTCTGGAAGAGGGCTGCCGCCAGGCCATCGCATGGGACAAGGCGGGGCTCGACATCTCAATCTCGCTCAACGTCTCGCCCGGCCAGTTCGAAGACCCGTCCCTGATGGACGACCTCGCCGCTCTCTCGGCCCTCCCCGGTTTTCCACGCGGCAAGATTGAGCTGGAGATCACCGAAGGCGTCCTCATCGGCCGCGACATCGAGATTGAGCGGCGCCTGGAAGAGATCGTGGATATGGGTTTCCGCGTCGCCATCGATGACTTCGGCACCGGCTATTCCAATCTCTCCTACATCTCCCGCTTCCCGCTGCATTGCCTGAAAATGGACATGTCCTTCATCTCGCAACTGCCCGAATCCGGCCCGATCGTCCGTCTGATCCTCTCGCTCGCCTCACAACTGAACACCCTCGTGGTCGCCGAAGGCGTCGAGACCTCGGATCAGCACGACTGGCTGAAAAACCAGGGCTGCGATCAAGCGCAAGGCTACCTCTACCAGCGCCCGGTCCCGCTGGACGAATTCCTGTCGATCATCAAAAAATCCCCAACGGTCGAGCCACCATAGCGAGGCGAACTCGCCAGAGTTCGATGAGCGCCCCCGCAATTGCATCACCCGCCCCCGCCCGGCATAACCCTCGGGGGTAAGCCACACGGGCAGGGTCGTGCAGAACTGGATCAAATCGCTCCGCCAGGATCACCTGGACCTGAACTTTCGTGCCGCGGGTGGGCTGGACGTCGAGATCGTCGAACGCCCCGGCCTCTGGATGCCTGACGAGCGGCTCCAGACCCTGACCGAGGCCCTCCGCCAAGTCGCCAGCACCACGCTCGACGCGGGCTCGCTGACCTACGGCGTCTTCTCCGGCGACCCGACCCGGCTGGAAAACACCATCGTCACCCTCATCCGCCGCCGCGACGGCCACCCCGTCGCCTTCAACGCCCTCGCCCTGATGGATGTCGACCACGGCGGCACGCCCGAACGCGTCCTCCACCTCGGCCTCGTGATGGTAGACCCCGGCGAACGCTCCAAAGGCATCGCCTGGATCCTCTACGGCCTCACCTGCATCCTCCTGCTGCTCCGCGCCGGGTTCCGCCCCCTCTACGTTTCCAACGTCACCCAGGTCCCCGCCGTCGTCGGCATGGTGGCCGAGACTTTCTCCGAAGTGCACCCAACCCCGGATGCCACCGACCTCACCGACTTCCGCAAGCTCCTCCTCGCGCGGGAGATCATGGCAAACCACCGCCACGTCTTCGGCGTCGGCGACGACGCCACCTTTGACGAAGCCGCCTTCGTCATCGAAAACGCCTACACAGGCGGCTCCGACGACCTGAAAAAGACCTTCGAAGACGCCCCCAAACACCGCGACGCCACCTACAACGACTTCTGCCGGGAACGGCTCGACTACGACCGCGGCGACGACATCCTGCAGATCGGCAAGATCGACCTCGCCACCATCCGCTCCTACCTCATGCGCAGCGTGCCCAAAGGCTCCATCGCCCAGGTCACCGCCCTCGGCGCCTTCATCCTGATCCAGCGCGCCGTCCTGCCCGTCTTCCACTGGTTCGACACCACCAAGCCCTCCGGCCCCCTCCGCCCCGCATGACCTTCAGCTATTCCGAGTTCACCACCCGAAACATCGGCTTCGTGACCGAGGCCGAACAACAGCGCCTCCGCTCCGCAACCGTCTTCGTCTGCGGGACCGGTGGCATGGGCGGCGCCGCCATCCAATCCCTGATCCGCGCCGGGGTCGGGCACCTGATCCTCGCCGATCTTGATGAATTCGAGATCTCAAACCTCAACCGCCAGGTCTTCTGCAACCTCGACACCGTCGACCAGCACAAGGCAAAAGCCACGCGCGAACAATGCCTTAACATCAACCCGGAAGCCCGCGTCGACGTATACAACGGCAACTGGACCGACAGCGTCGAAACCCTCGTCGGCGGCGCCAGCGTCGTGATCAACGGCACCGACGACCTCGGCGCCTCGCTGCTTCTCTACCGCACCGCCCGCGCCAAGGGCCGCCCGGTGATCGACGCCTACGCGTCGCCCCTGCCGTCCGTCTACGTCACCCGACCGGGCCGCCCCGCGCCGGAAGACCGCCTCGGCTACCCCACCAAAGACACCGCGTGGAACGCCCTGACCGACGACCAGCGC
This sequence comes from Pseudomonadota bacterium, assembly GCA_039190895.1. Taxonomy (GTDB): domain Bacteria; phylum Pseudomonadota; class Alphaproteobacteria; order Rhodobacterales; family Rhodobacteraceae; genus Ovoidimarina. The sequence goes on along the minus strand of JBCCXY010000003.1, from coordinate 8,775 downwards.
GCCCAGGCGTTCCTTTGCGAAGCCATCCACGTCATGACCCACTCGTCCAGCCGCCACCACATCGACCTCGACCTGGCGGGAGAGGTCGCCGCAGGCCGCCGCAGCCGCATGTCCTTCGCGCCCATGGTCATCTCGACTGGGACGCTCATGGCCTACGAAACCATTGCGCTACTATTGGAAAAGTCAACGAAAACAGATGAGAATGGCTGGTTCCTAAACCCCTACACCGCGCGCATCGAACGCCCCCGCAACCCCCTCGTCGCGGCCATCCTGAAGCCCCTCGTCAAGCGCGCCCTGAACCAGATGATGGGGCAGGGGTGAGCAACCCTTACCTCCTCCCCGACCTCGTCGTCGCCCTGTCGACCGTCGCGGGCCTCGTCATCGTTTACCGCCACATCGGCCCCTCGCAAGACGGCCTCTCCCGCCGCTTCCGCTGGCTGCTGTTCATCGCGGCCACCTTCTACGGCCTCCGCGCGGTCGGCTGGCTCGCCGACATCTGGCTCTTCCGCGCCGCCACAGTCGTCATGGCCGTCGCCGTCCCCGTCGCCGCCCTGACCCTCGCCGAAGGCCTCCTCCGCCGCCACGCCCCCCTCTGGGTCAAAACCGTCATCGCAGCGGGCGCCCTGATCACCGCCCTCGTCGGCATCATGCCAACAATGTGGACCTCGACACTCCTCGTCCGCCTCCTCCTCGCCTACCAGGTCATCGCCTTCGCCCTCATCGCCTGGCTCGTCCTCACCCGCGACCGCAGCACCCTCAGCCCCATCGAAAACGCCACGATCAACCGCATAAGCCTCGCCCTCGTCGCGATTTTCCCAATGATCCTCACCGATTTCCGGGGTGAGCCCTTCGGCATCCCCGTCCGCATGTCCGGCCTCGCCGCGCTCATCGTCTGCTGGATCGCCCTGAACCTGGAGGACCGCGCCCAAACCGCCCGCAGCCTCGCAGTCTCCCTCGCGCTCATCCTCGCCATCCCCCTCATCGCGGCCCTCGCCATCGGCGCCCACCTGCAAGCGGGCACCCTCGTAACCACCCAAATCGCCGCCATGATCGCCGCCCCCGTCTTCGCCCTGCTGATCGCTCTCGCGGCGCTGACCGCCCGCCGCACCCGCGCCCGCCGGTCGGTCATTGGCACGCTAAGACGCACCAAAAGCCTCGACGACTACCTTGCCACCCTTCAGGGCCTCTCCGACGGCTTCACCATCGTCTCCGAAGACGACCTCAAGGACTTCGACCAACTCCGCACCGCCTTCGACGCCACCGGGGCCGCGCGCCACCGCGACCTCCCGAAATCCCCCGGCGACGACACGTTGGAACAAAGCCAACTCCGCGAATTCCTCCGCCGCCATGCGGGCAGTGAGGCCTTCGTGGTCTCCGACTCCCCCCTCCGCATTGCCGTCGGCACACCGCAGGGCATCTCCGCCACCGCCGACCGCGACCTGCAAGCCGCCTTTGGCCTCGCGCGCCTGATCGCTGAACGCGACGCCCTCAAGCGAGGCACCCCATGACGCTCACCATCGAAACCGGCCGCTTCGATGCCTTCTTCGACGCGCCCTTCAACGCCTACGGGCCCGACACATCCTATGTTTCGCCCCTCAAAAGCGATCTCGAACGCTTTGTGAACACAGCGAAAAACCCGCTCTTCGCTCAACCCGACAGCACCCTGCAAGTCTTCACCGCCCATCGCGACGGCACCCCCATCGGCCGCATCACCGCCCACGTCCATGGCGGCTCCAACACGCTGCACAACTGGAACCGGGGCTATTTCGGCTATTTCGACTGCGCCGACGACCCCGAGGCGGCCACCGCCCTGCTTAGCGCCGCCGAAGACTGGTGCCGCCAACGCGGTCACGACGAAATAGTGGGCAACTTCAACCTCACCGCGATGCAACAAATTGGCATCGTCACCGACGGCTTTGACGATGCGCCCTACACCGACCTCGTCTGGAACCCGCCCCATATCCCCAAGCTGCTGGAGGCCAACGGCTATGCGCCCGAGTTCCCCATGACGACGTTTGAGGTCGACCTTACAACAACCGAGGCCCCCGCCATCGGCACCAAACAGCAAGCGATCCTAGACGACCCCGCCTTCGCGTTCCTCAAGATCTCCCGCTTCAACGTCCGCCAGCGGATGGAAGACGCGCGGCAGTTGCTGAACGCCGCCTTCGCGCAAAACCCGATGTTCGTCCCGGTCTCGGAAGAAGAATTCCATTTCCAGGCCAAGGACATGGCCTGGATCATCGACCCCCGCATCTCCGCCATGCTCGGCCACAACGGACAGCCCATCGCCACGATCCTCGTCGTCCCCGACCTGAACCCGTTTCTCGCCCGCATCCGCTCCCGCATGGGCTTCACGGCGCCGTTCCACTTCATCAAGCACAAGTTCACCAGCCGCCGCGCCGTGCTGATTTTCTCCGCAGTCGCGCCGGACTGGCAGGGCAAAGGCGTGAACGGGGTCGTCCTCCGCCGCGTCATCCTTGCCCTCAAACAGACGGGGTACGAGACCCTCGGCAACACGTGGATCGCCGACGTAAACCCCGCCAGCCTGCGTCAAAAAGAGAAATCCGGCGCCCGCAAGCTCCACCGCGTCCACCTCTACCGAAAGGCGCTCACATGACGCCCGAGACGCTGGCCCAGGTGGTGGCCGAGGCGAACCTCGCCCCCTCCACCCACAACACTCAGCCCACACAGTGGAGGCTTGACGGCGACGGCCTCATCCTCTCGCTCAACCCCCAGCGGTTCCTCCCCGTCGGAGACCCCACCAACCGAGACGCCCGCCTCTCCATGGGCGCCGCTCTCTACGGCACTGAATTGGCGCTCAAATCACGCGGCTACACAATCCGCGCCACCGAAGCCGCCGACGAAGTCCGCCTCGCCTTCTCGTCAGGCGAAGCCACCCCGCCCGAGCGCCCGATCACCCGACGCACCAGCTACCGCGCCGGGTTCTCCGCCCCAACCGACGCGCAAACCACTGCGCTGAACCAACTCTGCCACGCCCGCGACGATGCCGCGCTCACTGTTGACGCAGACACCATCGAAGCCCTCGCCCGCCTCAACGACGCCACCAGCCTCACCATCATGCGCGACCGCGCCTTCCGCGATGAACTCCGCCACTGGATGCGCCTCAAACCCAGCCACCCGGGCTGGTCGCAAGACGGCCTCTCCGCCGAAGCCCTCGCCATGTCCGGCATCGAAGCCCTCGGCGCCGGCATCGCCCTGTCGAACCCCGTCTTCACGTTGCTCGACAAGATCGGCCTGACGAAAACCATCACCGCCGAATACGGCAAAACCATCACATCCACTGGCATCGTTGCCTTCCACCGCCCCGAGGGCGAAGACCGCCTCACCTCGGGCCGCCAATTCTACGACCTCTGGCTCGCCTTCACCGAAGCCGACCTCGCCGCCTGGCCCATGGCCGCCCTCGCCGACGACCCCAACGCGAACGCCGAGGTCTGCAGCATCCTGAAAATCCCCGAAAACCAAATCCTGATCAACGTCTTCCGCGTCGGCCCTCATCCCGGGAGAGCACAGCCTCCCAAGGCCCGCCTCAGCCCAGACAAACTCATAAGACCCTAAAAACGGTCGAACAGTTCGCGGCGCGGAATCAAGGCCAACGGCCGCCGCGCCATCGCCGGGCCCTCCCCAGGCCCGGCGATACGTAGCCATCAGCGCGTCGTTCGGATCGACGGCGACACGACCGAGATAAAGATCGCAGAACACCGGGAAGATCGCCGGTCGAGGGCCCGTCAATGGCGCGCCTCCGGGCTAAAGCAACTTCAGATACTCCAGCAAAGCCGCCTTATCCGCCTCACTCAGCCCCTCAAACCCAACCGCATGCCCCCCGGCGCCCAGCCCGAAAGCGCTGGTATTAATCTCCTCCGAAATCGCCCAAGGCTCATACCCCGGCAAGGGCCCCCAACCCCCGGCACCGTCATCCACCCCAGCAAGACCCACGCGCTCAAGATCCAGCGCATGCCCGCCGACCCAAAACCGCTCCGGCCGTGCCTCTGGCCGCATCAGATGCCACAAAGTCGGCACGCTCCCGTTGTGCAGATACGGCGCGCTCGCCCAAATCCCGGTCAACGGCGGGGCCGTGTACGCCTCCGCCGCCCGCGCATCGATATACCCACCGTAGGACGAAGCATTCACCGCCGACGCCAGCTCCTCCCCGGTCAGCTCGATCCGCCGCCGATCCGTCCCCACATCGCCCTCCCAATTCGGGAAGGACACAAGGGCAGGGGCCTCCACACTCGCGTCATACGTCCCATGACACGACGCGCACCCCTCGACGTAAACCTCACGCCCCCGCTCCAACAGACCACCGTCGATCTGCCCCGGAAACGGCTGCGGGGCATAGTCCATCATCCACGCCGCAATCGCCTCTGCCTCGCCGATATGCGCCTCCGCCACCTCGTTCGTCACCCCCATGCTCGGCACAGTAAAATACGCCACGATCGACGCCAGCTCCCGCCGGTGTTCGGCGTCGATATCACTCGCCACCGTCTCGGCCCGATGATCTATGCCGGGCACCGTATACGTTCCCGTGTTCAGAAGAGATCGCCGCCACAACCGCCCGCCCAGATCGGGGACAGAGTTGAACACACTCTCCTCCACCAGCCCCGTCTCCGGGATCTGTCCCAGCCGGTTCTTCAACGAATCCAACCCGTTGGTCGCCCCCGGCAAACTCCCCCGATACGGCAGCAGCCGCCCATACGCGGCGTCGCGCTCGACAACCTCGCCCATCACGGCAGGCAGAATGAACCGCCGCAGCGTCATCTTCTCCTGCCACGAGGTCTCCGGAAACAGCGCCTCCACCGCGCTCATCATCAGATCAGGATCATCCCCGTGATCCCGAAACCCCTCGAACAGCGCGACCAGATAGGCCTCCAGATTGATCGACCCGTTCGGCATCCCCAGCCAAACCCGAGTCGTGTCCGGCATCCCGTCCGCGTCGTACATCACGCTCGCATGGCAGGACGCGCAGCCAAGGTTCGCCACCGTCACCTGCAAGGGCGGCACAGCCCGACCCGCCAGCCCGACATTCTGCCCCAACGGGACCGACATATCCGGCATCGGCAGCCCCTCGGGCCAGTTCCCAAGACTCTGCGGAGAATGAAATCCAAACCGCCGGAACACAGCGGCGACGTCCACCTCGCCCACCCGGCTCAAGTCACCCTCGACCTCACGTAGGGCGATCCCGGCCACCATCAGCTTCCACGGCGACGCCGACACGCGCAGGGTATCCGAATCCAGCGCCCCAAAGTCACCAAACGCGAAATACGCCGCCCCACGCTCTTCCACCGAAGTCAAAGAAGGCTCAACAGTTTCAAAGCGCTCCGACGTGGCCTTCACGTAAGTCGGGTCACTCGCAACGAACACGCCCGCCCCAACGCACAATACAGCCAGCCCGATCAATACACGCTTCATCCACTCGCCTTTCCTGCCCCCGCATCACAGATAGGGGCCTTCGCACTCTGGCGCTACGCCGCGCGTGCCGGAACGGTGGGCAGATTGCCCACCCTACCGACAGTTTCAAAAGGGAACGCACCGCTGACGCGTTCCGCCGCTTGACCGACACCCCGAGCTATGTTTGCGTCATCCAAGGCATTCACGACATGCCACAAAAAACCAAAAGGTGCGCCAGACGCATCACAACGGGAGTGTAACATGAAGACCATTCTGAACGCGGCCGCGACCGGCCTCGCCCTTACCGCGATGACCGCCAGCTCGGTCGCCGCCGCCTGCACCAACGACACCTGGAACAAGGTGATGGAGCGTGGCACCCTCGTCGTCGGCACCAAGGCCGACTACAAGCCCTGGGGCTACCGCGACACCTCGGGCGCCATCATCGGCATGGAAGCCGATATGGCCCAACTCGTCGCCGACGCCATGGGGGTGGAGCTTGAGCTGATGGCCGTCGTCAGCTCCAACCGCATGCAATTCCTCGAACAGGGCCAGATCGACCTGATGATCGCCACCATGACCGACCGCCCCGACCGGCGTGAGATCGTGGGCATCGTCGGCCCCAACTACTACACCTCCGGCACCAACGTGATGGCCCCGAAAGAGCTTGCCTTCACCGCGTGGGAAGACCTGTCCGGCAAGCCCGTCTGCGGCATCCAGGGCGCGTTCTACAACCAGATCGTCGAAGACCGTTATGGCGTTGAAGTCGTGGCATTCGCAGGCACCGCCGAAGCCAAGCAGGCGCTCCGCGACAAGAAGTGCGTTGCCTACGTCTATGACGATTCCTCCATCGGCTCGGACATTTCGTCCGGAAACTGGGACGACTTCGAAATGCCGCTCGCATCCGAAGACGACAGCCCCTGGGCGCTCGCCGTGCCGAAAGCGGAAGAAGACTGCATCTTCGGCAACTTCATGTCCGGTCTTCAGTACAACTGGCACATCGACGGCACGCTGATCGAGCTGGAGGAAAAGTGGGGCATCAAGCCCACGTCGTTCCTTGCCAATCAACAGGAAACCCTGAAGCAGACGACCCCCCAGCCCGAATAACACGTGTCGGGAATTGAGGAGTTCTTCCGCGAACTCGCAGCCGAGTACCCGCGCTGGAACTTCATCTGGGTCTATGAGGCAAAGCAGGCCGGACGCATCTTGTCCGGCCTGTGGATGACCGTAAAACTCTCGGTCGCCTGCGTGATCTTTTCGGTCGTCATCGGCCTCGTCGGGGCGTGGGCGCAAGGCTCCCCGAACCGGATTTTGCGCGACATCGTGCAGGGTTACATCCAGTTCTTCAGAAACACCCCGCCGCTGGTGCAACTGCTGTTCTTCTACTTCGCGCTGGGGCAGTTCACCCCCAGCTACTCGCCCGACGGCTGGCTTGAGGTGCCCATCATCTCCAACGTCGGCTGGGCGATCATCTCGCTGTCGTTCTTCGCAGGCGCCTTCAACGTCGAGATTTTTCGCGCCGGCATCGAAGCCGTCCCCGACAGCACGCGTGAGGCATCCGAGTCCCTCGGCATGACCCGAACCCAGACGTTCCTGAACGTCGTGTTCCCCCTCGCGCTGCGGGTTTCGATCCCGGCGCTCAACAACAACCTCGTGAACCTCGTGAAGACGACGACGCAGGCCTACGCCATCGCGGTGCCCGAGCTGCTCTACGAAAGCGTCTCGGTCTGGAACGACTTTCCGTCCGCCCAGAACCCCACGATGCTGCTCCTGTTCGTCGTCTATATCGGCCTCGTCGGCATCCTCGTCTTCGGGATGAACAACTGGGAACGACGCATGCGGATACCGGGTTATGGCCAGTAAACCGATCCCCTTTCACCGCACCGACCTGCCGGTGCTGAAGCCCTACCGGCTGAGCGGCCCGGTCTATGATGAGATGTTCTTCGTCCGCTGGCTCGCCTCCATCCCGCCGCTCTGGCTCGCCGGGATCCTGCTGGCGTGGCCGCTCGCGGCCTTCGCACAGGGCGGCTTCACCACCGGCGACGCGTTCGAGGCGCTGGGCCGCTGGATGCCGTTCCTTGTCAAAAGTGGGTTCCTGTTCAACATCCTGATCTCGCTTTTCGCGATGCTCATCGGCACGTTTGCAGGCATCCTGCTGGGCCTTGGCCAGATCTCCAAAAGCGGCCTCGCGCGGCGCATCTCATGGTTCATCACCCAGCTTTTCCGTAACTCGCCGTGGCTGGTCCTGCTGTTCATCGTCCTACTGGCCTTTCCGTTCGAAATCACGGTCTTCGGCCTCATCATCCCCGTCCCCGCATGGATGAAAGCCGTCATCGGCCTCAGCCTGCCGATCATGGCGAATATCTCCGAAATCGTCCGCGGCGCCGTCAACTCTGTCCCGTCCGCCCAATGGGAGGCCGCCGAGTCTCTCAGTTTCACCCGCCGCCAAACCCTCTGGCGCATCATCCTGCCGCAGTGCTTCAAGCGGATGATCCCGCCCTGGATGAACTGGTATGCAATCCTCACGATGGCGACACCGCTGTGCTCGCTGCTCGGCGTGGAAGAGCTGATCACCCTCAGCCGTCAGGCGATGGAGGCGGAGGACAACCACCCCGAACTGCTCGTCCCCTTCTACGGCTTCGCCTTGGTGATGTTCTTCGCCTACTGCTACCCCATCGCCCGCATCACCATCGGCCTCGAGCGCCGTTTCGCGGTGAAACTATGACGGTGGAACGCCTCACCCAGCGCGGAATCACGGCCGCAGGCCGCCGCGCTATCGACGGGCCCTCCCCAGGCCCGGCGATACGTCACCACCAGCGCGCCGCTCAGATCGACGGCGACACCAGGGCCCATCGATAGCGCGGCTCATCGCATCAAATTCAACCGGAGCGCCCACATGACCTGGACCCCCGACCAACCCATCATCTCCCTCAAGGACGTCCGCAAATCCTTCGGCGACCTCGAAGTCCTCAAGGGCGTCACCTTCGACGTCATGAAGGGGGAGGTCATCTGCATCATCGGCCCCTCCGGCTCCGGCAAATCCACCCTCATCCGCTGCATCAACGCGCTCAACGACATCCAGCAGGGCTCCATCACCGTCGAGGGGCAAGAGGTCCACGACCCCAAACTCGACAAGCAATAACAAAGAGGAGAAACAGGCATGTCAAATGGCAACCCAACAAAGCCACCGCCATGGCAAACGCTGCTTGCGGCGGCTGTGGGCGCGGCCGCAGGCGCAGCCATAACGGTCGCGGTTCTGGATGATGGTGATCAGGAGCCCAACAATTCTGGCTTCCAGCTTTCGCCGCCGCATATCGTCGTGGTTGAAGAAAACAAACGCACGGTTTAGCCACGGCACGCTGAGCAGCGGCG
>JBCCXY010000002.1:0-87086 GCA_039190895.1 Pseudomonadota bacterium | reverse complement strand
TCGACCCTGCCGGAATGTCGAATTACAAACGAGTGAGGGTGGCTGGCGGGACTTACTTCTTCACGCTGAGACTGGCTTCGGACGAGCGCTCGGATCTTGTCCAGCACGTGGATGTGTTGCGAGAGGCGTATGCGGCGACGACGGCCGAAGCGCCGGTTCGAACGGAAGCGATCGTCGTTTTGCCCAATCACTTGCATGCCGTCTGGACATTGCCGCCCGGGGATGACGGGTATTCCGAACGGTGGCGCAGGATAAAGGCTCGCTTCTCGCGCGGACTCTCGATCAATCGGCGGTCGATGAGCAAGGAGCGGCGACGCGAGAAAGGCGTTTGGCAACGCCGATTTTGGGAGCATGCGATCCGGGATGAGGCCGATTTCAAAGCGCATCTTCGGTATTGCTGGGGCAATCCGGTGAAGCATGGGTATGTTGCACGCCCAGCGGATTGGGCGTTGTCGTCGATCCATCGCGACATCCGGGAGGGTCGCATCGATGCGCAATGGTCAGGCGAAGAGATAGACGGCACATTCGGAGAGTAGGGTGGGCAATTTGCCCACCGCCCGCGTGGGTTAAAGGCGAAGGATGGTGGGCAGATCGCCCACCCTATCGCTTGCGGCGTTTGACGTTTCCGCCCCTTTGCCCCGGCCTCCCTGCTGTGCTCCGGCCCTTCGACTTGACGGCGGCTTCTGACGCCGCTTCTACAGCGGATTGGCGGGCTAGGGGGTCGTCGGAGACGGCTAGGTCTACGGCTTCGAGGCGTTTGATTTCGTCTCGGAGGCGGGCGGCTTCTTCGAATTCGAGGTTTTCGGCAGCCTTGCGCATGTCGGTGCGGAGGCCGGTGAGGACCGTTTCTAGGTTGCCGCCGTGGAGGGGGTTGTCGACCTTGGCTGTGACGCGGGATTGGTCGGTGTCGCCCTGGTAGAGACCCGCCAGGACGTCTTCGACATTTTTCTTCACCGTCTCTGGGGTGATGCCGTGTAACTCGTTGTAGGCGATCTGTTTTTCGCGGCGGCGGTTGGTTTCTTCCAGCGCGCGCTCCATCGAGCCGGTGATGCGGTCGGCGTACATGATGACGCGGCCGTCGGCGTTTCGGGCGGCGCGGCCGATGGTTTGGATGAGGGAGGTCTCGGAGCGCAGGAAGCCCTCTTTATCCGCGTCTAGGATGGCGACGAGGCCGCATTCGGGGATGTCGAGCCCCTCTCGCAGCAGGTTGATGCCGACGAGGACGTCGAAGGCGCCGAGGCGAAGATCGCGAAGGATTTCAATGCGTTCGATGGTGTCGATGTCGGAATGCATATAGCGGACCTTGATGCCCTGCTCGTGCAGGTATTCGGTCAGGTCCTCGGCCATGCGCTTCGTCAGCGTTGTGACAAGCGTGCGGAAGCCGCGTTCGGTGACACGGCGGATTTCGTCGAGGAGGTCGTCGACCTGCATTTCGATGGGGCGGATTTCGACTTCCGGGTCGAGCAACCCGGTTGGGCGGATCACCTGTTCAGTGAAGACGCCGCCGGATTGCTCCAGTTCCCAGTTCTGCGGGGTGGCGGAGACGAAGACGGATTGCGGGCGCATCGCGTCCCATTCTTCGAACTTCAGCGGGCGGTTGTCGGTGCAGGACGGCAGGCGGAAGCCGTGTTCTGCCAGGGTGAACTTGCGGCGATAGTCGCCCCGATACATGCCGCCGATCTGGGGGACCGAGACATGGCTTTCATCGGCGAAGACGATGGCGTTGTCGGGGATGAACTCGAACAGCGTGGGGGGCGGTTCGCCCGGCGCGCGGCCCGTGAGGTAGCGCGAGTAGTTCTCGATCCCGTTGCACGACCCCGTCGCCTCCATCATCTCAAGGTCGAAGTTGGTGCGCTGTTCAAGGCGCTGGGCTTCGAGCAGTTTGCCCTCGCCGACGAGTTGGTCGAGGCGGATTTGGAGTTCCGCCTTGATCCCCTTGATCGCCTGGTTGAGCGTGGGGCGGGGGGTCACGTAGTGCGAGTTCGCGTAGACGCGGATGCGGTCGAACGTGTCGGTCTTTTCGCCTGTCAGGGGGTCGAATTCTGTAATGCCCTCAAGCTCTTCCCCGAAGAAGGACATGCGCCAGGCGCGGTCTTCGAGGTGGGCGGGCCAGAGCTCCAGCACGTCGCCGCGCACGCGGAAGGAGCCGCGCTGGAAGGCCTGATCGTTGCGGCGGTATTGCTGGGCCACGAGGTCGGCCATGATCTGGCGCTGGTTGTAGTCGCGGCCCGCGTGCAGGTCTTGCGTCATGGCGCCGTAGGTTTCGACGGAGCCGATGCCGTAGATGCAAGAGACGGAGGCGACGATGACCACGTCGTCGCGTTCGAGCAGCGCCCGGGTGGCGGAGTGGCGCATCCGGTCGATCTGTTCGTTTATCTGGCTCTCTTTCTCGATGTAGGTATCGGAGCGGGGAACGTAGGCCTCGGGCTGGTAGTAGTCGTAGTACGACACGAAGTATTCGACCGCGTTTTCGGGGAAGAAGCCTTTGAATTCGCCGTATAATTGTGCTGCGAGCGTCTTGTTGGGGGCGAGGATGATCGCCGGTCTTTGGGTTTCCTCGATCACCTTCGCCATGGTGTAGGTCTTGCCGGTGCCGGTGGCACCCAGGAGGACCTGGTTGCGTTCGCCTTCGTTCACGCCCTGCGCGAGTTCGGCGATGGCGGTGGGCTGGTCGCCCGCCGGTTTGAACTCCGTCTGCATGACGAAGGCCTTGCCGCCTTCGAGTTTGTCGCGCTCGCGCGGGGGTGGCGGCGCGGCGTGAAGGGCGGGCATTTGCTCGGGCGAGTTGTTGTGCATGACCGCAAGATCGGTCGGATCGGGCGGGGGTTCAAGGGTGCCTCCTGACAGGACGTGTCAGGAGGGGCGGGCAGGAAAAAATTGCCATGTGCGCGAATTGGGCTTACCGTAACGTCAATTGAATTGATTTTTTCGAGATATTTATTGTGGCCGTTCCGGTGACCCTTATTCCTTTGGCGTTGTCCGCCGTGCGCAGTTTTTTGCATTTGCGCCAGCGGGTTATCGATATTCGCGATACCGGGCGGCTGGACGATCCGCTGCCGCTTTTACTGCCTGCTTTGCCGCCGTCGTTGGTGGAAAACCCGACGCAGGATCCGAAGCGGATGCTGGAGGCGTTTCGCGACAACCCGGTGTTTCGCGCTGCGTTGGAGGCGCGTGGGCTGCGCGAGCAGTTCGATCTGTTTCACGACAATATTGACCCGCTGACCGGTGAGCCGCTGGAGCAGGAGCGGCATGCGGACATGTTCTGGCGCTTTATGGGGCTGTATTATCAGGTTCGGCGGCAGGAGGGGGCGGCGGATCTGCCGGATATTGAGGTGGATCAGGCCGGGATTGACCGGTTTCTGGTGCGCTCTGCTGCCGCTGGGGGCAAGCCGGAGGGCGTGCAGGTTTTGCGAGCGACGGCGGAGACGCTTGTCGATTTTCTGGGTGAGAATGCGAGCATCTTCCTCGCGCGGTCGTCGAATAAAGTGATCCTGTCCAGTGTGTTGCGGGAGTTTGCGACGCGGACAGATCTGGAGACGGACGGGCCGAAGCGGGTTCTGAAGATGCTTGTCGGGTCGGTCGCCGTGGCGGCGGCGGATCATGGGGCGGAGGCGACGGACAACCCGGCGGCGGCGCTGCTGTTTGGGGCGTTGGGGCGGGCGAGGCAGGAGTTCGGGGACGATTTCGTGGCGCGGATTGCGTCGCACGAGGGGTTCACGGCGGTGGTGTCGGATTGGGTCGGCAGCCTCGCGGAGGATCCGTATCTTGTGGATCTGCTGGCGGATCTGAAGGGGCTGGATGATGGCAGCTATGATCCCGCTGATCCGACGACGTTGCCCGCCCGGCTGCAACCGGTTTTCGGCGCGCTGAAGAACACGGTGGGCGTGATTGGCCGCCATATCGGGACGGCGGAGCCGTTGTCGCAGGAGCAGGCGTTTCGGGATGTATTCAGCGCGGTTCTGAGCGGGGTGACGCAGAATGCGGGGGCGCTGTTGGGCGAAAAGCTCGACGGGGATCGGTTTATGGCGGACCTGCTGGAGGCGGTGATTTCGACAGTGGGGCAGTCGGGGGCGGTGCAGAGCAATGATCTGATTGCGCCGGTGTTCCGGGATCTGATGGCGCAGATGGCGGCGGTGGTGCCGACGGTTGGGCAGGATGCGGCGTTGAGCCGGGCGGAGGTCATACTGCAGGACCTCGCGCGGCGGGTGACGTCGGGCCAGACGCAGGCGGTGCTGGCGGAGTTGGAGGGCCTGGGGGGCGAGCGATTTGCGCGCGGGCTGATGATCGAGGTGTTCACCATTGCGAGGGCGCGGACGGATGTGTTGCTCGCGGGGGATAGTGAGCGGGCGCAGGCAGTGGCGGAGGTGCTGTTCGGGCATATGCCGGAGGTGCTGCGCACGGGGCTGGATCGCGACGGGGCGGTGCGGATTTTTGAAGAGATGCTGGGGCAGCTTTATCCGCAGGACACGCCGGACGGGGCGTTTGTGCTGGGGCTTTTGCCGCATCTGACGGGCCTGGCGGGTGCGATTGCCGAGAGGCGTCCAAAGCTGGCCCCGGGGGCGGTGGAGGACATGTTGCGCCTGTTGGCGGAGCGGTTGGCGGCGGACCGGCCCGTGTGGCAGCGGCTGCATGAGGCGGGGCACATGGGCGTGGTGATCGGGGCGGTGGCGTCGGTTCTCAAGGGCGACGGGGTGCCGAAGACGCTGACGGCCCTCACGGCGCTGGAGATTGCGGATGAGGCGCTGGGGGTGCTGTCGCGGCACGGGCTGAAGCTGGAGGACGTGGCGGCAGCGGCAGCGGATCCGGAGGCCTTCCTGAAAGAGCGGGTCGAGGCTCTGGTCGGGCAGGCGGTTGACGCGGCGGTTGAGCGATTGGGGCGCGATGCGGGTGGCGATGACCTGGCCAGCATCGTGCGGCGGGTGCTGGCGGAGGCTTTGGCGGCGGACGATCCGCAGGCGCTGGGCGCGGGTGAACTGACGAAGGCGGTCGAGGCGGCCATTCGGGATTTGGTTTGAGGGGAGAACGGGGATGACACGCATATTGCTGGCGTTGGCCATGGTGACGGTGCTTGCCGGATGTCCGGGGACGCAAGGTGGCCCGCTGAGCGGCCCGGACGTGGCCCGCGTGGCGGAGGTTCAGGCGACGTATGATGCCGAGTTTCGGGCGGCTGTCGCGGCGGATGGCGTGGGCGTGCGGGCCGGGCGATTTAGCCGGACGCTTGCCGCTGTGTCGGGCGACAGGAGCGGGCTGAGCCCGGCGGTTGCGGGGTTCTATTCGCTGCTGGAGGGGCTGGTCTATTTGCAGACCGGCCAATTGGGACAGGCGAGGGCGATTGCGCCGGAGGTCGGGGCCTCGGCATCGGCGCTGAACGCTGGCGGGGTCGAGCGTCGGAATGGGGTTCTGGCGGAGAACTTTGCGGATCTGGTCGCCGTGCGGGAGGCGGAGGCGAGTTTGCGCAGGCTGACCAGCAACAGCGCGTCGGAAAATGCGCAGCGGGTGGCCGTGGTGCGGGCGATTGAGACGCGGAGCGCAGCGGTGACCCGGCGGCTGTGCCGGGCGAACACGGGTGCGGGAGACGAGGGGACTGCCTTTGTCGCGGCCTATACGGCGACGTCGCTTGTGCAGGCGGATCGGGCGCTGGCGCGGGCGTGTTTGCCGTTGGCGACGGACGCGGAGTTGTGCGCGGGCTTCCTGAATGGGCGCGAGCAATTGCAGGACGCGCGCAATCTGATGGCGGCCTTTGCGGGGCCGTTGGAGCGTCAGAGCGGCCAGATCGCGGGCGTGACGGCCGCGATTGAGCGCGATCTGAGAGCCAATCAGGACGGGGCGCCGCTAGGCGCGGCTGTCAGCCCGTGCGGTTGAGGAGGTGACGATGGAGACGCCAGCCGAGCTCAAGCACCGCCTCTACAAAGAGGCGCAGGCGATGGTCAGCTATATCGCCGACCGGGGGATCGATAAGGAGCTGCCGGAAGCGGCGCTGCTGAAGACGCTGGATCTAGAGGCGGACGACCGCGCCGCAGTGCCCATCGGCGACGTGATGGCGCTGCATCACGCGCTGGCGCGGGCGGTTGCGCCCGCTTTTCCGGAGACCATCGAGAAGCTGCACGAGTACCGCAACCTGAGGGGATGGTGGCGGCGGCTGGCGCCGCTGAATTCGATCCTCTGGCTGATTGTGGCATCGTTTGTGCTGGCCGGTTTGTTCGGGTTTGGGCTGTCGCATTACAGCCACGTGGACCTGCCGCCGGGCTATGACGCGGCGCAGGCCAAGGTCTTTGGCGAGCCCACGCCCCCGCCCGCAGCGCAAGTCGGGACCCGCGTCGAGACCCCATATTTCATGCCGGTGGTCGAGTACCTTCAGGGCAGTTGCCGGTTCAGTGTTGAAGAGCTGGAGGCGGTCAAGGACACCATCGATGACGATGATGTTAAGGTGGATTTCGACGCCGCGGTGCGTGAGCATTATCAGAACTGTCAGGAGCTTCGGCGGCCGATCCTTCTGCGCATTTTCCTGTTTTTTGGCGCCTTGGGGATGCTTGGGGCGGCGTATTCGTCGATCTATGACAGCTTCAGCTACATCCGCGAGGGGCGTTACGACATGCGCCTTGCTTCGACCTATTACGTGCGGATTTTTCTGGGCGGTTTCTCTGGCATTCTGCTCGCCGAGCCGCTGAGTGACTTTCTGGAGCAGGGGGTGCTGTCGTCGGCTTTGCTGGCGTTTATCGGCGGGTTCTCGGCGCAGTTGGTTTATGACCTTCTCACGAAGCTGGTGGATTCCGTGGCCAACATGTTCCGCGAGGACCGGCGGACGGAGCGTCAGGCCATTCTGGCGCAGGCCGAGTATGGTGCGCTTGGGGCGATCCAGCAGCATGACGCGGCGCAGCGTCAGAACCTTGCGACGGTCCTTGCCAATGCGCAGCAGGAGCCGAACGCCGAGCTTCGCGCGAAGATGATGCAGGACGAACTGCTTGGGATCATGTCGGGGGAGGCGCAGTCCCCCGTCGCGACAGGTCCGCATCTGGCGTTGGTCGAACAGATGCAGCGGAGCCTGAGTCTTGCGGAGTTGAGCGTGCATGCGGCGCCGCTGTGGCCGGAGGATATGGCCGGGGTCGGGACTGCCGCGAGTGCGGCGTCGGCGCAGTTGCGTGGTGCGCTGGAGGCGGTGCAGGCGAGCGGGGGCTCTCCCGCGGATTTGGCGGCGGCCCGTGCGGCGCTTGAGGCGGCGGGTTCCGTGGACCTTGTCACCAACACTGTCGCCGACGCGATGGACGCGCTGGGCGGCGCGTTGAGTGGCGGGCCGTTGCGTGCGGTGGCCAAGGGCGCGCTTGCGGCGGGGCTGCGGCTGGATACGGCGGCGTCTCAACGTTGGCGGCATGTGGCGTATCGGGCGACGGCGCCGGGCGTTTCGCTGGTGACGGACCTGTCCGAGCTGGGCGATTTTGCGTTGCCCGGGGGCGGGGTGATTGCGGCGTCCGACATGCTCTCGACCGAAGCGGATGAGCTGTTTGCGCGCGCGGGCGGCGGGTTCGCGGATCGGGCCGCGTTCGATGCGGCGCTGGAGGGTTGGGTTGATGCCGCCGTGCGTCGGGCGCTGGCGTCAGATTGGGCTGCACTAGCGGCTGCCACTGGCAGCACGCTTGGCGGCGATGACCTGGTGGCGGCGCTGGATTCGGTGCAGTCGAAGGCTGCCGCAAGGGGCGGTTTGCAGCGGTTGGAGCTGTTGGGCAGCGTGGTTCACAAGACGACCGACCCGGAGGCGACGCTGGCGCGGCTGTTGGCGCTGGTGGACGAGGCGCTGGCGGGGGAGGCAAGCTGATGTTGGCCGCGTATTCCAGACTGCTGAAGTACACGCTGCCGATGATGCAGGGTGAGGATGTGCGCGCCTTGCAGGCTGGGCTGACGCTGCAGGGGGTGCTGCATTGGGCTGGCGTGGACGGGCTGTTCGGGCCGATCACCCGGGCGTCGGTGATGGCGTTTCAGCGCCGGAGTGGGCTGGCGGTTGACGGGATCATGGGGCCGAACACCCATGGCGCCCTGGCCGGGATTGTTGGCGGCGGTGGCGGTGGCAGCGCGGCGGGGCCGGTGGCCCCGGTCGCCGGAGTGGCGGGGCGCAAGGTTCCGGCGGATTGGATGCCGTCGGCCGAGATGAAGCGGATCATTTTGCACTGGACTGGCGGGGCGCATAACCCCAGCGCGTCGGACAAGAAGCATTATCACATTCTGATCGACGGGGATGGCGAGCTGCATCGGGGGACGCATGCGATCACGGCGAATGTGCCTCCGCTGCGCCGGTATGCGGCGCATACGCGGGGGTCGAACAGCAACTCGATCGGGCTCGCGCTGTGCGCCATGGGGGGCGATGCGAGGGAGCGGCCGTTCAAGCCGGGGCCGTTCCCGATCACGAGGGTACAGTGGGAGACGATGGCGCAGGTCGTGGCAGAGCTGTGCCTGCGCTATGGGATCGCCGTGACGCGGAGCACTGTCCTGGGTCATGGCGAAGTGCAGGCCAATCTGGGCATCACGCAGAACGGAAAGTGGGACCCGATGGTGGTCGAGTGGGACCCCGGGCGCTCGTATCAGGAGGTTGGGGACAGTTTCCGCGCGAGGGCGGAGGAGGTCCTGACGGCGCTGAAGCATCCGATGGCGGCAGAGCCCGGTGGCCCGGACGAGGTGGTGCCGTCGGAGACGGTGACGTTGGATGGTCAGGCGTTGCGGGGGGCGGCGCTGGATGGGCGGATCTGGGTGGATCTGGATCATCTGGTTGCGCATCGTGGCTGGCCTGCGCCCGTGGTTGATGCGGTGTCGGCGCAGATCTCGGACCCGGTGCTGCGGTTTGGGATCATGCGGTCGACGGACGCGGAGGGGTTTGAGCGCACGTGGGTCGAGGTGGCGGAGGTCAGCGAGCGGCTGGGTCTGGCGCTGCGGGAGGATCATCGGGGTGACGTGCATCTTGAGACCCCCGGGGCTGTGCCCGAGCAGGTGATCGTCAAACGGGGTCAGACGCTGGCGCAGATCGCGTTGCAGCATCTGGGCGATCGGTCGCGCTGGCGGGAGTTGCGGGCGGAGGATGGCACCGCCTTCGATGAAGAGAGCGCGCGGCGTCTGAAGGTGGGGGCGGTGGTGCTGTTGCCTGCCGGAATGAAAGCGTCGGACGCGGCGAGGGCGAGCCCGGGGGCCAAGCTGACGGATGCTGAGATCAAGCGGATTGCCGAGAAGATCTCAAAGCTTGAAGGCGGCGGTGCGGCCATGCGCAAGACGCGGGCCGGGGCGGTGAGGGCGATATTGGAGGCGTGCGTTGCGAACAAGGTCAACGATCTGTCGCATCAGGCGTACATCCTTGCGACGGCCTATCACGAGACCAATCTGGGCCAGTTCATGGAAGAGATCTGGGGGCCGACGGAGACTCAGTTGACGTATGGCAGTCGGCTGGGCAATCGCAGCGCGGCTGAGGGGGAGCTGTATAAGGGACGCGGGTTTGTGCAGATCACGGGGCGCCATAACTATCAGAAATACGGGGATATTTTCGGGAAGGATTTCATCCAGGGTCCGCAGTTGGTGGCGGAGCCGGGGATGGCGGCGCAGATCCTTGTGCGCGGGATGGCGGAGTTCGGGTTCACCGGGAAGGGGCTGCTGGCGGACATGGGGCTGGACGGCGATTTCGACTGGTTCAATGCGCGCAGCCTGATCAATGGCGACAAGAACAAGGGTGGCGACAGCCGGTATCCGGGGCAGAAGAAGGGCTTTGGGATCGGTGAGAAAGGGCGCGAGTATCGTCAGATTATTGCGACGGTTTGAGGGGTGGCCCGGGGAAGGTGCGCATAATGCGCACCCTACGCCCGTTGGTGTTGTGCGGCCCGACCGTTAGACCGGGACGATGGTGGCCTGTCCGCTTGCGACGGCGGTGTCGACGATGGAGGAGGCGACGGCGAGGTCCTGGAGGCCAACCCCGGTGCCGTCGAAGATCGTGATTTCGTCGGCGGAGGTGCGGCCCGGGTGGGTGCCGTTGATGACGGCGCCGAGTTGGTTGACGCTGTCCT
Organism: Pseudomonadota bacterium; assembly: GCA_039190895.1. GTDB lineage: Bacteria > Pseudomonadota > Alphaproteobacteria > Rhodobacterales > Rhodobacteraceae > Ovoidimarina. The sequence goes on along the minus strand of JBCCXY010000002.1, from coordinate 77,055 downwards.
CGGTGATCAGCCCCTCTTTGATCGCGTGCTGGGCTTCGCCGATGGAGATCGACTGGGCGACCTCGTCGGTGAAGACGGTGGCTTTTGCCATCAGGTCCGACGCGAGTTCCTGTTTGCCGATAGTGTCGGTGCCCATGCAGGCGATGTGAGTGCCGGGGCTGACGTGGTCGGCCAGAAGGGTCGGCGCGAAGGAGGAGGTGATCGTGATGATCGCGTCCGCCTGAGTCAGGCCGGGGAGGTCGACGGCCTCGAAGGGCACGCCTGCCTCTTCCGCGACGGCGGCGAGGGAGGGGAGCATCTCGGGGTGGTAGTTCCAGCCGATGACCTTCTCAAAGGCGTGGGTTTCCAGCGCGGCGCGGAGTTGGAACTTGGCCTGGTGGCCTGCGCCGATCATGCCGAGGACCTTGGCGTCCTTGCGGACGAGGTGGCGGATCGACACGGATGAGGCCGCTGCCGTGCGCAGGGCGGTCAGGAGGTTGCCGCCGACCATGGCTTTCACGCGCCCGCTGTCGGCGTCGAAGAGGAACACGGTCGACTGGTGGTTGATCAGGCTGCGGCGTTCGAGGTTGTGGGGCCAGTAGCCGCCTGCCTTGAGGCCAAGCACGCCCCCGGCGCGGTCGAAACCGCCCTTGAAGCCGTAGAGCGCGTCTTCGTGGCCGATGGCCTCACGCACGACGGGGAAGTTGTAGGCGTCGCCCGCGGCCATGGCGGCGAATACCTTTTCTACGGCGTCAAACGCGGCTTCGCGGGTGAGCATGTCGGCGATCATCCCTTCGGGGACGATCGCGAGTTGGTGTTGGGACATTTGTGTTCCGTCCATTAGTAGGCCTTCCCGCGCGCAGACACGGGCCACAGGGATTCGACCTTGCCGCCGCGTACGCCGACGTACCAGTCGTGGACGTTGCAGGTGGGGTCGCAGTGCCCGGGGACGAGCTTCAGCTTCTCGTTGATCGCCAGAACGCCATCGGGGTCGGACACGACGCCGTGCTCGTCGGAGCATTTGACGTATTCGACATCCGTGCGCCCGAAGATGACTGGCAGGCCGCTGTCGACGGACTGGGCCTTGAGGCCCGCGTCCACGATGGCTTTCTCGGCCTTGGCGTGGCTCATGACGCTCGTCAGGATGAACAGCGCGTTCTCCCATTCGCCGTCGTCGATGCGCTTGCCGTCCTTGTCGAGGATGCGGCCATAGTCGGCGTCCATGAACGCGTAGCTGCCGCACTGGAGTTCGTTGTAAACGCCTGAATTGCTTTCGAAATAGTAAGACCCGGTGCCGCCGCCGCCGACGATGTCACACTCCAGCCCCTCGGCCTTCAGCGTATCGACGGCGTCCTTCACCATGGCGACGGCGATGTCGATCTTCGCCTTGCGGTCGTCGTAGCTGTCCATGTGCTGCATCGCGCCCTGGTAGGCCTGGATGCCGGCGAACTTCAGCCCCTCGGCCGCGTCGATGGCCTTGGCGATTTCCACCACGGCGGGCGTGGTCGTCACGCCGCAGCGACCCGCGCCACAATCGATTTCGACGAGGCATTCGATCTGGGTGCCGTGCTCTTGCGCGGCGGCGGAGAGGTCGGCCACGTTGCCGATGTCATCCACACAGCAGATCGTCCGCGCACCGAGTTTCGGCATTTGCGCAAGGCGGTCGATCTTGCCCGGATCGCGGACCTGGTTGGAGACGAGCACGTCTTTGATGCCGCCGCGTGCGAAGACCTCTGCCTCCGACACCTTCTGGCAGCAGACGCCTACGGCGCCGCCGAGTTCGACTTGCAGTTTGGCGACGTCGACCGACTTGTGCATCTTGCCGTGGACGCGGTGGCGCATGCCGTGGGCCTTGGCGTAGTCGCCCATCTTCTTGATGTTGCGCTCCAGCGCGTCGAGGTCGAGCACGAGGCAGGGCGTCTGAATGTCGGCCTCGTTCATTCCGGGGACTGCGGGGACATCAAAACCGACTTCGAACTCACTGTAATCTGTCATGTCTTTCATGGGGATTCTCCTCGCTCAGAGTGTCCAGGGAAGGCGGTCAAGGTCGACATTGCCGCCGGTTACGATGACGCCGACGCGCTTGCCGGCGAAGAAATCGGGGTTCTTGAGGATGCATGCGAGGGGGACGGCGCAGGACGCCTCCATCACGATGCGCAGGTGCTTCCAGGTGAGCTTCATCGCCTCGATGATTTCCTCTTCGGAGGCGGTGAAGATTTCGGTCACGTGGTTCGAGACGAAGTGCCAGGTGCGCTCTTTGAGGGGCACCAGCAGGCCGTCGGCGATGGTCTTGGGCGCGTCGTCGGCAATGATGTAGCCCGCCTTGAAGCTGCGGTAGGCGTCGTCGGCCTGCTCGGGCTCGGCGGCGATGATCTGAACCTCGGGGGCGAGGGTCGAGAGGGTGAGGCAGGTGCCGGACACCATGCCGCCGCCGCCGATGGGGGCGATGACCATGTCGAGGCCGTCGGTCTGCTCCATGAACTCCCTGGAGCACGTGCCCTGCCCGGCGATGACGCGGGGGTCGTTGTAGGGGTGTACGAAGTCGCCGCCGGTTTTGGCCTGAACTTCGGCGAAGGTCGATTCGCGGCTGGTGGTGGACGGCTCGCATTCGGTGATGACGCCGCCATAGCGGCGCACGGTGTCTTTCTTCGCCTGGGGCGCTGTGCGGGGCATGACGACGTTGCAGGGGATGCCGCGCTTCATGGCCGCGTAGCTGAGGCACGACGCGTGATTGCCGGACGAATGCGTAGCGACGCCTTTCGCTGCTTGGTCGTCATCGAGGCCGAAGACGGCGTTGGCGGCGCCGCGCACCTTGAAGGCGCCCGGTTCCTGAAAGTTCTCACACTTGAAGAACAGGTCGGCGCCGGACAGTTCGCTGAGGAACGCGGATTTCATCACCGGGGTGCGGTTGATGTGGGGTTTGATGCGCTCATGCGCGTCAAGCATGTCCTGATAGGTGGGAAGGTCGTCGACGAGATCTTTCATCATGCTGCCTCCGAAAGCGTCACGGTCTTGCCGCGGCGATAGACATCCTGTGCGGCGGCAACCCCTGATCCCAATGTAACATTCAGGCCGAGGTCGGCCATCGCCATCTCGGCGGTGGCGATGCCCGAAAGCGTCATGACGTCGGTCAGGCTGCCGAGGTGGCCGATGCGGAACACCTTGCCCGAAACGTCGCCCAGGCCTGCGCCGAAGGATACGCCGTAGGCGGTTTCAGCGTGCGACACGATGCGCCCGGCGTCGAAGCCGTCGGGGGTGCGGATGGCCGTGACGGTGTCGGAGTAGAGCGACGGCGCGGCGGCGCAGACGTCGAGGCCCCAGGCCCGGACCGCCGCGCGGACGCCGTTGGCGATGCGGTGATGGCGGGCGAAGACGGAGTCTAGGCCTTCGTCCAGCAGCATGTCGCAGGCTTCTTTCAGGCCGTTGAGCATGCCAAACGCGGGCGTGTAGGGGTAGCCGCCGGTTTTGTAGCTGGCCGCCATGTCCTGGATGTTGAAGTACCCGCGGGGGAGGCCGCCGGTTGCAGACGCCTCCATCGCCTTGGCCGAGAAGGCGGCGATGCCGAGGCCTGCGGGGAGCATGAAGCCCTTTTGGGAGCCCGTGACGGCGACGTCGACGCCCCAGTCGTCAAAGCGGAAGTCCATGGAGCCGATGGAGCTGACGCCATCGACGAACAGCATCGCGGGGTGCTTGGCCGATGTCAGGGCCGCGCGCACGGCGGCGACGTCGGAGGTGACGCCCGTGGCGGTTTCGTTGTGGGTGACGAGGACTGCCTTGATGCGGTGTTCGGTGTCGGCGGCGAGTTGTTCTTGCGCCCAGTCCGCCGGGAAGCCTTCGCCCCAGGCGACGTCGGTGCTGACGACGTTGAGGCCGAAGCCTTTGCACATCGCGATCCATTTGTGGCTGAACATGCCGTTGCGCACGGCAAGGACGGTGTCACCCGGGAGCAGCGTGTTGGCGAGGGCGGTTTCCCACCCGCCGGTGCCCGTGGAGGGGAAGATGAAGACCTCGGCGTCGGTGGCCTTCATCACCTGCTGGACGCCCGTGCGGGCGGCTGCGAGGAGCGTCGGAAACGCTGCGGAGCGGTGGTCGATCGTCGGCATGTCACAGGCCCGGCGCAGGGCCTCGGGCATGTTGGTCGGCCCGGGTATGAAAACCGGATTTTGCAGGCTCATGTCTTCGGCTCCTCCTAATGCTGCCGCTGTTTTAGGCAGGTCGTGGCGCGGCGGCAATTTTTTTGAAAACGTTTTTCAGAACGGAGAGTGCGGTGGAAAAACGTTTCTTTACAGCGGGCTATATTTTTTCATATGTTGAAATCGCATTTCAATAGTGCGTGGGAAGCTGGCAGATGGCCGAATCTCAACCGCGTCGGAGCCGGGGACGGCCCAAGGCCTGGGACGACAAGACGGAGCAGAATGTCATCCGGTCGCTGGATCGGGCGATGGAGGTGTTGGAGCATTTGTCGACGCTGCAGGGCGCGTCCTTGTCGGAGCTTGCGGGCAATCTCGATCAGTCTCCGGCGACGGTGTATCGGGTGCTGGTCACACTGGAGCGGCGGGGCATTGTGGAGTTCGATCCGGAGGCGCAGCTTTGGTATGTCGGCGCGCAGGCGTTTGTGATCGGCGCGCGGTATCTGCGGCGGACGTCGCTGGTGGATCGCGCGACGCCGGTGTTGCGGCAGCTGATGGTGGAGACGGAGGAGACGGCCAACCTCGCCGTGCCGCGCGGGGGGACGGTGGTGTTCGTCAGCCAGGTAGAGTGTCACCATTCGATCCGGGCGTTTTTCCCACCCGGGTCGGCGTCGCCGATGCACGCGTCAGGGATTGGCAAGGCGCTGCTGGCCGAGATGCAGGCCGCGGATCTGGAGCGGCTGTTGAGCGAGGCGCGGCTGGAGCGGTTCACGAAGTTCACGATCACGGACCCGGATCTGCTGCTGGCGGATCTGGAGCGGGTGCGGGCGAGAGGGTTTTCGATTGACGATCAGGAGAAGAATGTCGGGATGCGGTGTATTGCGGCGCCGGTGCTGAACTGGGCGGGGGAGGCTGTTGCGGGCATCTCGATCTCTGGGCCGATTGCGAGGATTGAGGATGGGGAGATCCCGGGGCTGGCGAGCGTAGTGATGCAGGCGGCGCGGGAGCTTTCGGCGGCGCTGGGTGCGGAGGAGCGGGTGTGAAACGGAGCCGCGTATCGGCGGGCCCAGGATCGGCGATCCGACGTTGCGTCTGAGCGCTTTATGGATGGGTCCCGTCGTCGTTCTGAGCGATGCGCTGGCGGAAACCATATCGCCGGGCCTCGGGTGGGCCCGTCGATGCGCGGCGGCCTGCGGCCTTGATTCCGCGCAGGGCGTCTAGGCGAAGCGTTTTTCCATGGTGCGGCGGAATTGTACGGCGTCGGTGGTTTCGTCGATGTCGACGTCGGACCAGCGGATCGGCTGGTTGGCCAGGATGTCCGTGCGCAGTTTGACGCTGTGGGCGAGGCCGATGGGGAGGCCGCCGAGGGCGAGGGACGTTTTGGCAGGCAGGAGTTTCCCCCATACGGTGAAGCCGCCTTCGCCGTCGAGCGTTTCTCCTGCCGTGAGGTCGCGCTTGGCGGTGGCGACGACGTCGCCTTCGAAGGACAGGGTGGCTCCAGTGGGTTTGCCGAGGAGCGCGGCGGAGAGGATGGAGATATTCAGTTCCAGCCCGATGAGGTGGAACGGTTTGTACATGGCGGAGTAGCGGCCGGTGCTGTCGGTGTTCATGCCGTATTGGCGAAAGCAGGCGGCGGCGTAGGCGTTGGGCGCTTCGATCACGACGTAGACGCCCCAGCGCAGGTCTCGGAACACGGGGCGACCGTCGCGCTCGATGGAGGAGACGACTTCGACCATGCCCTTGCCCGCGAGCTGCCCGCCGTCTTCGGTGGGGCGCAGGACGTGGGCGAGGTCGTCCATCCCGGCGGGCGGGAAGAGGAGGCCGTCGGCGGGCGGGGTGAGGCCGGTTGCGTTGGCGATGGCGGCCATCTCCAGCGCGGATTTGGTGCCGTCGAGGAAGCTGTTGAACATCTGCGGGTTCATCCCCGCGTCGGCGGCCTGGGCCGGGGTGAGGCCGTAGTGGTCCCACACGGTGTCGGGCGTTGAGGCGTGGTAACTGGGGAGGTACTTCGTTCCCTTGCCCGCCGCGACGACGGAGAAGCCGCAGGCGCGGGCCCATTCGACCATCTCACACGTCAGGGCCGGTTGGTCGCCGTAGGCCATGGAGTAGACCACCCCTGCCGAGCGGGCCTCTTCGGCGAGGAGGGGCCCGGCGAGGACGTCAGCTTCGACATTGACCATGACGATGTGCTTGCCGTGGTGGATCGCCTTGCGGGCGTGGATGATGCCGACGACGGGGTTTCCGGTGGCCTCAACGACGACGTCGACATCGTCGCGGGCGAGAAGGGCCATCGCGTCATCGGTGAAGGCGACATCGGCGATTTGGGCGTCGGACCAGCCGACCTCGGCGCAGGCATGGCGGGCGGCGTCGGGGCGGAGGTCGGCGATGACGGAGACGCGCAGCGCCGGGGTCGTGGGGACCTGGCTGAGGAACATGGAGCCGAACTTACCCGCGCCGATCAGGCCCACGCGAACCGGTTTTTCCTGTGCGGCGCGTGCCAGGAGTTCTTGATAGACGAACATTCGATCCCCCCGTGGTTTGCGGGCGAGGGTGGCATCGGACGACGGAGGATACAAACCGGGTCTTGACGGTGGCGGGATCATCGCAGAGGGCCAAGGGCGCCATGGAACACGGATCGGACATGTTGGGGCGTCTCGACAGGCTCGCGCAGGAGGCGCTGGCGTTGTGGGATCTGCCTAAGGGCGCGACGGCGCGGCGGATCAATGTGGCGGAGAACACGACGTATCTGGTTGAGGCACCCGGGCATCGGTCGATCCTGCGCGTGCATAGGGAGGGGTATCATTCGCGCCGGGCGATCGCGTGTGAGTTGGCATGGATCGATGCTCTTGCAGTGGATGGGGCTGTGGCGACCCCGGGATATTACGTTGGCCGGGATGGGGCGGCGATTCAGGTGGCGCGGACGGCGGGGCTTGAGCGGTTTCTTGTGCTGTTTCATTTCGTTGACGGCGTGGCACCGGACGAGAGCGGCGCGCGGTTTGAGGAGCTTGGGGGCCTGGCCGCGACGTGCCATTTGCATGCCATCGGATGGGAAAAGCCGGAGCCGTTTGAGCGGCTGACCTGGGACGTGGGCGCCGTTTTCGGGCCGGCGCCGACGTGGGGCGATTGGCGGGACGCGCCGGAGGTGACGGACGATGTTCGGGTCGTGCTGGAGGTCGTGGAGGCGACGATCCGCGAGCGGCTGGGGGCGTATGGCAAGGCGCCGGAGCGGTACAACCTGATCCATGCCGACATGCGTCTGGCAAACCTGTTGGTGGGCGAAAACGGCACTCGGCTGATCGACTTTGACGATTGCGGGTTTGGCTGGCTGATGTACGACTTCGCCGCCGCAATTAGCTTTATCGAAGACGATCCGCGTGTTCCGGCGTGGAAGGCGGCGTGGCTGCGGGGCTATCAGTCCGTTCGGGTGCTTGGCGCGGCGGATGTGGCCGAGATCGACACGCTGGTGATGCTGCGCCGCATGGCTTTGCTGGCGTGGATCGGCAGCCGGATCGAGGCACCTGAACCGCAGGCGCTGGCCCCTGGCTTTGCAGCCACGACGGCCCGGCTGGGGCGGGCGTGGCTGGACGGGCTTGGATAGCGACAGGCGCGCCAACTAATGGCCAGATTTGCTTAGCAGACGCTTAGGGTCTTTGGGCTAAGCACCTCCTCGGGGATGCGAGGAGAGGCAAGCGATATGCGGACAATTTTAGTGACTTTGGCTGTGATGTTGTCCCTCGTTGGCGGTGTCACACAGGCGGGCGCAACTGTTCTGCGCATAGCGACCGGGCAGTATGTGCCCTTCACGGATGAAAACCAGCCCGACGGCGGGATCGTGAATGAGTACGTGCAACGGGTTGCAGAGGCCGCGGGCTACTCGGTGGAATTCGAGTATCAACCCTGGATGCGTGCCTTGGAGCTGACCCGAACCGGACGGTACGTCGCGTCGTCCTATTGGTTCTTCAACGAGGATCGTGAAACGGAGTTCATCCATGTGGGCCCCGTTGTTGCGGATCGCCTGGTGCTGTTTCGGCGCGCGGATACGGAGTTGCCGGAGTGGTCGGATGTCCGGGATCTGAGTGCGTTCAGGATCGGTGCCGTGACGGGCTACACGTACACCGACGGTTTTTGGGAAATGGCCGAGGCCGGAGAATTGCAGGTTCAGACCGCGCAGAGCGATGAGGCCAATCTGCGCAAACTCGTTGCCGGGCGCATCGATGTCTATCCGATGAGCGAGGAGGTCGGCCTCGCGCTTCTGCGGGATCTCTTCACGGAAGAGCAGCGCGCGCAGATCGTGACAGAGCCGGAGCCGTTGATTGTCACGAAGGGCTATTTGCTGGTGTCGCGGCAGACGGAAGGTGGTCTGGAGGTTGCGGCACGGCTGCAGCAAGAGATCGATGAACTTGGCGTGATGGCTCGATCCGAAGAGCGGTGAGTTTTGCAGAACGGATCGCTCCAATCCTCGCGGCGTCTGAGTCACGTCCTTGCGAAGATCACCCTGTTTCTGTCTTTGGTTTTGGGGACCGCCTCGGGGCTTAGTCAGATCGCAGTTGACCTGCGCCAGGAAAAGGACGCGGTCGAGTATTCGGCGGAGGAGTTTTTGACGAGCGTTGCGCCGTCGGCGTCTTCCGCCGTGTATAATTTCTATATGCCCGCGGCGGAACAGGTTGCGAGCGGGCTGTTTACCCAGCGCGCGATCAAGGCTGTTACCATTATCAATGAGGGCGAGGTCATGATTTCGCGAGAGCGCGAGGTCGAGCCGACGCTTCCCAATTTGGGCCGCAGTACGCGGGAAGATCTGATCACCCTGGAAACGCCTTTGTTTGCCCCGGAGGACGTTTCTTCGGGGGAGCAAATCGGAATGATATTGATTACGGTTGATCGCTCAATCGTCGCGCCGGCTTTTGTCAATCGGATGGTTTATTATTTCGCTTTTGCCACCGCCAAGAACTTTCTGCTTGGCGTTTTGCTGATCTGGATCGTGTACGGTGCCCTTGCGCGTTACATCGTGACCCTGGCCGAGAGGACGGCTGCGTGGACCCCTGACATCAAGGCGCTTGATGTTGCCGATGCGCCCGCACTGATGCGAGACACCGAACTGGACAGTTTGGCGCAGCAGATCAGGAAGCTTGCAAGGACAGCGTCTGGTCGCATTCAAGAGGCGGAAGCGTCTCAGGTGATGCTGTCGAAAGAGGTGTATCAGAAGAACCTGAAGCTTGAGGAGGCAAATAGCCGCCTGAAGGAACTGGCAGAGCTTGATGCGCTGACGGGGCTTTATAACCGGAGGTCTTTTGACAGGCTCGCGGAAGAGGCCATCACCGGCCCGTCCGAGGTATCCGTAGCGATGATCGACGTTGATTTCTTCAAATCATATAATGACTATTACGGGCATCAGGCCGGAGATGGGTGCCTAAAAACGGTTGCGAAGACTGTTCGAGAGAGTCTTGAAAACCGAAACGTCATATTTGCGCGTTTTGGTGGTGAGGAGTTTATCTCTCTGCATATTGGGCAGCCTGCTGAATTTGAGGCGATGATCCGTGAGTTGCATCAAAGGATCTGGAATGCGGAATTAGAGCACCAGCGGTCAACGATTGCTGATAGGGTGACCGTGAGTATCGGGCTCGCATCTGGATCGATCAGTGACTATGTCGCCTTAAGTGGATTAATTTCCGATGCGGATGAAGCGCTTTATGAGGCGAAGGCGCGTGGGCGCAACCAAACGGTCGCATCGTCGGAAGATCTGCGTCAGCGCGTTCTGAAAAACCGAAACGAAGCGATGGACATCTTCAAGGCCGTCGAGTTGCGGTCTTTTGAGCCCTTTTTCCAACCTCAGATTGACGCGAGTACGGGCGAGCTTATTGGAATGGAGGCATTGGTTCGCAGGCGGCTGGATGATGGGTCCTTTCAGGTTCCCTTTCACTTTATGGACGTTGCGTGCGCCAATGGATACCTCGCGAAGATCGACCGCATTATGCTTGAGAAAGTATCGGAGTCTCTGAGCGCTGCGAAAGCTGCAGGCGTTGGGATCCCTCGCCTTTCGTTGAATGTACCTCGGGAAATGCTGTCGGAGCGGGATTATGTATTGGATCTCATAAAGTTGGGGGAAGATTATCCAACGGAGCTTGTTCTCGAATTGCTGGAGAACGCCATTTACGACGATCTTACCGAAGCCCTTGCCTGGCAATTAGACGAATTGAGAGAGGCGGGAATTAGGATTGAGATTGATGATTTTGGGACGGGCCACACGTCAATTGTCTGCCTTATGAAGCTCAAGCCGTCGCGCATCAAAATCGCAAAGGAACTGGTTTTGCCGATGGATGCGGATGAGACCTATGCTCAGGTGGTCGAGAGCATCATTCAGATGAGTGGGGCCCTTGGCATCGGCGTGCTGGCCGAGGGCGTTGAGACCAAGGCGGCGTCGGAGCGGCTGTTGGCGCTTGGGTGTCGCGCTCAGCAGGGATATTTCTTCGCGCGCCCGATGCCGGTGGAGGAGCTTTGGGGCTTTCTTGCAGCACCAGAGCGCCGCGTGTCGCAAGCCGTGCGGTGACTGCCTGACCGTTGCAGCTTTCGCTCTGTCGGGTAGACAGGGTGGAGGCGATGGCGGGACGGGGCGATGACGACACGGATTGCGCACACGGAAGGTGAATCGAACACGTCGAGCGAGCGGGCGAAGTGGACCGCGAGCACGGTGTCGGAGGCGTCGTCTGACCTGCTGCGGCGCGATGCGGATGTGTTCCTGCATCAGAGCCTGTCGAGCCCCTGCGTCTCGACCATCCGGAAGGCCGAGGGGCTGTGGATCGAGGACCACGAGGGGCGCAGGTACATGGATTTTCACGGAAATTCCGTGCACCATGTGGGCTGGGGGCATCCCAGGGTTATTGAGGCGATCAAAGGGCAGCTTGACGATTTACCGTTTGCGCCCCGGCGTTTTGCCAATGAGCCGGCGGTGCGGCTGGCTGAGAAGCTGAGAGAGATTGCTCCCGGCGATCTGGGCAAGGTTCTGTTTACGACGGGCGGGTCGGACGCCAATGAGGTGGCGATGAAGATCGTCCGCGCCGCGACGGGACGTTTCAAGACGATCAGCTTTTGGGATAGCTATCACGGTGCGGGATTCGGCGCCTGTTCGGTGGGTGGCGAGGCGACGTTCCGGTCGCATATCGCCGGGCCGCTGTTGCCGGGGGCGGAGCATGTGGCGCCGTTTCACCCGACGCAGTGCCCGTATGGGCACGACACGCTAGAGGCCAGCGCGAACGCCTGCGCCAAGATGATCGAGTTCGTGCTGGGCCGCGAGGGCGACGTCGCGGCGGTGATTGCCGAGCCAATGCGGGCGATCCCGTTGGTGCCGCCGCCCGGGTTCTGGAAGCGTGTGCGGGAGGCGTGTGACCGGCATGGCGCTCTGCTGGTGTTCGATGAAATTCCGACGGGTCTGGGCAAGACGGGACGGATGTTTGCGTTTGAGCATGACGGGGTGGTTCCGGACATCGTGACAATGGGAAAGGCTCTGGGTGGGGGCGTGTTGCCGATTGCGGCGTGCATTGCGCGGTCGGACCTGGACGTTTGCGGGGACTTTGCGATTGGGCATTACACGCACGAGAAGAACCCTGTAACGGCGGCGGCGGCGCTTGCGACGATTGAGGTGATCGAAGACGAGGGTCTGGTGGAGCGGTCGGCGGAGCTTGGGGCGTATGCGTTGGAGCGGCTGCGGGCGTTCGCCGAAACACGCAGCATTATCAGCAACGTGCGGGGGCGTGGGCTGATGTTTGGCGTCGAGATTGAGACAGGGTCCGAGGCGGCGGAGCGGATCTATTATCGCTGCATGCAGAACGGGCTGAGCTTCAAGATCAGCGGTGGCAATGTGCTGACGCTGTCGCCGCCGATGACGATTGAGCGGGAAGAGCTCGACCGGGCGCTTACGATTGTCGAGGATGCGATTTCGGAAGAGGCATAGAAATTTTGCTGGATCGCGTTGCGGAATCGCCTTATGCGACCGCACGTCTGCATTGAAGGACCTGTAACCATGATTTCCCCGTCGCAAGGGTGACACCCCTTTAACAACCCGAAGCTGATGCTTCGATCCGCGACCTATTATCCGGGCAAGTGCCCGGTCGAGAAATCATGACTTATCCATTGCACATTGCCGGGGCCTCCGCGCGCGCGGAATACATGCCTCTTATTCGTTTAGCCGTCCCGCTTATGGTGGGTTTCGCGGCGGCCCTTATGATTGGGGTTGTCGATACGGCCATGATCTCCCCCCTTGGGACGGCGCCGTTGGCGGCGGCGGGGGTGACGACGGCGGTTCTGATCATCTTCATTTCGGCCTTGTGGGGGATCGTTACCGTGATGTCGGTGCAGATCAGCCAGGCGGACGGCGCAGACAATCCGCGGCTTGTGTCGGCGACGCTGCGGTCTGGCCTGCTGCTGTGCCTGATTGGCGGTGGCTGTGCCGCGATGCTGATGCTGGCGCTTTATCCGCTGCTGGGACCGCTTGGTCAGCCGGACGAGGTGTTGGCCATTCTGCTGCCCTACTGGGTGTCGATGGCGCTTTGGATGGTGCCGTTCACGCTGTTTTTCGGGCTGAAGGCGCTGTTTGACGCGGTGGAGTGGCCGTGGACGGCGGTTGGCCTGTCGTATCTTGGTGTGCTGTTCAACGTACCGGCGAATTACGTCTTCATCCACGTGCTGGAGCTTGGGATTCTCGGGGCCGGGCTGGCGAGCATTCTGTCCCAATGTGTTTCGCTGGCGGCGGGGCTGGTTGTGCTTGCCCGGGCGCCGGGTCTCGCGGCGTTTCGTGAGAGGGTGGCGGTCGTGTGGGCCGATGTCTGGCGGCAGTTCAAGGAGGCGCTTCCGATATGCGTGGGCTATGCCGGTGAGGGCGGGGCCTATGCGATAGTGGGTCTGATGATGGGCTGGCTTGGGGCCGAGGCGCTGGCGGCGCATCAGATCGTCAACGCGCTGGCGGGCGTGGCGTACATGATCCCGCTGGGGATGGCGGGGGCCGTTTCGATCCGGGTCGGGCAAGCCGTCGGGTCGGCGCGGAGGGAGCGGTTGCGGCCGATCCTGAAGGCGTCGTTCGTCATTGTGACTGTGTGGCAGGCCTTGGCGGCGGTGGTTTTCATTGCGGCTGGGCGGCTGATGGCTGAGGCGATGTCAGACGACCCGGCGGTGATCGAGCTGACGGTGACGCTGTTCATTGTCGTCGCCATGTTGCAGATCGCGGACGGGTATCAGGGAACGGCGCTGGGCGCGCTGCGGGGCATCTCGGACATGAGTGCGCCGACGGCCATCACGCTGTTCGCGTATTGGCCGGTTGCGTTGCCGCTGTGCTATGCGTTCGGGTTCTGGATGGAGCTTGGCGCGGTTGGCGTTTGGTTTGGCTATACCTCCGGGTTGGTCATTGCGGCGATTGCTTTGCCGTGGCGGTTTTGGCTTCTGACGCGATCGGCTTAGCGCTTTCGGTCGATGACAAGTGGATTGCCGCGCTGAGTGGTGCCTACGCCGACGAAGTGACCCCGGCTATTTCCTGGGGCCGGAGGTGTGGGGGATGAACGGGCCGTTGCTGAGTTCCGGCATCTCGCAACAGCCATTGGCGGAGGTGGGGTAGATTGGCTGCGAGTGTTGGGGCTCGCAGCCGTATTTGTCAGGCTATCTGCCGCTAACTGCGCGCTGCCTTGACCATGTCGGCGCCCTTTTCGGCGACCATGTATGTCGGCGCGTTGGTGTTGCCAGTTGGGACGATGGGCATGATCGATGCGTCGATGACGCGAAGGCCGTCTATGCCGTGCACTTTCAGCTCGTGATCCACGACGGCGAATTCGTCGCGGCCCATTTTGCAGGTGCCGACCTGGTGGTGATAGGACTGCAGGGAATTGCGGGCGTAGTCTGCCAGTTCCTCATCCGTTTGCACTTCTGGTCCGGGATAGATTTCGCGTGTGGTGATCTCTGCGAGAGCGGGTTGCTGGGCAATTTCGCGCATCATCTTGATGTTGGTGACGATTGTTTGCACGTCGTATTCGGTTTCAAGCAGGTTCGGGTCCAGCATGAGGGGGTCGTCCATGTTGGGTCCCGTAATCCTTAGCTCGCCGCGGCTTGTTGGGCTGACCCCGCCCGCACACAGCGTGTAGGCCGAGGCCGTGACAGGTTCTTGCGTGTCGCCTGTGTAGAGCGGCACGTGGAAGAACAGTGGTTGCATGTCCGGCGCTGGCAGCCGGGGATCGGATCGCATGAATGCCTGCGCGTGCAGTGGGATCACGGCCATGTTGGTGGGCGGCGGCACGTCGCCTTCGTAGATCACCGGGGCGAGTGAGTGATCGTGCAGGTTCTTGCCCACGCCTGGCAGTTCATGGACCACTTCTATGCCGTGCTCTTCGAGTTGCTCTCGCTCGCCAATGCCGGAAAGCATCAGGATCTTCGGACTTTCGATTGTTCCGCCGGACAGGATGACCTCTTGCGTTGCGGTCACAACGCGCTCTTCACCTTCCTGGACGTAGGTCACGCCCGTCGCCGTCTTGCCGTCGAGGTTGACTTTGGCCACGCGCGCATTGGTCAGAAGGCTGAGGTTCGGCCTCTCCAGCGCCGGACGGAGGAAAGCGACTGCGCTTGAATGGCGCTTGCCGTCTTTGGTGTTCATTTGGGCGTAGTTCACGCCCTCGGTGTCTGCGCCGTTGTAGTCTTCGTTGAAGGAATACCCGGCTTGTTGGCAGGCTTCGACGATCCTTTGCGTCGTCGGATGCTTTTCGTATTCGGTCGTCACGCGCAGCGGGCCGCCGACGCCGTGGTATTCGTCTTCGCCGCCTTCAAAGTCCTCAGACTTCTTGAAGTAGGGCAGGACGCTTGCGTAATCCCAGCCCGGGTTCCCCATGTAGGCCCAGTTGTCGTAATCCGTGGCGTGCCCACGCACATAGAGCATCCCGTTGAGGGAGCCGGAGCCGCCGACGACACGCCCGCGCGGCCAGTGGATCTGGCGGTTGTTGCAGTGCTTTTGCGGCGCGGTGAAGTAGGCGTAGTCGTATTCCGTGTTCCAGAGCTGCAGCAGAAGCAGTGGTGTCGAGATTGCTTCGACGCCTTCCTCGGGGCCGCCTGCCTCGATCAGTAGCACCGAGACTTCGGGGTCTTCGGTAAGCCGGGCGGCCAATACGCAACCCGCGGAGCCGGCGCCGCAGATGATATAGTCAAAGCTGCCTGTCTGCGCGTGTGCGGTGTTGACGGACGCGCCGTAGATCCCTGGTGCCACCATCAGCACACCAGAGGCGAGCGAGGTTTTGCGCAGAAACTCCCTGCGGTTCAGTTTCTTGGACATTCTTCTTCCTCCCGTGGCTGTCCCCGGTGCTGGGGCACCGGGGCGCTCGCTTAGCTGAACACGACCTGGATATCGGTGTATTCCTGCAGGCCCTCTTCGCCGAATTCGACGCCAAGGCCAGACTTCTTCACCCCGCCGAAGGGCGCGTTTGGCTGGATTGCGCCATGCTTGTTGATCCAGACAGAGCCGCATTCCATCCGGCTTGCGACGGCTTTTGCGGCGTCGATATCCTTCGACCAGACCGACCCGCCAAGGCCGTTTTCGCTGTCGTTGGCGCGGTCGATCACCTCGTCGAGATCGCTGAACTTGATGATCGGCAGGGCCGGGCCGAACTGCTCTTGATCGACCAGCGGGTCGCCGTTGTTGAGATCTGCGATGATCGTTGGCGGGAAGAAGAGGCCTTCGCCAGGGTCGCCGCCCAGCAGAACGCGTCCGCGTGTCTTAGCGTCGTCCACCAGCCCTTTGAGCTTGTCGAACTGCATCTGGTTGGCGACCGGCCCCATGATAGAGCTTTCGTCCATACCGTCGCCCATGGGGATGTTTCGGGTGTAGGTCACCAGCGCGTCGCACACCCTGTCATAGACATCCTCATGGACGTATAGCCGCTTCATCGCGGCACAGGTCTGGCCCATGTTGATGAAGCCGCCCCAGAACAGGCCTTCGGCAATCTGATCGGGGTCTACGTCAGGCAGAACGATGCCCGCGTCGTTGCCGCCCATCTCTAGCGTGAGGCGTTTCATGGTTTCGGCGGCCGACATCATCACCTTGGAGCCCGTCGCGCAGGAGCCGGTGAACACGATCTTGCGGATGCCCTTATGCGCTGCCATCGCCGCCCCGATGTTGTCGCCCTGATGATCCGACGTCACGGCGTTGACGACGCCCGCTGGCAGAACCTCGTTCATGATCTCGACCATCCGGAGCGTTGAGAGCGGCGTGTAAGGGGATGGTTTAATCACCACGGTATTGCCGGTGCGGATGGCGGGCATCATGTGCCAGGTGGCGATCAGAACAGGCCAGTTCCACGGCGTGATCGAGCCCACGACCCCCACCGGTTTGCGGTACATTTCGACCCGGCCTTCGTTGTTGTCCTGCAGAACTTTCATCGGCAACGACAGCGACGCGGTGTAGCCCGTCCACGCGGCCACACCGCCCATTTCGAACCGAGATCCGACGCCGTTCAGGGGTTTGCCCTGCTCTTGCGTGATCAGCGCGGCGAGTTCTTCCGAATGCTCGCCCAGCTTTTCGGCCAAATGGCCCACGGCTGCGGCGCGCTCTTCATCCGGTGTCTGGGACCACGTTTCAAACGCAGCACTCGCGGCCTCAACCGCCGCATCGAGGTCGCCGAGGCTAGCGTTCGGCGCACGCCCGACGACGCCGCCTGTTGCGGGGTTTTGAACGTCGAAATGCGCGGCTGTGGCCCTTGGCGCCCCGCCGATGGTCATGCGGTATTGGCGTGCGGTGTTGAGTGGTTCTGTCATAGCATCCTCCCTGCAGCACCCCGTCGCGTTGGGAAATGCTAGGAAGAAGTCTGCAAGGCGGCGCTATTGTTCGTCTTGGCAGCAGACGTCAAAAAGACTTGCGCTGGACGTCAAAGGCGGGTCTGGCCGGGTTTCGCGCCGAACCGCTTGCGATACGCGCGGTAGAAGGTCGAGAGATCGCGGAAGCCGGCGTTGAAGGCCAGGGACGTGACGGTCGCGGCTTCTCCGTTTCTGCTTGGCGCCTGCAGGGCAGTGTGCACCGCCTCGACCCGGAAGCGCTGCAAGCGTTCATGTGCGGTCTCGTCCGTGATCCGGAACGCCCGTTGAAGCCGACGCAGGGACACCCCAAGCAGATCGGCCAGGCTTTGACTGGTGAAGTCCGGAGAGCGGTAGTGCTCGGCAATATGCGTGAGGGATCTCTGGACCAGTTTCCTGTCCGGGTTGGCTTGGCCGCCACTTCCCTGCGACCGATCGGTCAGAAGGGCGCCAAAGACGCTATAGAACGCCTCAACCGTATGCGGCTGCCCGCCCACGTCCGGGGTGGTCGTCAACTTGGCCAGCAATGCCTTCATCGCGACTGCCATGGGGTCGTGCCCCTCAATGGCAAGACCGCCGTAGATGCGCTGACCGAAGCGTTGGCACATCTCATTCCGCGGCAGGTGGACCGAGACTTGCAGCGATGCCTCACCGCCGTAGATGAAGCGGCTTTCCTGAGTGGAGTCGACCACGAACATATCGCCCGGCTCAACCCACGTCGCGACATCGCCCTGGATCAGTTGCGCGCGGCCCTTGTGTTGAAGGATCAGGAAGAAATGGTCACCGGGATCGCGTCTTATGTCGTGCGCGTCCCGCGTCACATGGTCGACATCAAGCCCGACCCGCGCCACATCCAGCCCGCTGAGATTTGCGACCGACACGTGCCCCTCCACAATATCGCGCCGCGCGTCGAGGGGGTGAAGATCGAACGATCCGCAGATGCCGCGCAACGTCGACCGGAAGCGTTCCAGCGGTTGGGGTAAGAACTCCACGACCGCGGGGGACATATGCGGATCGGGGCTTGGTTGGTGCTGATCTGTCGAAGCGAGCATCGGTGACGAGCCTACAGTCCGCTGAGGGAAAATCCAGAACGGAACACGGTCATCCTAAGGTCTCGGCGGTGTTCGACGTCAGGAGCTTTCTCCCGGTTTCGCTGAGGGCCTTTACTTCCGAGGATGCCGCGATCTTTCCCTGAACGGCAAAGCGTTCGTGATTGCGCGCCACTTTTCCCAGATTGTACAGGTAGTTGACCATGACGCCGCAGGACTGGTCGATCCCCTTGTCAGATGTGTCGGCATCGGCGTGGAGCTTGTGCACCTGCGCGCCGTTCCCCAGGTGGAACCGCGCGACAGGATCGAGGGGGCCGCCCTTGTCCGATTTAACGTTCAGCAGGTAATGCGCCGCCAGACTGCGGAGTTGGTCGTCATCCGGCGAGATCCGCGCATCCCGCAGCCACGCGGTAAAGCCCGGGATCGGGGACAGGGTCACAAAGGTGCGCAGGCCCGGCAGTTCACGCGCGAGATCGGCTGCGACCTGTTTGATCAGAGAGTTCCCGAACGAGATGCTTGCGAGGCCAGCCTGGCAGTTCGAGATGGAGTAGAAGACCGCCGTATTGGCCTGATCATCGTCAAGCTCTGAGCGGTCTTCGGACAGCAGGGTCTGGATTGAGCCTGGGACACCCTTGGTCAGGGCGACTTCGACGAAGATCAGCGGTTCGTCCGCCATTGCGGGATGGAAGAACGCGAAGCAGCGCCGGTCCTTCGGCTGGATCCTGCGGCGCAATTCATCCCATGTGTCTATTGCGTGGACGGCCTCGTAGGCGATGATCTTTTCAAGGATCTTGGCGGGGCTGTCCCAAGTTATGGGACGCAGTACAAGGAACCCGCGGTTGAACCAGGCCCCGAAGAGTTGCTTGAAGTCGAGATCAAGCTCGGCGAGGCTTTGATCCTTTTTCACAAGCCTCAGAAGATCGCGGCGCATGGCAACGAGGCGGCTGGTGCCTTCCGGCACTTTGTTGAGCCGTCCGATCAGTTCGACCCGAGCAGGTCGGACGGATGCCTTCAGCCTTTGGTAGGACGATCGCGAGGGGTCTTGCTGATACTGGTCGACGGCCTCGCGCACCTCATCCGGGTTGATCGTCATCGCCTCGACGAGGTGTCGGAAGAACGAGAGCTTTTCCTCGTCCGTCAGACTGGCGTACCGATCCAGAATGATCCTGGCGAGCATTTGTCCGGATGCTTCGCCCGCCGTTCCGACCAGCGCGTCGATCAGGGCATCCATCGGGCGCCCGTCGTCTTTGGCGGACCCGGTCAGGCGCGGACGGCGTTCAAAGACGGATGTCAACAGATCGGAGACCACTGGCATTGGATTGATCCTTTCCCGCGGTCAGGCGAACGCCTGAAGGCCAGTGATCCCGCGACCCAGGATCAGTGCGTGGACGTCATGGGTTCCCTCGTAGGTGTTCACGGCCTCAAGGTTCATGACGTGACGGATCACGCCGTATTCGTCCGAGATGCCGTTGCCGCCGTGCATGTCGCGGGCTTCGCGCGCGATCGTCAGCGCCTTCCCGCAATTGTTGCGCTTCATGAGGCTGATCAGCTCTGCCGGAGCTGTGCGGTCGTCGAACATGCGCCCAAGCTGGAGCGCGCCCTGCAGGCCGAGAGCGATTTCCGTCTGCATATCGGCCAGCTTTTTTTGGACAAGCTGGGTTTGGGCGAGGGGGCGTCCGAACTGCTTGCGGTCAAGCGTGTACTGTCTGGCCGCATGGAAGCAGGCCTCGGCTGCGCCCATCGTACCCCACGCGATGCCAAGGCGCGCGCGGTTCAGGCAGCCGAAGGGCCCGGCAAGGCCTGACGCCTCTGGCAGCAGGTTTTCGGCGGGCACGAACACCTCATCCATTTGGATCATGCCGGTAATGGAGGCGCGCAGGCTGAACTTGCCGTCGATCTTGGGGGCTTCCAGCCCCTTCATCCCTTTCTCAAGAATGAAACCTTTGATCGTGCAGTCATGCGCATCGGACTTGGCCCATACCACAAAGACATCCGCGATAGGGGCGTTCGTGATCCAGTTCTTTGCCCCCGAAAGCAGGTATCCCCCATCGACCTTTTTCGCGCGAGTGAGCATGCCTGCGGGATCCGATCCGTGGTCCGGCTCGGTCAGGCCGAAGCAGCCGACCCATTCGCCCGAGGCAAGCTTGGGAAGATACTTGTTTCGCTGCGCTTCGGTGCCGTAGGCAAAGATCGGATGCATTACGAGCGAGCTTTGAACGGACATCGCGGAGCGATAGCCGCTATCCACACGCTCGACCTCGCGCGCGATTAGGCCGTAGGAGACGTAGTTCGCGCCAACCCCGCCGTATTGCTCGGGCAGCGTCGCGCCGAGCAACCCGAGTTCTCCCATCTCGGTCATGATCTCGCGATCAAAGATCTCGTGACGGTTGCCCTCGACCACGCGGCGCATCAGTCCGTCCTGCGCGTACCCGTGGGCTGCGTCGCGGATCATTCTTTCTTCTTCGGTCAACTGGAGTTCGAGCAGGAAGGGATCGTCCCAAGCCAGCGTGGCCGGTTTCGCGCGTGCTAGTTCTGGGGCTGTCAGGGTACGTGCGGGGGCGTTCATGTGATTAGTTCCTCATTTCTCGGACAAGACCGGTTCACATCATGCCGGGTAGAAACAGCACGAGGCCCGGCAGGATCAAAAGCAGGATCAGGCGGAGGATGTCCGCCATCCAGAAGGGTGTGACTCCACGGAAGATCGTCCCGGTAGAGACGTCGCCAACGACGCCCTTCAGAACAAACACGTTCAGACCGACAGGTGGTGTGATCAGGCTGATCTCTACGACCACGACGACGACGATGCCGAACCACACGGGGTCGAAGCCGAGCCCTGTGACAATCGGAAAGAAGATCGGGACGGTCAGGAGGAGCATCGACAGGCTTTCGAACACACATCCCAGAACCACATAGACGGCCATGATCATGGCGATGACCGCCCAGGGATGGACGTCGAAGGCCGTGACAAGACCGGACAATCCGTCTGGAAGCCCGGCCACGTTCACGAAGTTCGAAAAGATCCAGGCCCCGATCAGCACGACGAAGAGCGACGCGGTTGTCATTGCCGTTTCCACCAGTACCTCGGACACGTCCGGGACGCTTAGCTTTCCGCGCGCGAGGGCAATCAGGAACGCGCCCATGGCGCCCATGCCCGCCGCCTCGGTCGGAGAGAACGCGAGGTTCAGGGGTTCAAAATCGAAGACACCGTAGAGCCCGCCGATGACGAGGAAGAACAAGAGAAGCACCGCCCAGACATCGCCGAGCGATGTGATGCGTTCGCCCCATCCGACGCGCTCCCCTTGTGGTCCGGTTGTCGGGTCGCGCCAGACCGTGAACTTCACGGCGGCAAGGTAAAACAGAATGCCCAGCAGCCCGGGAATGACACCCGCGATGAAGAGCTTGCCGATGGAGGTCTCGGTCAGAAGGCCATAAATGACGAGGATCACGGATGGTGGGATCAGGATGCCCAGGGTGCCTCCTGCCGCGATGGACGCGGTCGCCAGCCGGTCGCTGTAGCCATATTTGCGCATTTCGGGCATGGCGACCTTTGACATTGTGGCCGCCGTAGCCAGCGACGACCCGGAGATCGCGGCGAACCCGCCGCAGGCGACAATCGTTGCCATGGCAAGGCCGCCGCGCAGGTGCCCGAGAAAGGCGTTCGAGGCGGCGTAGAGTTCGCGACTGATGCCCGCCTTGTTGACCAGAAGGCCCATCAGGATGAAGAGCGGCACGACCGAGAGCCCGTAGTCCTGACTTGTATCGATGATCAGACGCCCGACCATGGAGATCGAGGCGCGAAAGTTGGTTTCAAGCATGAAACCCACCATTCCGACGATGCCCATGGCAAAGGCGATGGGGACACGCAGCAGGACAAGCGTCAGAACTGCCGCAAAGCCGATTAGTCCTTCAACCACCGCGACGTTCCAGCAGTTGTGGGGCAAACAACAGGCCTAGGCCGCGCAGGATCAGGGCGACAGCGGTGGCGGCCACCATCGCGGCAATGAACCAGCCGACGATGAAGATTGGCCAGCCGAGGTATTCCATCACGTCGCCGTAGGATCGGCTGCGTTCGGCGAGAACCCAGATCCTTTGCACCGGCCAGATCAACAGCACGCCACAGGCAATGTTGATGATCCCGTCACTCAGCCGGGCCAGCCGGTATTTCTCAAAGACCCCGTCCAGCAAGTCGACGCTGATATGTCCGCCGCGCGCCGAGAGGATGGGGAGGACCGAGAAAACGGTCACTGCCATCAGGACACGGGTGAGGTCTGCCGCAGACTGGATCGGCGCATTGAGGATGGATCGCAGCATAACGTCCGCGAACGTCAGCATCATCAGCGCAAACAGTGCCGATGCCGCCAGGGCGGTCGGCACGAGCGCAAGGGCCCGTGCCAGACGGTTTAGTCGGGTTGCCGACATTGGTGTCGGTTCACTCGTTCATCACGGCGGACATCTCATCGACCACCATCTGGTAGGCGGCCTCGGAGTCGATCCCCGCAGCCGCAAGCTCTGACAGGACCGACGCCCGCACATCTGCCGCCACGGCGGCGAAGGCGGCTTGATCATCTTCGCTGGCGACGATGTGGGTCGTGCCGTCGCCCATCGCGTCGTAGGCCAGCTTGTCCGAGAGGTCCCACGCGGCGCCGGCCATCCGGCTTGCGGGCTCACCGAAGACTTCGGAGTCGAGGGCCGTCTGTATGTCCTCGGGCAGGGCGTCGAAGGTTTCCTGGCTCATGATCAGTGCGAAGGAGCCGCGATAGAAGCCGCCCGGCATCTCGAACAGGTTCGGCGCGACTTCGTCGAGCTTGAAGCCAATGCGCTCTCCGACGTTCATGGCCACGGCGTCGGCTGCACCGGAGTCGAGTGTTTCATATACCTTTGGCGCGGGCACGTTGATGCCGACAAGGCCCAGTTCCGCGCCGACATTCCCGGCGACCCCGCCACCGATGCGGGTCTTGCGGCCGTCCAATTCTGACAGAGACGCGACTTTTTCGGTCAGGTGCATTTGACCCGGGCCGTGTGTGTGCAGCGCGATCACCTTGACGCCGCGGTGTTCATCCAGCGCGGCGAGATGTTCTTCGTGCACGCGCCAATACGCAACGGAGGCCGCCTCGGAACTGCCCTCATAGCCCGGAAGCTCAATGAGCTGCGTGGCCACGTAGCGCCCGGGTTGATAGCCGTGGAAGATCACCGAGATATCGGCCGCGCCGTCAAGGATCAGGTCGGTTTGCGCGGGCGGCGGGGCCAGACCCGAGACGAGTTCGGCCGTCACCGCCCCATCCGTGGCGCTTTCCATCATTTCGATCAGACCGCCAAAGATCTCGGTATTGATCCCGTGGGTCGGCGGCAACCATGTCGAAATCCGTAGCGTATGCTCTTGGGCGACGACGGGCACAGCCGTCCCCGCAGCAATCGCCACAGCTGCCGTGATGGTTTTGAAGTTTAGCATGGTGTGCTCCCTTGTTGGTGTCGTTGCACCGCTGTTCGGGTGCTTTGGACAGTTGAATTGGTTATGTTCACGCGAGGAGTTGGGTTTCCATCCGACGATACCGGCGGTCGTGGTAGATCAGCGGGCTGCAGCCCTCGGTACTGTCAACGCACTGAATTTCGCCGATAAAGATGTGATGCGTTCCGACTTGATAGCGCTCTCGCAGGCGGCAGTCGAAGGACGCCAGTGCACCGACCAGAGCAGGGGCGCCGGTGGCGAGTTGCGCCCATTCTCCGCAGTTGAACTTGTCCACGCCTGAGGCGCCTGAGCGTCCGGCAAAGCTGTCGGAGACGTGCATTTGATCATCGCCAAGCAGGTTGGCGCAGAAGACCCCGTTCTCGGTAATGGCGGCGCGGGCCGGGGACAGTTCGTGCACGCAGACGAGGAGCGTTGCGGACTGGTCGTCGACCGACACCGAGCACATCGCCGACACGGTGACCCCGACTTTGCCCGCAGGTCCGTCGGTTGTAACGACCGTGACGGAGTTCGCGGCGCGCGACATGGCGGCGAGGTATTCATCCCTGATCATGCCGTCACCCCCTGGCTTTGCGAGCGTGTCAGGTTCAGCCCCTGCGCGGCCGCAATCTTGCGAACCTCATCGACCAGCACCTTGCCCATGGCGTTGCGCGGCAAGGCCTGAACAAGCGCGACGTCCTTGGGACGCTTGAATTTGGCAATGCGGGTGTCGCAGGTGGCGAGGATGACCTCTTCCGAGGGGCCATCCTCTTCGATGGCCGCGACGATCACCGGAACCTCGCCCCAGCGCGGGTCGGGGCGCCCGACCACGGCGACTTCGCGCAAGCCGGGCAGTTGCATGAGCAGGCGTTCGATTTCGGCGGGATAGATGTTTTCACCGCCGGAAATGATGACGTGCTTCAGTCGGCTCACGAACCACAGAAGACCGTGGACATCGCGCCGGGCCACGTCGCCGGTCTTGAACCACCCGTCCTGCAGGGAGGCCGCTGTGGCCTGGGGATTTTGCCAGTAATAGGAGAAGTTGTTGGGGCCTTTGACCCAGATTTCTCCTGGCACATCGGGTGCACATTCGATGCCGTCGGGCGACATGACCTTGACTTCCATATGCGCCCCGGGGCGCCCGATGGAGCCGATGGTCCGCCCGGCCTCTTCCGCGCGTTGATAGGTGGCGATGGGCCCGGTTTCTGTTGCGCCGTAGACCTGGACCATCGGGATGCCGCGGGCATTGACGGCTTCGAGAATGTCGACTGGCACGTCGGTCGAACCGGTGTTCAGCATGCGCAGATTTGGGAATTTGGCGGTCTGCCAGGTGTCGGTGCCCATGAGAGCGCGCATCATCGTGGGCACGAAGACAGCCGTTGTGATGCCGCCTTCGGAAAGCGCGGTGATGATCGCTGAGGGATCGAACCGTACGTGCAGTGTTACTGTTCCGCCCACGTAGAAGCACGGCATCATCTGGATGTTGATCCCGCCGACATGGAACAGCGGCAACACGTTCAGGATGTGATCGTCGGGTGTGAAGTCATGGGCGTGGAGGCTGATCAGCGCGTTCCAAAACACCGCCTCCTGGGTGAGGACGGCGCCCTTTGGACGGCCGGTCGTGCCGGACGTGTAGACGATCAGGAACGGGTCCTTGAGCGCCCCTTGCGGCACCGCCTCACCCTTGGGGAGGTCCGCGAAGTCGAGATCGGCATTTGCCGTCCGGGCTTTCGTTCCGCGAGCGACGTCATCTGCCAGGTCGGCAAAGCTCGCGCTATGAACCAAGAGCCGCGCGCCTGCGTTGGAGACGATGTAGCCCAACTCATCCGGCGCGAGGCGCCAGTTAAGCGGAACGATCATCAGGCCCAATCGCGCGGCTGCAAAGAACAGGGCGACTTCGGCTGCGGAATTGGCGCCGAGGAACGCGATGCGGTCGCCGCGGGCGAGGCCGTATTCCCGGCTGAGGTGGGATGCGAGCGCCGCGACCCAATCCTGAAGGTCCCGGTATGTCCAGGATGCGCCCTCAAACCGAAGCGCGGTCTTTTCGGGTTGGTGCGTTGCGTGGTTCTCGAGCCACGCGTCGATGGTGCGCGATTTCTCGGACATCATTCGTCGCTTTCGCCGGGCTTGTAGAGAGTGCCCTTGCCGAGCATGTCGATGCAAAGCTCCGCCGTCCACGGCAGCATGAGCGACCCGCACCGGCTGTCGCGGTAGAGCCGTTCCAGATGCAGCGACCGCAGCATCGACTGACCGCCGCAGGTGCGAATGGCGAGTTGTGCCAGTTCGTTGGCGTTTTCCATGGCAGTGTACTGGGCCACCCAGGCCCGCATGAGACTGTCCTGCGTGGGGTTCGGGCCTGCTTCGGTGATCGCCTGGAACCAGGTTGCCTTGGTCTGCTCAAGCATCACCTTCATCTGGGCGACGGCGATCTGCTTGGTGGGGTACATCCGCCGCTTGACTGGCGGGGTCCCGGGCATCTCGCCCCGCAGGTACTTTACTGTGAAGTCATAAGCCGCCTGCGCGAGACCGACATAGGCGGGGGTCAACGTCATGAACATGTGCGGCCAGCGCTTGGCCGCCTGAAAGTAGATCCCGCGTGGCATGAGCTGCGCTTCGTCAGCCACGAATACGTCCCTGAAGATAAGCGTTCGCGAGACTGTGCCCCGCATCCCAAGCGGGTCCCATTCGCCTTCGACCGACACCCCGTCTGCATCGGCGGGGATTGCCAGGTACATTGTGTTGGCGCGGCTCATCTCCGCATTCGGAGCGTCGAGTTCTGTGCAAAGCGCGCCGTAGAAATCTGCATAGCCCGAGAGCGACGCAAAGATCTTTTTGCCGTTTACAATCCAACCGCCGTCGACCCGTAAAGCCGTGGTGCCGAATGCCTTCTTCCCGGCCGCTGCGTCCCCGCCTTCCGAGAATGGCTGCGCATAAATCTTGCCGCCGTTCAGAATGCGGTCGTAGTGCACCGCCCGCTTCGTGGCGTGGGCCGCTTTCAGGTCGGCATCGTAGTCCAGCGTGTCGAGCAGCGCGCCCGACCACAAGCAAGAGCAGACGTGCATGTTGAACGTCAGCGCCGTGGCACCGCAATAGCGCCCGATCTCTGCCGCCGTCAGCATGTAGGTTTTGAAGTCGGCGCCGTGGCCCCCGTACTCCTTGGGAATGGCAATCCCGAGCAGTCCGTTTTCGGCAAAATCCTTGAAGTTCTCGGTGGGAAAGATCGCCTCTTTGTCGTATCGAACCGCGCGTTCGTGCATTTTGGTCTGGCCCATTTCGCGCGCGATCGTGGCGAGTTCGACCTGTTGATCGGTCAGGCGCCAGGCGGCGGGATCGAAGATGGGCTCGTCATCGGCTGCCGTAATCGTTTCGTGCTTCATGAAAGCCTCCTGTAAAATGCGCTGAGGATCCGGTTCGTTTCGTCCGACGCTTCAAGGTTGATCAGGTGACCCGCACCTGTGATTTCGTGGAATTCGGCGTTTGGCATGCCGTCGGCCATGCGCTTCATGGTGCGCGATGGGGCGTTCTGGTCTTCGTCGCCTGCGATGAGGCAGGCGGGTAGGGCGACGGTGTTGAGGTCGTCGCGGCGGTTGAACGTCACCAGACAGCGGATGATGTCGCGATAGGTGGCCTCGGGCACGGCAGCCATGGTTTCGGCGGCGGCGTTGGTCACCGCCGTTGTGGCGCTTTTGCCGGTGATTTCGCTGACAAAACGTGGTGCCAGATCAGCGAGCGTCAGACCTTCATCCAGAGGTTTCAGGCGGTCGGCGACGAAGGCGTCTTTGAAGCTGTCGTCGCGCCCTCCGAAGGCCGATGTTGTTCCGATTAATGCTAGAGAATTCACGCGAGCTGGCGCGTGGCAGGCTGTTTCGATGGCGATCATGCCGCCGATGGAGTGACCGCACAAATGCGCTGAGTCGAGCTGCATCGCGTCGAGGAACGAGAGGACGGCGTCGGCGAGAGCGTGAAAGCTGACGGGCGTTATCACGTCTGAGCCTCCGTAGCCCGGCAGGCTTACAGAGATGATCTGGCACGCCTCGGCCAGCCCTTCTAGCTGTGGCGCAAAGGAGGAGGCATTGCCGCCAATTCCGTGCAGGCAGACGACGACCGGGCCTGATTGTCCCCGTGCCTCGTATGCCAGCCCGGCGGCCTTCATTCGACCAGCACCCCTTCATCGACGACCACCGTGCCGTCGACAGAGATGGTGCAGCCCATCATGGGCAGATCGAAGTGGCCCTCGGTAAAGCGGCCCGCAAATTCATTGGCGCCGGTGGAGTATAGAAAATTCCCGGCCACGGCGCGCAGTTCTGTGCCGTTGAGGTCCCGGCGGCCATACATTGTCAGCGCTTCATGGCGCGCGCCTTTGTGGAGCCCCCATCCGACGTGGGAAGTCGCGTAGGCCTCTTTATCCCCGAAGGCCTCGAAATAGGCGCGCATGAGGCGGGCGTCGGTGCCCTTGCCCTGGACGGCAGTCACGTAATCCTCTCGGATGTCGAAGGTCACTTCGCTTTCGAAGTAGCGTTTGAATGTCAGGTTCATGTCCCCCGGCTGAAAGACAAGCTTGCCATTCACCGAGCCTGCTGCCGGAAAACTGACCACGATCCCGCCCGGCCAGTGCGCCAGCGTGCCCGGCTTATCCGTCCAGCCCCAAACGCCCACAGTGTTGTTGCCCGCCATGGACACGGTGAGGTCCGTTCCCGCCGCGCTTTCCACGCGCATCAGTTCGGCGGTCCGGCAAAGGCGAGCGGCGGCGAGGCACCTTGCCTTCAGGTCCTCATCCGGCATGGCCCGTTCCAGCATCTCGGGGTGTTCGTTCGAGATATTCAGCACCCGCGCACCAGAGCCCAAGATCGCCCCGGTCTGGCGCGCGTGCATGAGCCCTTCCACCGTGAGGTCGACGATGAAGTCCGCCATCTTCAACGCGTCGACCGCCTTGTTCTGCCCATCGAGCGCCAGCGACATCCCGGTGGATCGCAGGATGGCTGTGGTCCTGGCCGGAGGTGTGGGCACCTTTACGTGGAAAAACGTCACCCCCATCCGCGCCAGCGCAAGTTCGGCCAGATGCACGTTCAGATCGCGGCTTTGGCTCTCGCTCAGGATAATGGCTGTTTCTTCGGTCGTGACTTTACAAGCCTGGAAGGTCGTTTCGAAAGCGTCGATCCACTTGGCTTCGATACGATCGTTCAGCACCTGTCGTTCTCCAGATTTCCGGGTAGCCCAATGGGTCGGTTGGGTGTAAAGGTGCATCAATGTGGATCATGTGTAAATGGAAAATATGAAAATGGATGTAAATCCAGACACGCAGGACACTGATCAACCGAGCTTTGTGGATGGGTATCTTTTGTACATGATGGCCCAAGCCAGCCACGCCGCGAGCAGCGCATTTCATGGGCAGTTGGAGGCCATTGGCACGTCCGTCCCGACGTGGCGCATCATGGCTTGTCTTTATCCCAACCGGAAAATGAACGTGGGAGAGTTGGCGAGTAAGTGCTTGTTAAAGCAGCCGACTCTGACGCGGAAGTTGGATCGGCTTTGTGCGGACGGCATTACGGAACGGGTGCACGAGAACCGGGACCGACGCGGTGTCCTTGTGTCTTTGACGAAGAAGGGGCGCAACCAGGCGTCGAAGTATGTCGACATGGCACTGCGCCACGAAACGCAGATTCTTGACGGCTTTTCATCGGAAGACATCGTCGCGCTGAAGCGGATCTTGCGGGCATTGTGCGCCCGGGACAGCACCAAATAGGACGCTTGACCTGATCAGGTCAACATGCTGCGCAGGTCGGGCTTGGTCGCCGGTTCGTCGGCAAACCGCAGCGTCGAGTGGATGTCGACCAGATGTGACCGCATAAGGCTTTCGGCCTCGTCCGGGTCATTGTTCGCCATCGCTTTCAGGATATTCTGGTGGCAGTTGCTGTCGCATCGCACTCTCTCACGGGACCAATAGAGGGCGATGATCAGGGCGGAGCGCGCGACGAGTTGTTCGACAAATTCGCAAAGCGTCTGCTGCCCGGCGACGGTCGCGATTTCGATGTGAAATCTTCCGGACAGGCGCAAGGCGCGGCCATGGTCGCTTGCCTCAAGGGCGCGTTTTTCTTCCTCGCAGTGCGCACGCAGGCGCTTTGCGTCGGCCGCGGTCATGCGGCGTGCGGCCTCACGGGCGGTGCGGGGTTCGATGAGTTCGCGGGCTTCGAACACCTCGCGCGCCTCTTGCGGCGAAGGCTGAGCCACGCGCGCCCCGCGGTTGTGGCGCAGTGACACGAGATGCGCGTGGGAGAGCTCTTGCAGCCCGGCGCGCACGATGGTGCGAGAGACGCCGTAGATCTCGCCAAGCTCGCCCTCGGCCAACCGCGTTCCGGGGGGCAGGCGCTGCTCATGAATGGCACGCTCAATGCCCTCGAATACCGGGTTTCGCGGCTCGGGGTGTGCTGTTTCTTCTGCTGTGTGCTGCCTGTAATCGTCCATACGAGCCGCCAAAAAACCGTCTGGAAGGTATACAGGTCTTCTCCGAGCGATTTCCAGAGGCGAGGCGCGCATTCCCCGGTTTCAAGATTCAAATGTGCATAATTCACCGCCAAATTGAGATTATTATGACGAAGTCTTCGGCAAATGTGTGCATGTAGAGTGGTTTTCGTATACAAAACTCCACTTATTCCGTCGCCGAAACCACCGCTCTGCCTAGCTCGCATCTGAGCGATGCCCTGCAGGGGCCGCCCCAAAGAGACCAACAGGAGAGACGACATGCGGAAGAGTTTTTTCAGTACGACCGCTGCTGTGGCTTTGGCCTCGGTTGTGTTTGCTGGCCCGGTTTGGGCCGAGCGCACGCTCACCATCGGCATGACTGCCGCAGATATCCCACGCACGAGCGGGCAGCCGGATCAGGGCTTTGAAGGCAATCGCTTTACGGGCATCCCGATGTATGACGCGCTGACCCATTGGGACCTTTCGTCGGAGACCGAACCGAGCGTCGTTGTGCCAGGGCTGGCCACGTCGTGGGCGGTGAACCCTGACGACCCGACCAAGTGGACGTTCACGCTGCGCGAGGGCGTGACCTTCCATGACGGCTCACCTTTCAATGCCGAGGCCGTTGTGTGGAATGTTCAGAAGGTTCTGGATGAAGCGGCGCCGCATTTTGCGCCCGATCAGGTGGGTGCCACCAAGTCGCGGATGCCGACCCTGGCCTCGGCGACGGCGATTGATGAGTTCACGGTCGAGCTGACGACGACGCAACCCGACAGCTTCCTGCCGCTGAACATGACGATGCTGTTCATGGCCTCGCCGACCCACTGGCAGAGCCTTTATGAGGCGGTGGATGCGGCCGTGACCGACCCTAAGGAGCGTGCGGCAGCGGCTTGGACGGCCTTTGCCTTTGATCCGTCCGGTACCGGCCCCTTCAAGGGCGATCTTCTGGTGCCGCGTGAACGCTTTGAGATGGTGGCAAATCCGGATTATTGGGATCCGCTGCGCACGCCCACGATTGAGCGCGTGGTGCTGGTGCCGCTGCCCGATGCGAATGCGCGGACCGCGGCGCTGCTTTCGGGTCAGGTGGACTGGATCGAGGCGCCCGCGCCCGACGCGATCCCGCGGATTGAGAGCCAGGGCAACGTGATCTACGCGAACCCGCAGCCCCATGTGTGGCCGTGGCAGCTTTCGTTTGCGGAAGGCTCGCCCTGGCTTGACAAGCGGGTGCGCCACGCGGCGAACCTGTGCGTGAACCGCGAAGAGCTGCAGGTGCTGCTGGGCGGCTATATGGGCATCCCCAAGGGCTCGGTTGAGCCGGGGCATCCGTGGTGGGGTAACCCGACCTTCGACATAACCTATGATCCCGATGCGGCCCGTGCGCTGATGGCGGAGGCCGGGTTCTCGGCGGACAATCCCCTGACGGTGACGGTGCAGACTTCGGCCAGTGGGTCGGGTCAGATGCAGCCGGTGACCATGAACGAGTATGTGCAGGCAAACCTGTCGGACTGCTTCTTTGACGTGCAGCTTGACGTGATCGAGTGGAACACGCTGTTCACCAACTGGCGCAAGGGCGCCAAGGATGAAAGCGCGCGCGGCGCGGATGCGATCAACGTCAGCTTTGCGACGATGGACCCGTTCTTTGCGATGGTGCGGTTTGTCTCGACCGAGACCTTCCCGCCAGTCTCGAACAACTGGGGTTACTTCGGGAATGACGAGTTCGACGCGTTGATCGCGACGGCCAGAACCTCGTTTGACGAGACCGAGCGGGATGCGGCCCTCGCGGCGCTGCATTCGCGGATCGTGGAAGAGGCGCCGTTCGTCTGGATCGCCCATGACGTGGGCCCGCGGGCGATGAACGAGCGTGTCGGCAACGTGACCCAGCCGAAGAACTGGTTCATCGACATCGCGCCGATGACCGTCGATGCGGGCGTGCCTTCGGACTAATCCGATCCGGGGCCGCCGGTCTTGGCTGGCGGCCCCTTTGCTCGCGGAGTTCGGAAGACCGACAGAGAGGTGCCGATGCTAAGTTTCATAAGCCGCCGCATTGCCTACACCGTGCCGATCATGATCGGGGTTTCGCTGGTGTGCTTCGCTTTGGTGCATATTTCGCCGGGTGACCCGCTGGTTTCGATCCTGCCGCCGGATGCCTCGATCGAGCTGCAAGAGCAGATGATGGCGATCTATGGCTTTGACCGGTCTTACCCCGAGCAGTTCTTTCGCTGGCTGAGCCGGGCGGTTCAAGGCGACCTTGGCAATTCGATTGCGACGGGGCGGCCGGTGACGTCGGAGGTTTTCAATGCCGTCGGCAACACGCTGATCCTTGCGGTCACGGCCACGGTGATCGGGTTCACGCTGGGGTCACTTTTCGGATTTGTGGCGGGGTTCTTCCGGGATAGCTGGATCGACAAGCTGGCGTCGTCCGTGGCGGTGATCGGCGTGTCCGTGCCGCATTACTGGCTGGGGATGGTCCTGGTGATCATCTTCTCGGTCGAGCTGGCATGGCTGCCCGCGACAGGGGCGGGCCCGCGGGGGTCAAGCGAGTGGGCCTGGGATTGGGAGCACATCCAGTACCTTCTGCTACCTGCGATCACCATGTCGGTGATCCCGATGGGGATCGTGGCGCGGACGGTGCGGGCCCTGGTCGCCGACATCCTGCAGCAGGAGTTTGTGACGGGCTTGCGGGCCAAGGGGCTTCTTGACCAGGGCGTTCTGGCCCACGTGGTCAAGAACGCGGCGCCCACCGCGCTGGCCGTGATGGGTTTGCAGATGGGGTATCTGCTGGGCGGTTCGATCCTGATTGAGACGGTGTTCTCGTGGCCCGGCACCGGATTCCTTCTGGGGCAGGCGATCTTCCAGCGCGACCTACCGCTTCTGCAGGGGACGATCCTGGTGCTGGCGATGTTCTTTGTGATCCTCAACCTTCTGGTGGATATCGCACAATCCGCGCTTGATCCGCGCCTTCAGAGGAGCTGACGCAATGGCGGTGACAGCAACGGACGTGATCGGCCTCGCGGAGGTGGACAAGCCTGTCGGCTATTGGGCCAGCGTCTGGCGGCGGTTCCGGCGGGACCCGGTGGCCGTGGCGGCGGCCTGTGTGGCGGGGGGCCTGATCCTGATGGCGGTCTTCGCGCCGTGGCTGGCCCCGAGGGATCCGCTGGATGGTGAGATGATCAAGCGCCTTTCGCCGATCGGCACCGAGGGCCACCCTCTGGGTGCTGATGAACTGGGCCGAGACATGTTGAGCCGGCTTATCCATGGCGCCAGGCTATCGCTTTTTATGGGCGTGACGCCGGTGTTGATCGCATTCTTCATCGGCTCGGCCATTGGCATTGCGGCAGGCTTTGCGGGCGGCTGGGTGAACAGCGTGACAATGCGCACCCTCGATGTGCTTTATGCCTTCCCCTCGGTCCTGCTGGCGATTGCGATCTCGGGCGCGCTGGGCGCAGGGATTGTGAACGGGCTGATATCGCTGACGGTTGTCTTTATTCCGCCCATCGCCCGGGTGGCGGAGAGTGTGACGACTGCGGTGCGTGAGCTGGAATACATCGAGGCGGCGCGGGCAAGCGGGGCGTCGGCGCTGACCATCGTGCGGGCGCATGTGCTTGGCAACGTGCTGGGGCCGATCTTTGTGTATGCAACCTCGCTTATTTCGGTCTCGATGATCCTTGCGGCGGGGCTGTCGTTTCTGGGGCTAGGCGTCAGCCCGCCCAACGCGGAGTGGGGGCTGATGCTGAACACGCTGCGCAATGCGATCTATGTCCAGCCCTGGCTGGCCGCGTTGCCGGGGGTGATGATCTTCCTCACCTCGATTTCGTTCAACATGCTTAGCGACGGGCTGAGTTCGGCGATGGATATCAAGCAATGAGCGCGGTTTTGTCGGCCCATAATCTGGTGAAGCACTTTCCGCTGGGCGGATGGGGCAAGGCGCGGCGCGTCGTCCGCGCTGTGGATGATGTGAGCTTTGAGGTCCCCGCGGGAGAGACACTGGGGGTCGTGGGTGAGTCGGGCTGCGGTAAGTCGACGACCGCGCGGCTTTTGGTGCAGCTTTTGGCGCCTACCAGCGGCGCCGTGCGCTTTGAGGGGCGCGTGGTGGGGCCGGAGGTGCCGCTGAAAGAGCTCCGCCGCCATGTGCAGATGGTGTTTCAGGACAGCTACGCCTCGCTGAACCCGCGAATGACGCTGCAACAGGCCATCGCCTTCGGCCCGATGGTGCACGGCGTCAGCGAGACAGAGGCACAGCGCACCGCGATGACGCTTCTTGAGCGTGTGGGGCTTGATCCGTCGCGCTTCGGCCAACGCTATCCGCACGAAGTCTCAGGCGGGCAGCGGCAGCGGGTGAACATCGCGCGCGCGCTGGCCTTTGAGCCCAAAGTGATCGTGCTGGATGAGGCGGTTTCGGCATTGGACAAATCGGTCGAGGCGCAGGTGCTGAACCTGCTGATGGACCTCAAGCGCGAGCGCGGCCTCACCTATGTGTTCATCAGCCATGACCTGAACGTGGTGCGACATATCTCGGACCGGGTGATGGTCATGTATCTGGGGGAGGTGGCCGAGATCGGGCCGGTGCGCGAGATTTACGCCGAGCCGCGGCACCCGTACACCAGCGCTTTGCTGGCCGCGATGCCGTCGCTTGATCCGTCGAGGCGGACGGAAGAGCCGCCGTTGTTGGGCGATCCGCCGAACCCGATCAATCCGCCTGCGGGATGCCGGTTTCACACGCGCTGTGCCCATGCCATGGACATCTGTTCTGCACGCAGGCCCGGCGATCTGGCGGTCGGATCGCGGCATCTTGCGGCCTGCCATCTGAACGACCTTGCAGAAAAGGAGACGGCGGCATGACGCCCCTTGTTGAGGTCAAG
Organism: Pseudomonadota bacterium; assembly: GCA_039190895.1. Lineage (GTDB taxonomy): Bacteria > Pseudomonadota > Alphaproteobacteria > Rhodobacterales > Rhodobacteraceae > Ovoidimarina. The sequence continues at coordinate 42,329 of JBCCXY010000002.1, read as the reverse complement.
GACCTGAGCGTGCGCTTTGACGGCACGCCATCGGTTTATGCGGTGAATGATGTTTCGTTCACGCTCGCGCAGGGTGAGGTGCTGGGCATCCTGGGCGAAAGCGGCTCGGGCAAGAGCGTGACCTTGAAGACGCTCTTGCGGCTTTTGCCCGAAAGGCGGGCCCGAGTGACGGGCGAGGTCAAGGTGAACGGCAGCGACGTGCTGGGTCTGACGGGGCGCGCCTTGGCGGATCACCGGGGCGGCGTCGTTTCGATGATCTTTCAGGACCCGGCGCTGGCGCTTGACCCGGTCTACACGATCGGGCGGCAGATCGCCGAAACGGTTGTACGACATGACGGCGTCTCGATGCGGGAGGGCAAGGCGCGGGCGCTTGAGATGCTTGAACTGGTGCGCATCCCCTCTGCGAAGCGACGGCTTGCGGCTTACCCTCACGAGATGTCAGGCGGCATGCGCCAGCGGGCGATGATCGCGCTTGCGTTGTCGTGTCGACCAAAGCTCCTCCTGGCGGATGAACCGACGACCGCGCTTGATGCCACTGTGCAGATTCAGGTGCTGCTGCTTTTGCGAGAGTTGCAGCGTGAGTTGGGGATGGGCGTGATCTTTGTCACCCATGACATTGGTGTGGCGGTTGAGGTTTCGGACAAGCTGGCGGTGATGTACGCGGGCAGCTTTGTCGAAGCGGGCAGCGTGGCCGAGGTCATAGGCGACGCGCGGCATCCTTATTCGAAGGGACTTTTGGCGGCCAACCTGGTGGGTGCCGAGCCAGGTGCGACGCTTGAGGCGATCCCCGGCGCACCACCCGCCCTGCACGCGCCGCCGGTGGGCTGCGCCTTTGCGCCACGCTGTCCGATAGCAACCAAGGCTTGCGAGGCGGGCCCGTTGCCGGTCTGGCGAACAAGCGAAGCTCGCTGGGCCCGCTGTGTCGCTGCATGCGCCGCCTCTGCACCCGAAAGCTGTCAAACCGCTGCGGAATAATGACAAAGGTCGCTTTCCTGAATCCCAATGCGACGGAGCAGATGACCCACGAGATGGTCGTCGCCGCCCGCGACGTATCCACGCCGGACATCCAGATCGTGGGCTATACCAATCGCGACGGCCCACCTGCAATCCAGGGCCCGAAGGATGCGGAGGCATGTCTTTCCGGGCTCTTCACCATAGCCAAACAAGCCCGCGCTGCCGGAGCGTCGGTGCTGATCATTGGCTGCTTTGACGACACCGGCCTGCACAGTTTGCGCGCAACTTGCGGCTGCCCTGTGATCGGGCTTGGAGAAGCGGCGTGTCTTGTGGCGTCAATCAGCAGACCAAGGTTTGTGGTGGTCACGACAACGCAGGGTTCAGTTCCGGAAATCACGCGAAACATCACGGCCATGGGCCTTGACCCTCGATGTGCGGGTGTGGTGGCCGCCGATGTGCCGGTGCTTGAGATTTTGGACAGGGCTGACGAACTTGAGGCAGTCGTACGGGACCAGTCACGGCGGTTTTCTGAGGCCGCTGTGGTGCTGGGATGCGCGGGGATGTCGCCGCTGTCCCGCCGCCTTGCCAGCGTATGCAAAGCGCCAGTGATCGACCCCAACCGGGCGGCTGTCAAACTGGCGCAAACGGCACTTGCAAGTGATGCGGGTTGGAAAGACGCGCGACCGTTTTCGCAAGGCCGAGTGCTTGGTGGACGCAACGCCTCACTATAGAAAATCGTCGCGGCGGGGGGTGAAGCTGTCCACCAAGACCCCTGGCTCCAAGCATTCACAGCCGTGGGTGAGATTTGACGGAATGACGAAGCTGTCGCCTGCGGCGACCTCACGCTCTTCCTCGCCCAGGGTGAAGCGAAATCGTCCGCTAGAGACAAACGTCGACTGGACGTGCGGGTGGTTGTGCAAGTCGCCGACCGCCCCCGCTGTTTTGAAGTTGAAGGCAACAACCATGAGGTCCGGGTGGTCTGCCAGAACCTGTCGCGTCACGTTTTCGCCGGATGGTACGACCGGAAATTCGGACATCTCTGAGTCTCTCCCGCTTACGAAAACAGCATGCCGCCGTTAATATCTATGTTTGTTCCGGTCATGAAGGCACTGTCGTTACAGGCCAGGAACAACGCAAGGTTGGCAGTGTCTTCGGTATGGCCCTGCCGCTTCATCGGTGCGTTGGCTTCGAACCCGCGACGGCCCGCGTCCGGGGTGTGGACGTTGTGGAAGTCGGTGTCGATCATGCCGGGGCACAGGGCGTTGACGCGGATGTTCGGGCCAAGCTCTTTCGCAAGGCCGCGTGTCATGGTCATAACCGCGCCCTTCGACGTCGCGTAGGCCACCGCGCCCGGCCCGCCGCCGTCCCGGCCCGCCTGGCTGGCGAGGTTGACGATGGCGCCCGACGTCATGTGGGCGAGGCAGGCCCGGGTGACGCGGAAGGTGCTTGTCAGGTTCAGGTCCATGACGGTGTTCCACAGATCGTCCGACATCTCGGCGATCTTCTTGCGCTCAACCAGTCCGCCGGAGTTGTTGACGAGGACGTTGATTCCGCCAAACTCTTCCACCGTGCGTGTGACCAGCGCGTCGATGTCGGCCTGTTTGGTCAGGTCGCCTTGCATGGCAAAGGCCTTACCGCCCGTGCCGGTGATCTCGGCCACGGCGGCGTCGGCGCCCACGCTGCTGGAGAAATAATTGATGGCGACCGCGGCGCCTTCGGCGGCGAGTTTTCTGGCAACCGCCAAGCCGATGTCGCGTCCGCCCCCGGTCACGATGGCGCTTTGTCCTGCGAGTTTCATTCTGGTCCTTCCCTGTCGTTGTCCCGGATCAGCGACCGGGCCTTATGTCTTGGCGAATTTCTTGAGAACGACCTTGAAGGTGTTCTCGTCCGCGTCGGTGAAATAGAGGTCGGCGTCGTAGCCCTGATCGTCGATGAAGTTGAAAATCCGCTTTGGTGCGTCGAGGCGGTAGGGGACGAGCAGTGTCGCGATGCGGTGGCGTTTCGCGGCGGGATAGCGCGCGGTGAGGAATGTGCTGACGTGCAGACCCTCGTAGTCGGCGGGGTCAACGTCGGTGAACCCGGTTTCCTGCTCGAAGGTCGGCTTGCCCGCTTCGGACCACACGACCTGCCCATAGAAGCCCGCGCGTTCGCCGGTGTTGCGGAATGAAGTTTTGCCAAGCTCATAGGGGGCGTTGGCGTGCAGCAACCATTCCAGAGTGACCGGCTCGGTCGCGTCCACACTGTCGACGATGACGAAGTAGTCGTTCCGGACGAAATATACCTCGCGCTGCACGTTCGTGACCTCGGGCGACAGGCTTTGGTAGGCCGCCGTTGCGTCGCCTTGGATGAAGGTGTGATCGTCGCGCTCTTCCGCCGCAAGGATCCGGCCCGTCGCGGCCATGGCTTTGGTCTTGTCCTTGCCGGCGTATTGGCCTTTCCCGTTGATCAGGATCGCATTTTTCGACCGAGTTTGTCGGCGCCAGTTGCGGTGCATCGTAGAGTTGAAGGCGACGTAGTGGCCGGATTGGATTGCCAGATCTTCTCCGAAGGCCGACAGGCAGAACGCGTTCTGGTCGCCGTGGCTGTGGCTGATCGATCCGAAGGGCGAGGATTTGAAGACGAACTGGATGTGCCGATCCGGGTCGTCCATGGCGTGCTGGACGCCGACCCAGCCGATGCCCTTGAAGTGGCGCAAACCGCTTGTGGGGGGTGACGCCTCGACCACCGGGAAATCGGTCTGGAAGACGAGTTCGTCGAAGTGGGTGTCCCACCAGCCCCAATTGTAGAACGCCATTTCGGTGCCGGGGTTCAGGCGCAGGTTTTCGTCGCAATACCATTGGTAGGCGCCTTTGCCGGTAACCCCTGCGAATTGGCGCATGTTTAGGCCAGTCTTGATCGCGGGCAGATCGCCGAGGGCACTGTCGTCGCCGAAACTGGCGCGCCGCGTGTCGGGGGCGTTGCAGTAGAGGGGGAAGTCGCCCGTGTTCTGCAGGAACGGGCGTTGGTAGAGGTCGAGGCGGGTGTAGCTTTTCAGGCGGTTCGCGGCGTCGATGAGGTAGGCCATCCCCATCATCCAGTACTGGGCGCCTTCGGCCCAGCCGCCGTCGCTGTCGCCCCAGGGGGAATAGACGGTGTAGAGGAATTCAATGCAGTAGTTGAGCCAATCGCTGACCTCGTCGTCGCCCTCGTCGAGCAGCGCGATGCAGGCCGGGATAAGCGTCAGCGAGACGGAGCGGACGGCGTGGCTGTCGTAGGGAAAGAGGTGGATCTTCGCGTTGAGGATGGCGTGTTCGGCGATGTCGCGTGTGCGCTCTCGCAAGCTGGTGCGGACGGTTGCGCGTTCGTCTTCGGTGAGATCGTCATAGAGCCAGTCGTAGCCCCAGGCGAGCGCGTTGCAGACGCGGTAGGCCCATTCGTCGGTGTAGGCGCGTGATGTGACGCCCGTCGGGTCCCACGAGGCTGCTTCCAGCAGCCACTCTTTCGCGCGGGCTGTCATCGCGGCGTTGTCGGTGACACGGCCGCCGATGGCGAGGTGGCGCACGGCGTACCAGACCTCTTGCAGGTCGATGTAGGTCTGGCGCCAGACCGGCGCCGTGCGGGTGTGGTTGTGGTACCCGGCGGGTTCCTTGTAGACGTCCTTGTCCATCCACGGCAGTACCGATTTCTCGTAGAAAACCGACCAGGAACAATGGGTTGCGTCGGATTTCACCGCCGTTTTGAAGTTGGCAAGGCGGTCTGGCGTCATCCACAAACGGGGGTGCCGGGAGTCGGCCTTGGCCATCCGCACGTCGCGATGGGGCAGGGGCGTTTCGGGGAGGCCTTCGGGCATTGTGAAGCTGCGTGAGCTGCTCCAAGCGCTGGAAGGTTTGCCTGCGTCGGTGTCCCAGGTCGCGTAGGACCAGTGGTAGTCGCCCGGTTCGAGGAGGGTGTGTGGCGTGAAGAAATTCAGCGGGATGTTTTCGAAGACTTGAGTGGACTTGGCGGGATACTTCGGGTCGGTGGAGACGCGCAGGACATAGGCTGCACCCTCATCCACCACGGGCAGCCAGGTGAACCGCGGGGGGTTCTCGACCATGTCCGTCTCCGCCACGGGCGCATACTGGATCGTCATGCGCGCCGCTTTGGGTTCGTCAAGCATGGGAATGGCGTCGCCAGGCATCTTCGTCCAATCAGGTCAGGGATTGAGGGTCGGTGGGCGACACCGAGGCGTCGCCCAACTTGGCCGGTTCCGTTACCCGCCGCCGTACTGACGGTCGTAGGCCGTTTGCATCACGACGAGCAGCTCCTGCATGCCCATCGAGTCGAGCTGGGCGATGTAGTCGTCCCAATCCGCTTCGACGTCACCGTTCCCGAGGATCCACGCCTGCTGACGCTCTAGCATGTAATCGCGGATCGAGCCCCAGGTGCGGTCATAGACCTTTTGCTCGTCAGCGGTGAACGCCACGCCGAGGAAGTCGGGGATCAGGTAGTCGCCCTGGTCGTAAAGCGCGATGCCTTCAAGCGCGAACTCATTACTCCACTGGATTTCGTAGTTGTAATCCTGGAAGTATCCCCGGCCCTGAAGCTGTGCGCCAACCTGATAGAGCGAGCGGTTCACCGGCCCCGCATCAAGGAACTCTTGCTTGAAGATCGGTTTGCCGTCGATCATGTCGTACTGCTGGCCCTCGACGCCGAAGTTCGCCAGACGGCGGCCTTCCTCGGTGAACCAGAAGTCGAAGTATTTGATCGTCTCGACGACGTGTTCGTTGGTGTGGCCGATGGCCCAGCCGTCGGGCTTCACGAGGATCCGGCGATGCTCTTCAATGCGGCGTCCGGAGGGTGACGCGGGGGGCGCGAAGGCCTTGAACTCAAACCCGTCGATCTCGGACGACAGGCGGTTGTAGCCGCTGGTCGAGGCGAACCAGTCGTGGGTCGAGCCGCCGAGGTTTTCCGACAGAAGGAAATCACGCGCGGACGAGCCCCGGGTAAAGATCTCGGCGTCGATCAGGCCTTCGCTGTACCAGCGCGCGAGGTTCTTGATCCCTTCGCGGTAGCCCTCGCCGATGTAGCCGTGGCCGATCTTGCCGTCTTCGACGAGGAAGTCGTGGTACGTGTCAGAGCCATGCGCGCGCCCGTCCCAAAGCGTGACGAGGCGGACGACTTCGGGCCACTGGCGTGCGAAGAACGGGACCTCATCGGCCAGACCATTGCCGTTCGGGTCTTGCGTCTTGAAGGCGCGAAGCACCTCTTCGTACTCGTCCACCGTTTCCGGCATGTCGAGGCCGAGCTTGTCGAGCCAGTCTGTCCTGATCCAGTACGCGCGGCCATACTTCCCGTCGGGCAGGTAGGGGATGTAGTACATCTGGCCGTCCGACGCCTTTACGGCGGCTTCGATGTCGGGGCGCGTCTCGTAATACGCGGCGATGTTTGGAGCGTGCTCGGCGATCAGGTCGTTGAGCGGCACGAAGGCGCCTTCGGGGCCGTACTGGTTGACGAAATCGCGGATGCGGCTGGAGCCGACGATGTCGGGGATGTTGCCCGACGCCAGCATCAGGTTCAGCGCCTCGGTCCGGCCCGTGTTCTCGTCCGTACGCATGTTGGCGCCGACGGTGTCGTTGATCAGGTGGATGCCGGTCAGTTCCCGTGCGACCTGCTCTACCGGCCAGTCTTCTTCATAGATCGGATAGCGCGCGTGGTTCATCTGGATCGTCAGCTCCAGCGGTTCGTCCACGATGGGCAGGTGGCCCTCGGCCAACCCGGGCGATGCGATCGCCGTGCTGGCCAGAACGGCTGCTGTAAGGCTTAGTTTTTTCATGGTTTCCTCCCTATGAAAGCCTTGGACTATTCTTTGACGCCCCCGAGCAGGATGCCCTTCTCGAAGTATTTCTGAATGAACGGGTAGACGATCAGCACGGGGATGATCGAACAGACGATGATGGCGGCGGTGACCGTTTCGGCGCTGAACCCGGCGGCGGTTTGCACGATGGCGAACTCGTCGTCGTCGCTTAGGTTGGCGATGGTGTGGCGCAGAAAGACCTGTAGCGGGATCTTGTCCTCGCTTTGCAAGAGGACCATGGCCCAGAAGAAGCCATTCCAACGGGACACGATGCAGAAGAGCGTGATCGTCGCGATGGCGGGCTTTGAGAGCGGGATGTAGACCTTCCAGAGGACCTGAAAATCGTTCGCCCCGTCCATGCGGGCGGCTTCTTCGAAGCTTCTGGGAATCGACTCAAAGAAGTTGCGTAGCAGGATGATGTTGAAGGCGTTGACGGCGAAGGCGAGGATGATGCCGAACATGCTGTCGAGCAGGTTCAGGTCGCGCATGTTCAGGAAGAACGGGATGAGGCCCGCGTTGAACCACATCGTGAAGGCGATGAAGAGGTTGAAGAACCTGCGCCCTTTGAGTTGCGGGCGCGACAGCGCGTAGGCGCCGGGGATAATGAACGCGAGGCTCATCAGCGTACCGCCGATGGTATAGATGAACGTGTTGCCGTAGCTGATCCAGAACTGCGGGTCCCAGAGGATGTAGCCATAGGCCTCGAGCGTTGCGTCGATGGGTGTGATGACAACCTTGCCCGCTTGCGCCGCGAATCCCGATGAGAACGAGACCGCGGCGATGTAGATGAACGGATAGAGCGTCGCGACCGTGAACATGCCGATCAGGACGGACACGACGATGGCGAACATTTTGTCGCCGCGAGAGTAGAGGTTCCAGTTCATCATGGCCCTGTCCCCTTCACCAAAGCGACGTGCGCGAATAGCGGCGCGACAGTGTGTTGGCTGTCATCACGAGGACGAAGGCGACGACGGCGTTGAACAGCCCCGCAGCGGCGGCGAGGTCGTATTGGCCGGATTGCAGGCCTTGGCGGTAGATCCAGGTGTTGACGACGTCCGCGGTTTCATAGGTCGCGGGCTGGTAGAGGAGGATCACCAGTTCGAACGACACTTCCATGATGTTGCCGATGCGGATGATCAGCATGATCAGGATCGTTGGCAGGATGGATGGAATGGTGATCTTCCACATCATTTGCCAGCGGTTCGCCCCGTCAACGACAGCGCTTTCGTAAAGCGAGGGGTTCACGCCCGCGATGGCGGCGAGAAAGACGATGGAGCCGAACCCGGCCTCTTGCCAGATACCCGTGCCGACGAAGATCGGGCGGAACCATTCGGGGCGCGTCAGGAAATAAATTGAATCGATGCCGAACCAGCCGAGGATGATGTTCACGATGCCACCTGTCGGCGCAAAGGCCGTGATGACGATCCCGGCGATGATCACCGACGAGATGAAGTGTGGCAGATACACGATGGTCTGGGCCGTCTTCTTGTAGGTCGCGTGAAGGATTTCGTTGAACATCAGGGCGAGGATGATCGGCGCAGGAAAGCCAAAGATCAGGTTCAGCGCGCTGATCTTCACCGTGTTCCAGACGGCACGGACGAACTGGTCGTTGGCGAACAGGACCTCGAAATGTTCAAGACCCACCCACGGGCTGTCGGCGACGCCGCGGAAGATCGAGTAGTCCTTGAAGGCAATCTGCAGGCCGTACATCGGCTTGTAGAGGAAGACCAAGAACCAGATGATCGTCGGGGCGAGCATCACGTAGAGCTGCCATTCGCGCTTGAAGTGGTCGACCGTCCGCGCCCATGTCGACTCTGGCGCGTAGGATTTGTTGTCGACCTCTTCGACGGGAATGCCAGCGACATCTGCGTTGCGGTCGACCATCGCCTAGTGCTCCAGCCTCAGGGCGCGGCCGGTTTCGGCGTCGAAGACCTTTACGAGCGCGGCGGGGACGTGCACCTCGGCGACGCCTTGCAGGTGCGAGATGTCGCCGTGCGTGTCGGCTTTGAAGACCATCTCGTCCTCGCCAAAACGTGCGTGCAGCAGCGCCTCTGAGCCCAGCGGTTCGACGAGGTCGAGGTCGATGGGCAGCGCGGTGGTCTGTTCGCCGGGCTGAAGGGTCACGTGTTCCGGACGGATGCCGATAATGACATCGCGCCCCGCGTTGCCGTTGATGGCGCGGCCCAGATTGATCTCGGCGTTTCCGACCCGTGCCCCGGTTTCGGTGAGCTGCGCCTTCATCTGGTTCATCGGCGGTGAGCCGAGGAAACCGGCGACGAAGGTATTGGCGGGGTTGTTGAACAGCTCCATCGGAGTTCCGACTTGCTCAATCCGTCCGTCGTTCATGACAACGATGCGGTCGGCGAGGGTCATCGCCTCCACCTGGTCGTGGGTGACATAAACCGAGGTAACGCCGAGGCGGTTGTGCAGCCGCTTGATCTCGGCCCGCATTTGCGTGCGCAGTTTGGCGTCGAGGTTGGAGAGCGGTTCGTCGAACAGGAAGACCTTCGGATGACGAACGATGGCGCGGCCCATGGCGACGCGTTGGCGTTGGCCGCCGGAAAGGTCCGCCGGGCGACGCTCAAGATACTCGGTCAGGCCGAGGATTTCGGCGGTTTCAGCAATCGTTGTCGCGATCTGGTCTTTTGGCATGCGCCGGATGCGGAGACCGAAGGCCATGTTGTCCGCAACGTTCAGGTGCGGATAGAGCGCGTAGTTCTGAAAGACCATCGCAACATCGCGATCCTTCGGGGCGATGCGGTTCATTCGCTTGCCGTGGATCTCAAGATCGCCTTCGGAGATCTCTTCCAGGCCGGCAATCATGCGAAGCGTCGTGGACTTGCCGCAGCCGGATGGACCGACCAGCACGACAAATTCCCGTTCTGCCACATCAAGGTCGATCCCGTGGACGACCTGAAGCGCCCCATACCGCTTGATGATGCCGCTCAGGCTGACCCCGATCATGTTCCCTCCCAAATGCGCCGTTCGTTGTCGGCGCCTTCACTGGCGGTGGCTGATTCGACGCCACTCTTGAACTGGCATACTAGTAATTTTACTAGAATACTAGTCTGGTATACTAGTTTGCATTCTGCTAAGCGTCCTTTAGTTGACAGCTCGAAAAAGGAGCTTCTGATGGCACAAGCGACACTGATTACCGAGCGACGCACAAGCGTCGACGACGTATTCGACTATCTGCACGAGCAGATTGTGACGCTTGCCTTGAAGCCGGGGGATCGAATCTCGGAAGCTGACGTTGCGGCGCAGTTTGGCGTTTCGCGCCAGCCCGTGCGCGATGCTTTCAGCCGCCTTGCGAACCTCGACCTCCTTCTGATCCGCCCGCAACGGGCGACCGAGGTCCGCCAATTCTCGATCCGTCAAATTGAGAAAGCGCGTTTCGTGCGGGCCTGCATCGAAAAAGAGGTCGTCCACCGAGCCGCGGAGCGTTGTGACGCCACCGGGGCCGCGCAATTGGACGCCGCGCTTTTGGTGCAGGGGGCTGCCGTAGATTGCGGCGACGTCAGCGCGTTTGGAAAGCTGGACTTTGAATTCCACCAGACGATCTGCGGAATTGCAGGGACGGACTATGCCTTTGAGGTCATCCAGCAGGAGAAGGCAAAGATCGACCGCCTGTGCATCCTTGGGCGCGACAAGGAACAACGTTTGCCGGATCTTCTGGAAGATCACCGTACGATTGCCGAGGCGATCAAGGCCCATGACGCCGACACGGCGATCGCGGCTTGCGAGGTTCACCTTTCGCGCCTCGATCAGACGATCGAACGCATCCTGGCAAGCAACGCCGATTACTTCGAACGCACATAGCCCGCGCCGCGCCTCAACGGTGCAGTTGAACAGCACCGCACATGACCACGCTTACAGACCACACAACGACCCGACCCGCGCCCGGCGCGCGCGATGTTTTTGTGCTTGCCTGGCCGATGACGATCAAGGCCATCTTCCTGCACGGCACGATTGTCATCGACGGCTGGCTCGTTTCATCGCTGGGGGAGACGTCGCTGGCGGCCATGGGGCTTGCTGCGGCGATTGGCGGGATGGTCCTTGGCGTCATCTTCGCGTTTTCGCACGCGATGCAAATCCGCACGGCGCAGGCGTCGGGGACGGAAGACCCGGTTTATCTGAAATCAACGCTCGCCTCTGGTCTGACGATTAGCCTGACCATTGGTCTGCTGGGGATTGCCGCCCTCTTCGTCGCGGGCCGACCCTTGATTGCGAGCTTCGCCCCAAGCGCCGAGGTGGCCGCGCTCTCGTGGTCGTATCTGGCGGTCTTTTCGCTGGTCATGCTGTTCGAGTCGGTCGGTCAGTGCCTGTCGAGCTATTTCAACGGGCGCGGGCGCACCCGCCTGCCGCTGTATGGCTATTGCCTGTCGGTCCCGATCAACATCGGGGCGAGCGTCATCCTGATCCACGGGCTTTGGGGGGTTCCGGCCTTTGGCGTTGTCGGCGCGGCGATGGGCAGTGCGCTTGGCGTTGCTGTGCAGGTCGCGTTTTTCGCAATCCGGCTTTGGCAACTGGATGCACCGCTTGCCCGTGTCGCCGGTTGGCGGCAAACCACGTTCAGACCGACGGTCTGGCGGCACCTGACATTCTCGCTCCCCATCGCGACGACCTTTGTGAGCGCCACACTGGCCACACATGTCTGTACGCTGATCTATGCGCAAATGGCGCTTAACGACTTTGCGGCGATGACCCTGATTGCGCCGTGGAATATGGTGGCAGGCCAGATCGCGATGCAATGGACGCAAGCCACCGGCATCATCGTCGCGCAACTTCTTGGCCAGCGCGCTTCTGAGCCGACGCTGGATCGCTTTCTGTCGGCGGCATGGCGGGGCGCCTTCGTTGCAGCCGGGGTCGTCGCGACTGTGTTCGTTGTTCTGTGCTTGTCCGTCGATATCCTCTATGCCGACCTGACTGCCGACACGCGGGCGACGCTGTTCGGTTTCCTGCCAATCCTGCTGATGGCGACCGTGCCGCGCGCGACCAACGCTATCTGCGGAAACACGCTAAGGGCCAGCGGCGACACGATCTATGTGATGATGCTTTTCCTATGGTCCCAGTGGTTGTTTCGCGTTCCTGCCACGGCTCTGGCCGTGCTTGTTTTCGAGCTTTCGGCCTTCTGGGTGCTGTCGGTGATACTGATTGAAGAGGTTCTGAAGTTCTGGCCCTTCCACAGCCGCCTTTGGCGCGGCGACTGGAAGCGGGCGGATGTGAGCGGGTGAGTGCTGAAACCGCAGCAATAGTCTATGCGTCGGGTCCGATCACGCCCTTGCGCAGGATAAAGCAGCCGTAGAAGCGCCGCTCGCCGGTTTGAATGACTGCATAGCTTTGGCGGGCCAGATCGTAGAATGCGAACCTCTCGACACCGATCATCTTGCGGGGCTGGCCCTCTGCGTGATCGATTTGCGCCTGCACTTCCGCCTGGACATCCGGAATGTCGTCGGGGGCGCCGACAACCTCCATCCGCATGGCGAAGTCGTCGACGAACGTGTCGAGGGGCAGGACAGACAGAATTGCGCTGATAGCCTCGGCGGCGGTGAGATTTTCCATGCGCAGCAGGTCCCCAACGACGGTTTGCCTTGCCACGCTATCCGCCGGAAAGTTGGTGTCCGATATCACCAGGGCATCTCCGTGCCCCATGGCGCGAAGACATCCAAGGACATCCGCGTTCAGTCGAGGATCTATTCCCTTCAGCATGTCGGCCTCTCCCCCTTTTGGTGGTCCCTATTCCAGACGGTCGCCGGTGTCGGCGTCGAATAGATGCGCCTGTTCCGGATCAATGTTCAAATGCACGGTGTCACCCGGTTTCAGGTCATAGCGCTCTCGGAAGACGGCCGTGATCTCTTGCTGGTCGGTGTGGAACACGACGTGGCTTTCCGACCCCGTCGGCTCGACAACGCGGACCCGTGCTGCAAGGCCAGTTTCAGCGAGAGCGATGTGCTCCGGTCGCACACCCACGCAGACGTTCTGTCCGTCACTGAGTTCCTTTGCGGTGCCGATCTCGAGGTTCGCGTCGCCAATTGAGAGCTCCGTCTTGTCGCCCAGAACCCGGGTTGCCACGGCGTTCATCAGGTTCATCGCGGGCGATCCGATGAAGCCGGCCACGAATGTGTTCTTGGGGCGGTCATAAAGGTCGAGCGGCGAGCCGATTTGCTCTACGTGGCCCCCGTTCAACACGACGATCTTGTCGGCCATGGTCATGGCCTCGATCTGGTCGTGGGTGACGTAAATCGTGGTCGTCTCCAGCCGCTGATGCAGCTCGCGGATTTCGGTGCGCATTTGCACCCGGAGTTTCGCGTCGAGGTTCGACAGCGGCTCGTCGAAGAGGAACACCTGCGGGTCGCGCACAATGGCCCGGCCCATGGCGACGCGCTGGCGTTGGCCGCCGGACAGGGCGCGGGGATAGCGTTTGAGGTAGGGGGTCAGGCCCAGAATTTCGGCGGCATCGGCGACGCGGAGTTTGATCTCGGCTTTGTCGAGCTTTTGCAGTTTCAGCGAAAACCCCATGTTCGCTTCGACCGTTTTGTGCGGGTAGAGCGCGTAGGATTGAAAGACCATGGCGATGTCGCGGTCGCTGGGCGTGAGGTTGTTGACCCTTCGATCTCCGATGGAGATGTCGCCGGACGTCACCTCTTCCAACCCTGCAATCATTCGCAAAAGCGTTGATTTCCCGCAGCCCGATGGGCCAACCAGAACGACGAATTCCCCGTCCTCGATGTCGATGTCAATTCCATGGATGACCGCCGTTGAGCCATAGCTTTTGTGCAATCGCCTGACGGATACTTCGGCCATCGCCTACCCCATGACACGGTCCATTCCCCGGTTTTGGGTAGACCAAGGTCAGTGCCTTGTCCACTCTGAGCAGACTAGCATGTTAGCAACTTGACAGATTGGATTTTTGACAAGACGCTGACGTCATTCAAACCAACTCTCTGCTGCTGCCGTGACAGGTCCTGCAAGCGTCAGAAACAGAATGTGCGAAACGCAAGCGACTGATGCAATGAGGTTTTTTGGTTTGTCGCAAGGGAGGAGTACCTATGAAAGTCGAACACTATAACGCCATTGTGCAGCGTCAGATGAGCCGACGGAACATGCTTAAGGGCGCAGCCAGTGTCGGCGCTTTCGCTGCGGTTGCAGGGGCGATGCCGAAAGCCACTTTCGCCGACAGTCATGCAAACGTCCGCGCCGATATTTTGAAGATCCCTGGCGTCGGTGCGGGGTCACCCACGGATGCCGATTGGCAAAAGGTTGGCGAGATGTGCCTTGGGCCCACGATGGAGCGTGTCGAGGAAGGCGAGTTCGAAGGTGTTGAGTTGACCTTCATGGGCCTCAACAACCAGAACCTGCACAACTTCCTGTTCCGAGGTTTCCTGAAGCCGTGGGAAGCGTACACCGGCGCCACGATCAATTGGATCGACCTTGCGCAGGCTGATTACAACCCGCGCCTTCAGCAGGCGATTGCCACTGGCACGGTCGACTTCGACATCATCGAGATGGGCGCGCCGTTTGAGGGTGACACCGCTGGCAAGGGCCTTCTGGATGAGATGCCCGATTGGGTGGAAGAGCAGATCGATGCCGAAGACCTTGTGAGCTACTTGCAGCCGCCGGTGGGTACCTGGGACGGCAAGAAGTACCGCGTCACCATCGATGGGGACTGCCACACCTTTGCGTATCGCACAGATTACTTCGGCGATGGCGCGATCGGCGGGGCGGAAGTTCCCAAGACCTGGCAGGAGGTCAACGCGGTGTCCAAGGCGCTTGTTGGCCAGGAAGACCCGCTTACCGGGCTGCCGGCCCATGGCTATCTTGACCCGCTCAAAGGGTGGGGTGGCTTCGGCTTCTACTTCCTTGAGAACCGCGCGGCAGCTTATGCCAAGCACCCTGACGATCCTGCGTGGCTGTTCGATCCGGACACCATGACGCCACGGGTCAACAATCCGGCGTGGGTGCAGGCGATTCAGGACGTGCTCGACCTGATTGAAGCGGGCGCCTACCCGGCGGATCAGATCAACGCGGATCCGGGCACAACCGGCTTCCAGCAGTTTCTTGCGGGCACCGGCTCTATGCTGATGTGGTGGGGCGATATCGGCTCTAGCGCGCGCACATCCGATACGTCGGTCGTGGGCGACGTGGTGGGCTTTGGGATCAACCCGGGGTCAGACCGCGTCTACAACAGCCAGTCCGGTGCCTGGGAAGACACCTATAACGAGGCGCCCAACATGGCGTATCTCGGCTGGGGCATCTACGTGACCAAGCGCGTTCAGGGCGACGAGACAAAGCGCAAGGCGGCCTGGTCTGCGGCGGCGCATTTGGGGGGCAAGGACCTGAGCTTGTGGATGTCGGCCTATCCGTCGGGGTTCCAGCCCTATCGGAATTCCCACTTCCAGTTCGATGAGTGGGAAGAGGCTGGTTATGACCGCGCGTATATCGAGGATTACCTCGGCTCCAATGCGGACAGCTACAACCACCCGAATGCCGCGCTGGAGCCTCGCATCCCGGGGATCTTCCAATACTACTCCGTCGCGGAGGACGAATTGGCGAAAGGCTATGCGGGTCAGTACGGCTCGGCCCAGGAAATCGGCGATGCCATTGCCGCCGCCTGGGAAGAGATCACGGACCAGATTGGGCGAGATTCCCAGATCGCGCTCTACAAAGCGTCGCTGGGTCTGTAACCAAACAATTCGGGGCCGCTTCGGGCGGCCCCGAACCGAGCAACTTCGCGCAAAACCGAGAGGTCGATGAGTACAGAAGGCGATCTTCTGCACGTTGTGACGGCAGACGATATCTCGGATCAGCGCCGCCGTCTGGGGCGCGGTCTTGTCTGGGGGTCCGCCGGGCTTTTGGCGCTTGTCGCCCTGATCCAGACGGCGGATCAGAATGGCTGGATCAACATCGGGTTCGAGACGTGGCGGCCCACGCTTTACGCCTATGTCTTGTGGGGCATCTGTCTGTGCTTCAGCCGCGTTCTGATCGACGGGGAACATGGCAAGCGCGCGCTTTTCGTGCTGCCAGCGACGCTGTTCGTCGTGTCCATGGTGATCTTCCCGCTCCTCTTCGGGCTGGTCATCGCCTTTTCGGACTGGAACCTCGCATCCCCTGACGGGCGGCAGTTCAACGGCTGGGACAACGCCCGCAAAATGTGGGGCGATCCGTTCTACTGGAACGCCATGCGTAACATGGTGTGGTACACGCTCGCGATCATCGTGGAGTATGCCATCGCCTTCGGCCTCGCCCTACTGCTGAACGCGCAGATCCGGGGGCGGAAGTTCTTTCGTGTCGCGTTTCTGCTTCCGCTGATGCTGTCGCCAGTGGCCGTGTCGTGGATGATCGGCAAGTCGATGCTGGAAAACCGGTTTGGCCCCATCGCGCGGTTCCTGCGGGAGATCGGGGTCGAGAACCCGTCTTTCTTCTCTGACCCCAACATCGCCCGCCTGATGATCATGCTCATCGACGCGTGGACGTACATTCCGTTCATGATGATCATGATTCTCGCGGGTCTTCAGGCAATCCCGAAAGAGCTGCACGAGGCCGCCGAGGTTGACGGCGCAGGCCCATGGCGGCGGTTCTGGGAAGTCACCTTTCCGCTCATGCTGCCCGTCTCGATTACCGCGATCCTGATCCGCATCATCTTCAAGCTCAAGCTGGCCGACATCATCATCAACGTGACCTCTGGCGGGCCGGGTGGAGCGACAGACAGCATCACCTCGTTTATCTTCCGCGAATACCGGGATCGTTCGAATGTCGGCTACGGCACGATGCTTGCCATGTTCTATCTGCTGGTCATTGTCATCGCGATGACGATCCTGATCAAAGCCGCAGACCGTTGGATGCGTCCGAGGTACTGAGATGGCGGAACAGATCTTTCACGACAGCGAGGCGGATCGGGCCTTCCGGGCGAAGTGGATATCGGGTCGGATCCTGATTTACACCATCCTCATCCTGTGGGCGATTATCGCGATCTTTCCGATTTTCTGGACCATCACGACAAGCTTCAAGACAGCGCCCGATGTGATGCGGGGCAACGTGGTGCCGTGGTGGGATTACACGCCGAAATGGCTGGGGTGGCGGTCGCTTGGGCTGTCGCCTGACACGATCGGGGCCGAGAGCACGGTGCGCGCGGAGTTTCTGAAACGGTTCTGGAACTCCACGATCATCGCCGTGTCGGCGTCGCTTATCGCCCTTATTCTGGGCAGTTGTGCGGCCTATGGATTGTCGCGGTTCAATTACCGCTTTGGCTTTATGCGCAATTCGGACATCTCGTTCTTTTTCCTCAGCCAGCTCATTCTTCCGCCAGTTGTTTTGGCCCTGCCGTTCCTTGTTCTTTACAAGTCGCTCGCGATGCTCGACACGCGGTTTGGGTTGATCCTGATCTATGCGCTGACGGTCCTGCCCATCGTGATCTGGATCATGCGGGACCAGTTCGGCTCCATCCCTGTGGAGCTCGAAGAAGCCGCGCTTGTGGACGGGCTTTCTATCTGGGGGGCGTTTCTAACGATCATCCTGCCCATTGCGGCGCCCGGCATGACGGCGGCGTTCATCCTGTCGCTTGTACTGACGTGGAACGAGTACTTCTTCGCAGCACTTCTGACGTCCAGCAATTCGACGACGCTGCCCGTGATGGTGGCCAGTCAGACGGGAAGCCAGGGCATCTCATGGTGGTCCATGGCGGCGCTCAGCTTTGCGGCGATCTTGCCGCTGATCATCATCGGCATCGTGCTGGAACGCTACATCATCAAGGGTATGGCGGCGGGCGCAGTGAAGTAGACTCAAAGCTCGGCGGCGATGTCTTTGGTCTGTTCGTAGAGCCGCCGAAACAGTGGGTAGCCCTTGGCATAGGCGGGCTCTGACCGCGCAGTCACCTGATGCTGAACCGGGTTCCACGCGCTGATGTCTTCGACCTTCGCCTCGCCGAGCGCCATGCGGGCGAGGAAGGCGTCGCCAAAGCTGGCGCCCACGGTCTTTTCGCAGACGATCTGATCAAGGCCGGAGGAATCCGACGTCGCCTGCAGCCAAAGCGGGTTCTTTGTCCCGCCTCCGACCGCAAGGATGAGGTTCAGCGCGACACCCACTTCGCGATACGTTTCCACCACGTGGGCGGTGCCATACGCGATCCCTTCGATCAGGGCGCGGTACAGGTGCCCACGCCCGTGGGTTAGGTTCAGGCCAAAGAACGTGCCTTTGGCCATGGGATCGTGGATCGGCGTGCGTTCACCCGAGAAGTAGGGGAGGAAAAGGACTCCGTTCGCCCCGGCGGCCACGTCCTTCGCCTCTGCCGCCAGGGTCGCGAAGGCGGTGTCCCGTGGAAGCTCGCGCGCGAACTGATCGCGGAACCAATGCGTGAGGGTGCCCGATGTGGCTAGCCCCGCCATGGAGGCGTGCTGACCCTCAAAGAGCCAGGGCGCGTACCACAGGCGGCTGTCGCGGACACGTTCGCCGGTCAGCGTGATCATGAAGATGGTCGAGCCGTACATCACCATCATGTCGCCTGGATTTTGCACGCCTACGCTGAGCGCCTCCGCCGCCGCATCGATAGTCCCGACCGTCACCGGCGTACCCGGCACCAGCCCGGTGATTGCGGCGGCTTCTGCGGTGACATGGCCTGCGATTTCTGACGACCACATGAGCTGGGGCAACATCTCGGGCCGTGCGATGTCGCTTGCCAGATCAAAGCACCAGTCGCGGCGGCCCACATCGTAGATCGGGGCGAAATTGGCCGCCGTGTAGTGGTCGATCAGGTATTCCCCGGTGAGCCGATGGACGAGGAAGCTGGTCGAGGAGAGGATTTTTGCCGTTTTCGCGTAGATCTCTGGGTGCTCTTCCTTGAGCCAGAGGATCTTTGGACCGACCGCTTGCGAGGTCAGAGCGTTTCCGCAGCGGTCCAGGATGACGTCTTCGCCGATGCGCTGGGTCAAGGCGTCTACCTGCGCCATGGCGCGAATATCGACGCCGTATAGAACCCCATTCATCAGCGGCGCGCCGCGTTCGTCCACAGGGAGCATGCATGGCCCGATGGCGGAGCAGGCAACGGCCCTTATGTCCCGAGGGTCGCAGCGGGCTGTTGCGATCAGCTCTTGCGTGACTTTGACGAAGTCGCCCCACCAGTCTTCCTCTGGCCGGTGTTCAGCCCAGCCGGGCTGGGGCACGAGCATTTCGTGGGGATTGCGGGCGGTGGCGACCACATGTCCGACCTCGTCCACTAGAACGCCCTTCGTCTCGAACGTTCCGATGTCGACGCCGAGGGTCAGGTTCATGCCCAGCGCTCCAGCGACAGGTCCGGGGTTATCCGGCGGAGCCCGGCGGTGAGCAATCTGGAAAGCGCTTCAAGGTCACTCAGTTGGCAGACTTCGAGAGACGAGTGGCTGTAGCGCATGGGAAAGCCCAGATCGATTGCCGCCACGCCTTCACCGACGGTTTGGACATAGCTGAGGTCCGTAAGAACCCCGACCTGGGCCGAGCGTTGGAGGGGCAATGCCTCGGCCGCGGCGGTCTTTTCGAACAGGCTGACAAGGGCAGGATGCGGCAGAACCCCATTGAGCGTGCCACGACCGTGGAAGCTGTAAAGGCTCATCCCCGGGCCGCCGCCCAGCGCCATCTCTCCCAGATCGGACATATCGGGGGTATCGCAGGCGAGCATCAGATCGATCTGAATTGCGATGTCGGGGGCAAGCGCCTGGGCGGCCACAACGGCACCACGCAGGTTGAACTCTTCCTGGGTCGAGAAGACGATGTGCACGGTCGGGCCCGCCTCTCGGTCCGTAAGGCCTCGCGCCACATCGAGGAGGACCGCGCAACCGGCCCGATCATCGACCGCGCTCCCCGCGATCCGTCCGCCTGCGAGTTCAATGAACTGCGGCGCGTAGGTGACCGGCGTGCCGATCTGGATCCCTGCGGCTTCGGCCTCAGCCTTGCTTGCGTGGCCGGTGTCGATGAAAAGCTCGCTGGCTTTCAGGACGGTGTACTTCTCGTCCGGCTGGGTGGCGTGGTGGCTCTTGTTCGCGAGAACGCCGGGGATATCGCGACCCTCGCGCGTGCTGAGGACCACCGCTTGAGACGGCAAGGCGCGTTCGGGCACGCCGCCCATCCGGTGCACCCGCACGAGCCCGTTGTCCTCAATCTTACGCACCACGAACCCGAGCTGGTCCATGTGGGTGAATAGCATCACCGATGGTCCTTCACCGGGAAACGTCGCGATCACGTTGCCCATGCGGTCGGTGCGGCATGGGGCGGGCATCCGGGCGGTGATCTCACCGGCCACGCGACTCTCATGCCCGGAGAGGCCGGGGATGCGCATCAATGCTTTCAGGTCATCGGCAATCATCGCGCGGCCTTTGCCCGTTCCATGAAATCACGTGCACGCTCCGGGTCCACCGCGTTCCAGGTGTCCCCCTCGACCTTGAGCGACGAACCGACGATGCATCCATCTGCGATGCGCATCACCTCGGCAACCGTTTCGTGCTTCACGCCGGTATTGGCGAGAACGGGCGTGTCCGGCAGCGCGGCCTTCACCGCCTCAAGGTCTTCCATGCGCGCGGCTTCGCCCGTGATCTGGCCGGACACAATCACGGCGTCCGGCACAGACGAAAATGCGGCAGAGCGCGCACGGTCCGCTAAAGAACGCCGGTCCAGGCTGTCGGCGAATTCCGCGCTTACGTTATAGAGCATCAGGAGGTCATCGCGCCCAAGCCGCTTGCGATAGCGCAGGGCCGCCCCCGCATCCGGCGCCCAATGGCCCATGTCGCTGGCATAGGTGCCCGTGAAGATCTCGCGGCAGAACGCGGCGCCGGTGGCGGCGGCGAGCGCAACGGTGCTTGCCGGGTCCCAAAGCACGTTCACACCGAACGGCACGGTGATCTGATCGCTCAGACGACCGATCACATAGGCCATTGTCGCCGTGCTGGCGGTATCCACCGAGAACTCGTAGGGGCGGTCATTCTCATTTCCGAACATCACGGCATCCACGTCGGCCGCTTGCAGCGCGTGCAGATCCTGCTCGGCGCCCGCGACCAAGGCCTCCAGACCACCCGCTGCGTCGTGCAAAGGCGTCCCCGGCAACGCGCCGAGATGCACCATGGCGATCACCGGCTTTGGCGTGCCGAAGACCTTCTCAAACTGCCCCATGACGCACCCTCCCGGCGTGGATGCTGCAAAAAATGAAGGGTGCAGTCCAGATGTATCCATACTAGCATGTCAGCTAAACGGGGGAGACGTCATGGGCCTTAAAACCTCTCACTGGGACCGTTTGGGCAATGGCGGTCTGACCTTCACACAGCTTGGCATGGGGACCGCGCCCCTCGGCAATCTTTATCGCGCGATCAGAGAGGACGACGCGCAGGCCGTTCTGAATGGGGCGTGGGAGGCGGGCGTTCGATATTACGACACCGCGCCGCTCTATGGCTTGGGCCTTGCCGAGACCCGCCTGAACAACTTCCTGCGCGGCAAGGATCGCGACAGCTATGTTCTGTCCACCAAGATCGGGCGGCTCTTTCAGGCTACGGCACCGGATCAGCGCGATGGGTTTGGCAAGTGGTTTGACGTGCCCGCGCGCCGGGAGGTTTATGATTACACCTATGACGGGGTGATGCGGTCCGTTGAGTTCAGCCTTGAGCGGCTGGGGATTGACCGGATCGACATCCTTTACGCCCACGACCTCGATATATTCACCCATGGCTCGCAAGACGCGCTGGATCCCAAGTTGGCGGAACTGATGGACGGGGGGTACAAGGCTTTGCTGTCGCTCCGCGATCAAGGGGTGATCAAGGCTTTCGGCGCCGGGGTGAATGAATGGCAATCGTGTCAGTGGTTGGCCGAGCGGGGGGACTTCGACATCTTTCTTTTGGCCGGTCGCTACACCTTGTTGGAGCAAGAGGCTTTGGACAGCTTCCTGCCGCTGTGTGAGACGCGAGGAATTGGGGTCGTCATCGGCGGGCCCTATAACTCGGGAATTTTGGCGACGGGGCCTAAGCCGGGAGCCTTTTACAATTACGATCCCGCGCCGGACGAGATCTTGAAGCGCGTGGGTGAGATCCAGGCCATTTGCGACAGCCACAATGTCCGCATGGTGGATGCGGCGTTCCAGTTTCCGCTGCGCCATTCGGTCGTCGTCTCTGTCATCCCGGGCGGTCAGGGCGTTGCTGAGATGGAAAGCAATGTCGCCGCAGAACGAGCTGACATCCCCGAAGCGTTGTGGGGCGATCTCAAGGCCGCAGGTCTGATGCGAGAGGATGCGCCTTGAGCCGAAGGATCGACGCGCACCAGCATTATTGGAACCCTGCACGCGGTGACTATGACTGGATGCCGATGGACAATGCGATCCTCGCGCGTCCCTACGCGCCAAGGGACCTCGCGCCGCATCTGGACGCCCACGACATCTCCGAAACGGTCCTCGTTCAAGCCGCCGCTACGGTGGAAGAGACCGAGTATATGCTGGGCATTGCGGACACCTCTTACACTGTCGCAGGCGTCGTTGGGTGGATCGATTTCGAGGACCCCGCGGATGCGCGACATCTCGAACGGCTCGCGCAGCATCCCAAGTTCCTCGGCGTGAGGCCGATGATTCAGGACATTCCCGACGATGACTGGATGCTGCGGGACGATGTGCAGTGGGCCTATGCGGCTCTTGTGGAGAACGACCTGACCTTCGACGCGCTGGGCTTTCCCCGGCACCTGGAGAATTTTCTGACGCTGCTCAAAAAGCACCCGAAGATGCGGGTGGTGATCGATCACTGCATGAAGCCGCAGATCAGAAGCCATAGCGCCGAGAGCTTTGATCATTGGGCGAAGGGGATGGAGCGCTTGGCCAGCGAGACGTCGGCGTTCTGCAAATTCTCCGGGCTGGTCACTGAATCCGATGGCTGGTCGTTAGAGGCCATGCGCCCCTACGCGGATCATCTGCTTGATGTCTTTGGGGTCGAGCGGTTGATGTGGGGGTCCGATTGGCCGGTTTGCCGGTTGGAAGCGAGCTATGACGATTGGTTCTCGGCGGCACGGCAGTTGACCAGTCACCTCACGGACACCGACCAAGACCGCATCTTTGGCGGCACTGCGGCGGCCTTTTACCGGCTTTGAGAGATATGAACGGCAGCGGCCTGTTGTCCTGCTGATACGGCCTCACCGAGCGAGCACCCGTTCAGTCGATGCGCCGCGAACGTCCCCACGAAGACATCCCCGGCGCCGTGGGTGGATTTGACGGTCACGGGGTGGGCAGCCTGGGTTTGAATTGTCCCGTTTGGTGCACGGAATGCGACGCCTTCGCCGCCAAGGGTCAGAATGATCTCAGCATGCGGGGCAAGGCGTGCCAGGGCATCCACCGCAGGTTCCTTTCCGACGGAGCGACCCAGGATGCCTTCCGCCTCAACGCGATTGACGATCAAAGTACTCACCGCGGCGAGGTCTTCCGGTTCGATCCCGACGGCGGGCGCGGCATTCCAGATGACACTCACGCCCGCCGCTTTTGCGGCAGCCGCACAATGAGAGACGACGTCGGCGGTCATCTCATTCTGCAAAAGGATCACGCGACATTCGGGAGGAATTTCGAAGCGCGCCAATTCAAGCGCGTGGTTCTCAGCCGAGACGATCACGGCGCCATATTCACCGGTTTCGGTTACGATTGCCGCGCTCATCCCCGAGGCGCCATCGCCCTGCTGAAGCTGAGACACGTCAACCCGCTCTGCGATGAGGATGTCCCGCATGGCGGCACCAGCGGCATCCGACCCGATGCGCCCGGCGAAAGACACCTGCGCCCCGGCGCGCGCGGCCGCCACCGCCTGATTTCCACCCTTTCCGCCGAACTGGTAGGCTACGCCCTGACCGCGCAGGGTCTCATCAAGCTCCGGCAGGCGAGGGGCGCGGACGACCACGTCCCAATGCAGCGCGCCGACCACGAGAAGGCTCATGCGCCGAACAGTGCCCTGGCCACCAGCCGGTGCGATAGAGCGGCGTCCTGTCGTTCAATCGCCGCAGTCAGCTCCGCATCATCGGCGAGCGCTTCAGCCACCCCCATCAGACGATCCGTTAGCACCACATTGGTGCGCGCCTCTTCAATCGGGTTCAGCCCACCCATGTCCGGAAATGTGTCGAAGTAGATCACATCCGTCTGGTTCATCCGCAGCATGGCAACAAGCAGCTCGACCGTCTGGATCGCATGAACGGAGCCGACCATCAGGCCGTCATCCCGCTTGCCATACCCGTCATTCAGATGAAGCCCAATCATCCGGGAATGTCGCCCGATCAGGGCGGCGGAGTGGGCGGGCATCTCATCCGCATACAAGACATGGGCGAAATCGAGCGTGACGCCGAGGTTGGGCGCGGCCACCTCTTTGCACGCCAGAAGCGTCGTCCCGATGTCCGGCATCAACGCGAATGCGCGGGGCTCATTGGGCTTGTACTCAATCGCAATGTCGAGGTCGGGGTTGTGCGCGCAAACTTCTGAGATTGCAGCGACGGTGCGATCCCAGGCAGCCGCGTAATCCATCTGAAACGCGTAATCGAACCCATCCTGCCCCATCCAGAGCGTGACCGTTTTCCCGCCCATCCCCGCGCAGGTATCGGCACCGCGCTTGGTGATATCGATGGCCGTCTCGCGCACCTCTCTGTCCGGATGGGTAAAGGCGCCTAGCTTAAATCCCGGATCGGTGTAATAGCGCATGGCAACGCCGTTCAGCGCGAGCCCGGCGCCTTCCAGAAATCCCGCCATCTGCTTGGCATCGTAGGCCGCAAAGTGATCGGGAAAGTTCAAGTCCGCCGCGCCGAGACCCCCGACCTGTCCCGCTGCGTCAATCCAATCGCGCACATCGGATCCCGGTGCGAGCTGCCTGAACGCGTTCAACCGAGCCGCATAGCGAGGCCTGTTCCATTTCATCAAGGCGTGTCAAAGAGATCGGGCCGATCTCGCTCCATCTTTTCGAGGTGCAGCAAAAGCTGACTGAGATGCGCCTTGGTTGCCACGCGCGCGGCCTCTGGGTCCCTCGCTTCAAGAGCTGCCAGGATCGCCTTGTGCTCTGCCAGCGTGTCGTTCACGCGGTTTGGGTTCGGCAGAATAAGCTGCCGGGCGCGATTGACCTGCAGCCAGCTTGTCTCGGCCATAGCGGACAGTCGGCGATATCCGGTGAACCCCATGATCAGCATATGCATCTCGGTGTCGAGCTTGTAGAAACCCGTGACATCAAGATCATCCACCAAAGCCTGCTGAACATGCAGGTTGCGTCTGAGCTGACGGATTTGGTCGTCGGTGATCCGGGTCGCAACTTGCTCCACCGCTGCAAGCTCCAGCGCTTCTCGCAAAAAGGCGCCCTCCCGGATCTCATCCATCGAAAAGCGGGCAACGAAGGTGCCCGCCTGTGGGATGACATTGACGAGGCCATCGCTCGCAAGCCGCGTTACGGCATCCGAGACCGGGCTGCGTGAGATGCCCAACTGCTCACAGATGTCCCGCTTACGCAGGATTTGCCCCGGTTCGTACTTGAGCGAAACGATAGCATCTTTGAGACTTTGGTAGACGCGATTGGACAGTGTGCCGTCAAACGTAGTCAGCGGCGCCAACTCGATTCCTGTTCCAGGATCAGCGTCTTCCTCGACCGGATCGTCCATTAGCATGCTAGAATGTTACTAATTCTCGCTTGCCGCCACAAGCTGGGTGCCGTCGACAGGGCGCACTTGGCGTCACGTCGAGAGGGCGCACGTGAGCACGCTCGACTGCGCCGTTGCTGGCACATTCGACAATCGAGATCATCTACTGAGAATCTGCTGGCTAGCCGCGATGGACGCCATACCGGCATGCCGTCAACGGCCGCGTAAGGAGCCTGAGCGCAACGAAACCCAGACTGCCGCCGCTACAACCAGCAGAGAACCGGCCGCGAATCCGAGGCTTGGGGTTTCGTCGAACACGACAATACCGACGGTCACGGACAGAAAGAGACTCAGGTACCCGAGGACCGACAAATACCCTGCGTCGCCAAGGAAATGCGCGCGAAGGAAGCAAAGCTGTGCCCCTTGGGCAAAGGCACCAACGGCCAGGAGCGCGAGGGTGTGATCGGTCCGAACGCCGACCCACGTCACAAAAGCGAAGGGAGCCGTGCAAAGTGCAAGGCCCGCTGTGTAAAACGTCATCAGGACAATCGACGGCACTGTCCGAAGGCGCCGCGTCACAATGATGGCGGCTGAGCCGGTGAACACCACCACGATCAGCGCGGCGAGCCCTATGGTCCATGGCACTTCCCTTGGGTTCGCAGCCAACAGAACGCCCAGAAACCCCACACCGGCGGCCACCCATCGCCGGCGTCCAATCGCCTCGCCAAGGACAAGCGCGGCCATGACCATGGTCACAATCGGCCTCGTAAAATTGATCGCAGTGAATAGCGCCAGCGGCACCCTTGAGATCGCGAAGAAGCTTGCCGTGAGCGTGATGACCGAAAAGCTGACTCGCAAAAGATGCAGGGACAGGTTCTCGATATGGCGAAACTCAGAGCGATAGAGCCAGATCAAGGGCAGGATCAGGATCAGGCCGACGGCGGCTCTGATAAATACGATCTGCGTCGCGGGATAGTCTGCATCCAACCATTTGACGATCGAGATGGCCCAGATGTTCAAAGACATATCGGCAATCAGCCACGCTCCGCCCCTCAGATTATCGCGGGGCGCCGCGTCGCTCATCCCCGGCGAGCAACGAAGTTGGCCATCAGGCGAAATGCTCCGGGTACGAGGTGCTCCAGCTGGTGGTGCAGGATCAGAGACGTATGGATGTGGCGCCCCTGGCCAATGTCGGCCACAAGCAGCGACCCGTTCAGCGGCTCCTCCCCAGGATCGGACATGGCCAGAAGCGGGGTATAGGCCGGATCCCAGGCTTTGGCGAAATAGAGCCCACGTTCCTTGACCCAACCAGCCCAATCGTCATCTCCGATGAGGTTCGGTTCGGACAAGATCGGATGCTCGGCCAATTGCGTGACCGTCGCAGCCTCATCCGTGACCCGCCACCGTAGCGAGGGATGCCCAATCTCCAGTCGCTTGGGCGGGATGGTGTCCGGATCCCAGTTGTCCCAGGGTCTGTGATACAACGTCACCAGCGTCCCGCCCGCCTGCGTCCAGCGGTGGAGCGTGGGAACGGCCTCGACCAGACCGGGGCGGAACCGCATGGCAAAGATGCCGACAACGATAGCGTCGAACTCTGCAAGGGTCGTCTCGCTGGCTAGATGCTCGTCGGTGAGCCGGGTCATGTCCACGCCCATGGCCTCTAGCCAGTCACCCACCCGGTCGTTTCCTGCGCCGATATAGCCGACTCTGGCGTCGGGGAGGGCGACCTCGAACACACCGATGGTGACAATTGCAGGGCGCGCAAGGGCGGTAGGCGCGATGTGGTCGTATTCGATGAGGCGGACCGTCTCGGCTGGCTTGCCGTTTACGCGGGCTTCGATCTGGTAAAGCCCTGTGGCCACGTCCTCGGGCGCTGTCACGGCAAACCCGGTATCGGTGCGTGTGGCGCTCCATCCGGGGGGCAGAGCGAGGTCGACATCCGCGTCCTTTGGTGAGAGGTCAGAGACAGCAAGCACGATGCTTCTGTTCTGCGCATTCGTATTCAGAATGGCGGCAGATGGGCTTAGCGCCACGCGCTCTGGTGGCAGCACCACCGGATCAATCTCGAAGGCGACAGGCATGGTGACCTCGGTGCCGCCATGCGAAACAGTCACGTTCATGCGTGGTGCATCGGGGTGAGCCGGATCGTAGGCGGCCCGATACGGATCGCTGGTGCCCGCATCGCTCGCCAATGTCACCTTGGGTCCTGCTGCAGTCCAGCCTTTGGGCAAGTCCAACGCGACCTCAACGCCATCTGCGGCGCCGGGGTCGATCTCGGTCGTCAGTCCGACACCCGTGCCTCCATCGACGAAGGCTGAATGGGTCCAAGCGCGCGCCTCGACGCCCAGCGCAAGGCGGATGACATGACCGAGTTGGGACAACTTCCCCTCAACGCGGTGGCGGATCTCGTGGGACAGCGCGACGGGGCAGGCGGCGAGTGCGGTGCTCAGATGCCTGGTTGCGTCCACGGCGTGGTCTGCCACGCGGGTAAAATCGGGAAAGGCGTCTAGGGTGCAATCAAGCGCCGTTTGAGCCGCGCCAAGCGCAGCCGCGATCGGCTCGGCGCCGGGAAGCGCTGCCAGATCGCCCACCTTGCGCGGCAGACCAGACCAAAGGGCATCATCGGGCCCGGCGACGTGGGTTTCCGCAAGGTGCAGCGGCCAATCGTGACCTTCCCCCGCAGGTTCCCACCGGCCCATGCCTTGCGTGCGGTGACAGGCCCGCGATTGCTGGCCGATACGGTTCCAGTTCCAACCCGTCATGGGCTCGCGGTCGGTGCCCGGGACGATCATGGTCGCGGGCGGCGGGGGGAGGTCGTCGTCGTAGGACTGGCCCGCGCCGGACCAGGCGGGGAGGTAGAGCTTCTTGACCTGCCAGGGCGGCAGGTTCGTCGGCTGCGCCGGATCGGCGGCGGCGGCCATCACGGCATGCGCCGCTTCGGTTATCGCGCGGTGGTGGCCGTGCTGACCGGGGACGTCGAGGAAGGTGGGGCAGATGATGTCGGGCTTCTCGGTCCGGATGATCTCGACAAACCGCAGCATGGTGCGGTCGCGGCCCCAGCGGCCCAGCGTTTCGTCCCCGCTTTTGGAGAAGCCGAAATCGGTGATCGTGTCGTCCGGGTGCGTCGAATGCCAGTACATCCGCATGCCGAGGACGTCGCAGGCCCGCTCCATCTCCCGCGTGCGCAGCGCGCCGAGGTCGGTCCCGGCCTCGGTCCCGATGTCGTTCTGCCCGCCCTCGCCGCGGGTGGAACACGCGTAGGACAGGTTGATCCCGTCGCGGAAGGCGAGGGCGGCGAGCATGCCGGAGATTTCGTCATCGGGATGCGCGCCGGTCTGCATGAAGTGGATGACGGAGGTGAGGGGGCGGAGCGCCCACCAGAGCTCCATCAGGCGGGGGCGGGCACGGTCCTGCGTGATGCGGGTCTGGTCGGGGGTAGGCATGGGCGGTTCCTAGGCGACTGCGGCGATGCGGGGGGTGAAGGCGCGGTTGATGACCAGCGCCCCGGCGCCAAGGGTGCCGGTCATGCGGCCCGACGCGCCGCGCAGCAGGCGGGCGGTCGTCCGGCCCGGTCGGTTGGAGACAGATCGGACCGGTAGTGTGACGGATGCGATCAGGTGATCGAGGATGGCGTCGGGCATGGCGCCGCCGAGGATGACGGTGTCGGGGTCGAACATGTTTTCGATGACGGTGATGGCGTTGGAGAGGGGCTCCGCCGCGCCGTTGAGCCACGCGATAATGGTGGGGTTTTGGGCGGCGTAGGCGACGGCGAGGCCGTCGCTGCTGTCGACGGTGAGGCCCGCGTCCGCGAGGTGCTTTTGGACCGAGAGGCGGCTGATTGCGGATTCCAGCGGGACGGTTTTGCCATTCGAGGCAACGGGGATGTGCCCAATCTCACCGGCGTTGCCGAATGCGCCGGTGACAAGGCGCCCGCGATGCATCAGGCCGAGGCCTAGGCCGTTGCCGAAGTAGAGAAACGCGAAGGTGTCGAGGCCGCTGGCGACGCCTGCGACGCGTTCGGCCACGGCGGCGGCGTTGGCGTCGTTTTCGACCGCGACCGGCAGGCCCAGCGCGTCTGTGAACCAGGCGGAAGGGGACAGGTCGTGGAAGATGGAGAACTCGGACCCGGTGCCGCTCAGCCCCGTGCGTCCGAACGGTCCCGGCATGACGATGCCCGCGCCGAGGACCTTGTTTTCGGGGATGTCGGCCTTCGCGATGATTGCTTCTTTCGCCGCGACGACCGCCTTTGTGACGCCAGCAAGGTCTCGCGCCTTCAGGACGCGGCGCAGGGTGGCCAACGGCGTGCCACACAGGTCAAGGACGGCGGCGAAGATGGCGTCGGGGCGGATCTCGATCCCCACGGCGTAGCCGCCACATGGATTTAATCCATATTGTACAGGGGGTTGCCCACGTCCGGTGGACTTGCGCCCCTGTTCCGAGATCAGCCCGTCAGACAACAGGTCAGAGATGATGTTCGACACCGCCTGCGTCGACAATCCCGAGCCGCGCGCAATCTCGGCCCGCCCGATCTGCCCCGCCTGCCGCACGCGATCCAGCACCATCTGCCTGTTGTGGCTGCGCGAACGCTCGGCATTCGCGCCGACGATTGGGGTCGAAAGGGCCATGTTCGGGCATTAACTCAACTTACTTGATGATTCAATGTCGCTACGCTAGCGTCGGATCATTCGCGGTTTGTCCCCGCACCTCGACTGGCGAAAATCCAGCGTAAACCAACAGGGAGCCCAGACATGAAATTCACCGGATTGAAGGCGCTGGCCGTCGCAACCGCGACCAGTGCCGCAGCGCTTTTCTCGACCGCCGCCAACGCGGTTGAGATCGAATACTGGCAATACTTCTTCGACGCCCGTGTCGAGGCGATGGAGCAGTTGATCGAGAATTTCGAGGCCGCCAACCCCGACATCACCGTCAAGATGACCCACTTCCCCTACGCCGACTACCGCACCAAGGTCGCCGCCGCGATCCCGGCAGGCGAAGGACCGGACGTGGTGCAGCTGTTCTACGGGTGGCTGAATGACTACAAGGCCGCCGAGCTGATCCAGCCGCTACCGGCGGACGCGTTCCCGGCCGATGCAATCGATGCCGATTTCTTCCCGATGGTGTCGGCGATGCGCGAGGGCGACAATTATTGGGCGCTGCCGACGGCCGTGCGGTCGCTCGCGCTGTTCTACAACACGCGTCTCTTCGAAGCAGCCGGGATCGAGGGCCCGCCAGAGACGCTGGACGAGATGCTCGAAATCGGCGCCAAGCTGACAGAGCGGGACGGCGCGGGCAACATCACCCAGGCCGGTCTGACCATGGGCATGACCGCGCAGGATCACCACTGGTTCCGCGAAGGCCTGGTGCGCCAGTTCGGCGGTGAACCCTACCTCGATGACTACAAGACGGTGAACTACAACTCGCCTGAAGGCATCGAGGCGATGGAGTTCTACGTGAACCTCGGCGCGGATGGCGGCATTGGCGCAATCGGCTTCATGGACGAACCGCAGGCGGCGTTCAAAGCGGGCCGTGCGGGCATGCATATCGACGGCTCGTTCCGCATCGGGTCGCTCAACAACACGCGCGGCCTTCAGTGGGCGGTGACAGAGCTTCCGGCGACATCCGATGGCATGCGCTCCAACTACTCGTCCTACTGGGTGAACGCGATCACCACGAAGGCCGAGGGTGAAAAGTACGACGCGGCCGTCAAGTTCATGCAGTACATCACCTCGGACGAGGCCATGCAGATCTGGCTCGACGTCGTGGGGGAGCTTCCGGCGAAGCCGTCTGTCGGGATGACCGAAGCGAACGCGAATGATGAGACGTTCGGCCCCTTCATTCGCGGGCTGGAATACGCCAACACGACGAAGTTCGTGAACGAAAGCGCCCAGCGTCAGCTTTTGATCGACGCGGTAGAGCGTGTGAAGCTTGAAGGCATGTCGGTTGCCGACTCCGTCGCCATCGCGGCGGAGGAAGAGCAGAAGCTGCTCGACGACTTCTACGCGTCGAACTGACGCCAAGGGGGCGCGGCTTGCCCGCGCCCCGTCCCAGCGATGTATAAGAACTTTTCCATCCGCCAGAAGCAGATCGTCTGGGCGTGGGCCTTCCTCGCCCTGCCGGTGATCTTCTACGTGGTGATCCGGTTCTACCCGACCGGGAACGCGATGGTGATCTCGTTCCAAGACTGGAACCTGCTGGGCGACCGCACCTGGGCGGGCTGGGCGAATTATCGGAAGCTGTGGAACGACCCGGACTTCTGGCAGGTCTTTCGCAACACGTTCGTCTACCTGCTTTTGGGCACGCCGATCAGCCTCGTCGTGTCTTTCCTGATCGCCTACCACCTGGACAAGACGCGCTTCATGCATGGCTTCATCCGGATGCTGTATTTCTTGCCGTTCATGACCAGCGCGGTGGCGATGGCGTGGGTGTGGCGGTGGTTTTATCAGCCCGTGCCCATCGGGCTTTTTAACAATTTCCTCGCGCAGTTCGGCATCCCGCAGATCGACTTCCTGCGGTCGACGACCAACGCTTTACCATCCATCCTGGCGCCCGCTGTGTGGGCGGGCCTAGGGTTCCAGGTGATCATCTTCATGGCGGGCCTACGAGCGATCCCGCAGAGTTACTACGAGGCCGCACGGATCGACGGCGTCTCGAAAGCCGCCACACTTTTCGAAATCACGATCCCTTTGCTCCGGCCCACGATCGTGTTCCTCGTCGTCTTCTCGTCCATCGGCTTCCTGCGCATCTTCGACCAGGTCTTCAACATGACGACCAATGATCCGGGCGGGCCGCTGAACTCCACCAAGCCGCTCGTCCTCGCGATCTATCAAAGCGCGTTCACGGATTTCGACATGGGCTATGCCGCCGCGCAGACGGTCGTGCTGTTCCTGATCCTGCTCGTCGTTTCGCTATTCCAGCTCTACCTGCTGAGGGATCGCTGATGGCCGTCGCCGACGATATCCGCGCGTCCTCCGACACGCTCTTCGCCCGCCAGGCCGCGCGGCGGAAGGCGAACATGGGGCAGTACATCCGCTGGGGCCTGCTGTTCCTCGGCGGTATCCTGATGGTGATGCCCATCGTTTACATGCTGTCGACCTCGCTGAAGTGGCCGCATGAGGTCTATGACGTCTCGCTCATCCCGCAGGAGCCGCACCTGGAGAACTACACCTACGTCCTCGAAGACGGGCGGTTCTATGGGTGGTTCATCAACTCGCTGATCATTGCGGTGATCACGACGATCTCGAACGTGCTGTTCGACAGCCTCGTCGGGTACACCCTGTGCAAGTTCCGCTTCCCGGGCCGCTACATCGTGTTCATCGCGATCCTGTCGACGCTGATGATCCCGACGGAGATGCTGGTGATCCCGTGGTACCTGATGAGCCAGTCATTCGGCTGGCTCGACACGTATTGGGGCATCATGTTCCCCGGTCTGATGACCGCCTTCGGGACGTTCCTGATGAAGCAGTTTTTTGAGACCGTACCGGACGACTTCATCGAAGCCGCCCGGATTGACGGTCTGAACGAGTTGCAGATCTGGTGGACGGTGGCCATGCCGCTGGTCAAACCCGCGCTGGCGGCGCTGGCGATCTTCGTGTTCCTCGGCAACTGGACGGCGTTCATCTGGCCGCTGATCGTGACCAACAGCTGGGACATGTACACGCTGCCCGTGGGCCTTTCGACTTTCGCCGACGAGGCGGACGTGCAGTGGGAACTGGTGATGACCGGCGCCGCAATCTCTACCATCCCGACGTTGATCGTCTTCCTGATCTTCCAGCGCTTCATCATTCGGGGCGTTGTCATGGCGGGACTGAAGGGATGAGCATGATAGAGGTCTCCGCCCTCGACCACGTCCACCTCTACGTGGCCGACCCCGACGCGGCGGCGGCGTGGTACGGGCGCGTGCTAGGGTTGCAGGTGTTGCCAAGCTCCGAGCGCCTGCACGGCGGCAAGTACATGGCCACCCCGCGCGGCCGATACTGCGCGACGATCTTTCCCGGCAAGCCGCCGTCTGACGGGGACCATACGACGGCCTTCCGCGTGTCGGGGCGGGTGTTCATGGCATTTGGGGAGCAACTGCCCCATGCCGACGTCGCCGGACGCTCCGGCGATCCCCTCCGCGAGGAAGAGGCCGCCGACCACGACCTCGCCTTCTCATTCTACTTCCAGGACCCTGACGGGAACCACCTGGAACTGACCACCTACGACCACGAACCGGTCCGCCGCTGGCTGAAGACCAAAAGGCGGACCCACGCATGACCGACACGTCCGTCTTCCCCGACCCCGTCTACCGCGACACTGTGCTTGCGCCGCTGTTCGAGGGGGTGAAGGCCAACTATGCCGCTGGGATGGCGGCGATCAATCGGGCGCATCTGGTGATGCTGGCCGAGACAGGGATTCTATCCGCCAGCGACGCGACCGCCTTGGCGAAAGCATTGGCCGCCATCGAAGCCGAGGCGGACATCGACGCCCTGACATACACCGGCGAGCATGAGGACTACTTCTTCCTCGTCGAGGCGGAGCTGCGCGCGCGCCTCGGGGACCTCGGCGGAGCCCTCCACACCGCCCGGTCGCGCAACGACATGGACCACACGCTGTTCAAGATGGCCCTCCGCCAGCGCACGGCCATCCTGATTGACGAACTTCACGCCCTGGCGGCTGCCCTGATCGACAAGGCACGCAAAGAGGCCGACACCCTCATCGTCGCCTACACCCACGGCCAACCCGCCCAGCCAACGACCTTCGGTCACTACCTCGGCGCGATTATCGAGGTCATCCTCCGCGACGCCGACCGCCTCGACGCCGCCGCCAACGGGTTGGAGCACTGCCCCATGGGCGCCGCCGCCATCACCACGTCCGGCTTTCCGATTGACCGGGGGCGCCTGGCGGACCTTCTGGGCTTCGACGGGCCGCTGCTGAACTCCTACGGCTGCATCGCCTCGGTCGATTACGTGACCGGCCTCTACTCCGCGATGAAGCTGGTCTTCGTCCACCTCGGCCGCCTCATCCAGGACCTGCAGTTCTGGTCCGCGTTCGAGGTCGGGCAGCTCTACGTCCCGAACAGCCTTGTCCAGATCAGCTCCATCATGCCGCAAAAGCGCAACCCGGTGCCGATTGAGCATCTGCGCCACATGGCCAGCGTCACCGTTGGCCGTTGCGACATGGTCGTGGGTACGATGCACAACACGCCCTTCACCGACATGAACGACAGCGAGGGCGAGGTCCAACAGGCGGGATACGCCGCCTTCGTCAGCGGCAGCCGCGTCCTGCGCCTTTTGACAACGTTCCTCCCCGCCTGCCGGATCAACGCCGAGCGCGTTGCCCGCACCACCGACGCGGCCTGCATCACAATCACGGAACTGGCCGATACCCTCGTCCGCGACGAGGGGCTCACCTTCCGCCAGGCGCACGAAATCGCCGCCGCCGTCGCCAAAGCCGTCATCGCCGAAGAGGCGCCGCTTCGCGAAGGCTTCGGCGCCTTCACCAAAGCCTTCACCCACGCCATTGGCCGCGCGCCGTTCATGGACGAACCCGCTTTCAAAACCGCCGTCGCAGCCGAAACCTTCGTCGCCCGCCGCGACCGCTCCGGCGGCCCCGCCAAAGCCGCCCTGATCCCGGCGCTGGACAGCTATGCGACAACCCTCGCCGACCTCCAGTTCCGCCACGCCGCCCGTGCCACCCGGCACGCCTCCGCCGCCGACCAACTCGCCAAGGCCTTCAACGGCCTGATGGACCGCTGATGTCGAACCTCAAGCTCACCCAACTCGTCAAAACCTACGGCCAGACCGAGGTGCTTCACAGCATCGACCTCGACATTCAGGACGGCGAATTCGTCGTCCTCGTCGGCCCCTCTGGCTGCGGCAAATCCACGACGCTCCGCCTGATTGCTGGGCTGGAAGAGGTCACGAGCGGCACCATCGAGATCGGCGGCACGGTCGTGAACAATCTGGAACCGAAAGAGCGGGACATCGCCATGGTCTTCCAGAACTACGCGATCTATCCGCACATGACGGTCCGCAAAAACATCGGCTTCGGCCTGCGCTCGTCAAAGATGCCCCGAGCGGACAAAGACAAGCGCATCGATGAAATCGCCGAAATCCTCGGCATGACCGACCTTCTGTCCCGCAAGCCCAGCCAACTGTCAGGCGGCCAGCGCCAGCGTGTCGCCATCGGCCGCGCCATGGTGCGCGACCCGGCGGTGTTTCTGTTCGACGAACCGCTGTCGAACCTCGACGCGCAGCTTCGGACGCAGATGCGGCTCGAGATCAAGAAGCTCCACCAACGAGTAGGCGCGACGATTGTTTTCGTCACCCACGACCAGGTGGAAGCGATGACCATGGCCGACCGCATCGTCATCATGAAAGACGGCTACATCCAGCAGGTCGGCACCCCGAACGAGGTCTACCATACCCCCGCCAACACGTTCGTCGCGGGCTTCATCGGGTCGCCTGCGATGAACATGATCCCCGCGACCGTCGCCGACGGCCAGGTGCAGATCGACGGCGGCGCGCAAATCGACCTCGGGTCGCAGATCAGCGGCAACCGCAAGGTCACGCTCGGCATCCGCCCCGAGGATCTGGAGCCGGTCAACGGACCCGCCCTGATAAGCGGGTCAGTGAACGTCCGCGAACCCTTGGGGCATGAGACGCTGATTCACGTCGGCACCGCCCATGGTGACATCATCGCCAAGGCCGATGGCCGCACACCACCCGGCCTGGGCAACACCGTGAACCTCGGGGCAGACGCGCGGAATATCCACGTCTTCGACCCCGACAGCGGCGCGGCCCTGCGGTGACCGACGCGTCAGACCTCCCCCCGGTCCTGTCGGTCGGTCGGCTGTATTGCGACCTGATCTTCACGGATCTGCCGCGCATGCCCACCCTGGGGACCGAGGTGTTCACCGACGGCTTCGGCGCCCACGCAGGCGGCGGCGCGTTCATCACGGCGGCGCATCTTGCGCAGCTTGGCCACCGCTCTTCTCTCGCGGCCATGCTTCCTGCCTCGCCGTTCGGCGATCTCATGCGTTCCGACCTGGAAGCGTCGCAGATCGACCTGTCACTCTGTGCCCCGCTGGCCGCCGCCGAGGGTCCGCAGATCACGGTCGCCATGGCGCAGGATGCGGACCGCTCGTTTCTGACCCGGCGCGCCGGGCACGCCTTCCCCAAGCTCAGACTCGACGACATCGCGAAGCGTGGCGTCAGACACGTGCATATCGGCGAAATCACCAGCCTGATCGCAAGGCCCGAGATCCTGCACATCGCCCGCGCGCAAGGCGCCACCGTCTCGGCCGATTGCGGCTGGGACGATGATTTCGATGCCAGCGCCTTGGCGCCGTTCGTTGGGGCGTTGGATGTGTTCCTGCCCAACGAGACCGAGATGGACCTGCTGCAAAGTCAGGGCATCGGCGAGCGGTTTGCGACGCTTACAGTGATCAAACGCGGCGCCAAGGGTGCGAGTGTGCTGTCGCCCGACGGGCCCCTCACAGTTCCGGCCATCGCGACCGATGTGGTGGATACGACCGGCGCGGGGGACGCTTTCAACGCGGGCTTCCTGTCACAATGGCTGAACGGCGGTGCCCTGCAATCCTGTCTCGCAGCTGGAAACCGGCGCGGCGCGCTGTCCGTGGCCACACGAGGGGGCTTTGCCGCGAAAGCCACTCCGGTCTCCGCATTTGGACTCGCCAGGGAATGAGCCCGGAGACGACCACGAGGATGGCCCGGTAAATCGACGAGATGCCCGAGGCCGTCGCACGCCTTGCGTGTCAGCAAGCAAGAACAAAAAGCCAAGCGGTCGGCGCGAAGCTGCGCCAACTTAACCCCAACGCATTGGTGACCGTTGCAAGGGGATCGTCCGATCACGCGGCCACCTACCTGAGCTATGCCATCCAATCGGTTTTGCGAATTCCCGTCGCCTCCATCGGCCCGTCGATCCACTCGGTCTACGGCCATGCCCTCAAAATGCGGGGGTTGGCCGCTCTGGTTATCAGTCAGTCCGGAGGAAGCGGAGACATCGTGAAGATGAGTCAGTCGCTTGCAGAAAACGACGGATGTATGATTGCTCTGAGCAACACGGCTGAAAGCCCGCTTGCCTCGGTCGTGCACGAGGTCGTCGATATGGCGGCAGGACCAGAACGCGCCGTTGCTGCAACGAAGAGCTTCTTGAATTCGATCGTAGCGGGGCTGTGGCTGGTCGCGGATTGGTCTGAAGATCGGATGCTTGCCGAAGCGCTCCAGACGCTTCCGGAAGCCATGCGTGAGACATGCAACAGCACGTGGGACGAGGTCGAAGCTGCGCTCGCCGACACAGAGCGGGCCGTGATCGTTGCACGGGGGCCTGGGCTGGGTCTTGCCCACGAGTTTGCGCTGAAACTCCTCGAAACCTGTGCCATCCACGCGTCGTCATACAGCGGAGCCGAGGTCTTGCACGGGCCAAGCGCGGTTTTTGGTCAAGGTTATCCGGTGATTGCCCTTACGACAGGGGCGGACACCGGAATGTCACAAGTGCTGGACCAACTCCCACGGCAAGGGGCAGACGTTATCACCCTCCCACCGCAGACGCGCACTAAGCATCCCCTTGTGGACCCGCTTTTGGACATCCAACCCATTTACCGCGTCGCGGAACGGCTATCGCTCAAGCGTGGGTTGGACCCAGACAACCCTCCCCACCTCCGCAAGGTTACCAAGACGATTTAGCAGCATCTGCAATACACTCTTTGCAGTCATTGCTCCCTGTCAGACGTTGCGTTCGAAGAGGTCTAGTTGCCACTTCTGCGGCGTACAGTCGTTCCGGGTATCAGATGGAATCCAATGTCCCGACAGGGTTCGACGGGCTCACCTGTAAGCCGCGCCAGCATGACCTCTGCGGCCGCCTGGCCTAGCTTCAAATGTGGAACATGCATCGAGGTCATTCGCTTTGGAAGAACAGATGCAATGGGCAAGTCGCCCCACCCGGCAATCCCAATTTCTTCGGGAACGGAAAGCCCTTTGGAAAGGGCGTACTGCAACCCACCGAAGGCCATCGCATCGTTCTGAAAAAATATGCACTCGATGTTCTTTGACCCGGCGAGCAACTGCTCGCTCCCGTAAAAGCCGGTGTAATAGTTTGCGGTGTCATGCAAGCAAAGCTGCTTGGCAACATGTCCTCCACCACCCTCAACGGCCTTGGTGAAACCATCCAGACGGGTGCCAGCCGCATTGGCCGTATCATGCGATGTGCCGACATAGCCTAGAGCCGTATAACCACAGCCGATCAGAAAGCGGCCCATATCGAACCCGCTGTCGAAATGATTGATGCCGACACTTGTGTCCAAAGGGCTTGAGTTAAGATCCCAAATCTCGACGATGGGGATGTTTGCCGCCTTCAACATCTCGCTCGCGCGCGGCGAATGGTATCGACCCGTCAGGATAACACCCGCTGGCTGCCAAGAGAGCACCGTCTTAATCCATTCTTCCTACGCCTCTTGCGTATGCTGAGTCAGCCCCAGAACGGTCTGATGTCCGAAGCTGCCCAGCTTACGGTCAATCCCTTCCAGCACCTGCGCGAAAACTTCGTTGCCAAGATCGGGGATGGAAACGCCGACGAATGTGGATGTCTTGTCGCCGGCAAAGACCGTCGCGAGGCGATTCGGCAGATAGCCCAATTCATCGACTTTCTGCATCACCAGGTCTTTGGTTGTATCCGAGTATCCGCCTTCCCCGCGCAAAACACGGCTAGCCGTCATCTTGGAGACACCGGCTGCTTGCGCCACTTCAGACAGACTTATCTTCTTATTCTTGCTTACTTTTCCATTCCTTTCGACGTGCTTACGTTACGGGTAACTTAAGCCCTTGACAGATGCCTCTTCCAAATCAAAGCTAACGTAACGTTACGGGTAACGCAAACCTGTACGCCGGGAGGAACAATGTCACAGAGCCTGCAATCAGGTCTGTTTTTCGACGGGATCGATAAGCATTTCGGCGGCACCTACGCGCTGAAGAATGTGTCGCTCTCTGTCGCACGTGGCGAGATCGTTGCCTTGCTCGGCGAAAATGGTGCGGGCAAGTCCACCCTGATCAAAGTGCTGGGCGGTATCCATGCGGCAGACGAGGGCCAGGTGCTGATCGACGGCGTCCCCTACCAACATCGGCCCGCCGGGTTTGGCGAACGCCAGAAGGTCGCCTTTATCCACCAGGATCTCGGTTTGATCGAATGGATGACTGTGGCCGAAAACATCGCGCTCGCCCTCGGGTTTTCCAAGAAAAACGGTTTGATCAAATGGTCAGATGTGGAGCGATTTGCCGGAGACGCTTTGGAGAAAGTCGAGTGCGAGTTCGAGCCGACGACGCGCGTCGAAAATCTTAGCCGGACAGAAAAATCGCTGGTTGCCATTGCGCGCGCCTTGGCGGTGGATTCAGAGTTTCTCGTTCTAGATGAGCCCACAGCTTCGTTGCCGGCAGACGAAGTAGAGCGGCTTTTCCGCGCGATCCGGCCGCTTCGCGATCAGGGCGTGGGCATGATCTATGTCAGCCACCGTCTCGACGAGATCTTCCAGATCGCGGACCGGGTTGCCGTTCTGCGCGACGGCGTTTTGGTTGGCGTGCGCAGCATTGAACACACGACGCCGGAAGAATTGGTGCAGAAGATCGTCGGGCGCAAAACGCGTGACACGGTTAAACATTCAGAAGATCTGGGCGACGAAATCCTGAAACTGCATAGGTTTGAGGCGGGCGAAGTTGCGCCGCTCGACTTCAACCTTCGCCAGAACGAAATCGTTGGTCTGGTCGGGTTGCGGGGCGCTGGGCATGAAGTCATATCCCGCGCGCTTTTCGGCCTAATCGATTTCGAGGGTGGGATCACGCTCAACGGGGTGACACCCGACCTGTCGACCCCGCAACGCGCCATGGCGGCGGGTGTCGGGTTGGTTGCCAAGGATCGGACGGAAGAGTCCGTGGCGATGAGCCTCTCGATCCGCGAAAACACGTTTCTCAATCCCGCAGGCTTCGGGCGCAAGCTGTTCGACCTGTTATCGCCAAGGACGGAAAGCGATCAGGCGGCGATAATTGGGGCAGAGATCGCCTTGTCGCCTAACGATCCCAGCCTTGCCATCGAGGCGTTGTCGGGCGGCAACCAGCAGAAGGTCGTGATGGGCCGCTGGCTTGCGACGAAGCGAAAACTCCTCATCTGCGAAGACCCGACGGCGGGCGTCGATGTCGGCGCAAAGGCCGAGATCTATGCACTGATGAACCGTGCCCTGTCGGATGGCATTGGTATCCTCGTCGTCTCCACCGATTTCGAGGAGATTGCCGCAATTTGTCATCGTGCCATCGTGTTCAGCCAGGGTGCGGTCGTCGACGAACTGACCGGGACGCGACTGACAACAGAGAACCTGATCCAGGCCGCCTCCGCCGGAAACATGAAGACCAGAAAGGACGGGCCTCATGCAGTCGCTTGAAAGCAGCGCGCTTGAACCCACAAAGGCAGACCTGAAAGGGTTGTCTTTCGGCAGACGTGTCATTCGGTTTCTGCCGGTTTACGGGTTGGTGATCCTGACGATCTTTCTGATCGTTCTGTTTTCGATCCTTCTGCCCAATACGTTTCCGACCATGCTCAACCTGCGGGCCATCGTCAGCGACAAGGCAATCATCGCCCTTTTGTCGCTGGGGGCGATGATCCCGATGGCCGCCGGGCGGATAGACCTGACGGTGGGTTACGGCATCGTTCTTTGGCACATTCTGGCGATCAGTCTGCAAACCATGTTCGGGATGCCCTGGCCTATGGCCGTGATGCTGGTGCTGCTCCTTGGCGCCCTAAGCGGCTTTCTGAATGGTTTGCTGGTCGAAGTGGCCAAGATCGACAGTTTCATTGCGACGCTCGGCACGGGCACCGTGCTTTATGCGCTGGCCCTCTGGCATACTGGCGGGCGGCAAATGGTCGGCGTTTTGCCCGATGGGTTCTATGGGCTGTCGACGACCTTCGTCTTCGGTTTGCCGATCACCGGTTATTACCTGCTGGCGATCACCTTGGTGATGTGGGTCGTCCTCGAATACACGCCCATCGGGCGCTACCTTTACGCAATCGGCGCCAACCAGCGCTCGGCACAGTTGAACGGCATTCCTACCCGGAAATACGTGATCAGCGCCTTCGTGGCGTCAGGCACAATGACCGCGCTGGCGGGTGTACTTCTCGCCGCGAAGCTTAGGATTGGTCAGGCAAGCGTGGGACTGGAGTTCCTGTTGCCCGCGCTGGTCGGCGCGTTCCTGGGATCGACGACCATAAAGCCCGGCCGCGTCAACGTCTGGGGCACCATCGTCGGTGTTACCATCCTCGCAGTCGGCATTTCGGGCATCCAACAATTCGGCGGCTCCTTCTGGGTCGAGCCGCTTTTCAACGGGGTAACTCTGCTGATTGCTATTGGCATCGCAGGCTATGCGCAGCGTCGTAAAGGTGCAGCTCGGCGCTGAGCACATTCATTGCAAAGGGAGGAAACCATGCAAAAGAGACAGTTCATGAAGGCCTTGCTGGCCAGCTCGGCCCTTATTGCCTCACCAGTTCTCGCAGCAGATTGGGACGGGCCAACCACGGGCCCGGCAGCGGCAGAGGGTAAATCCATCGTTGTCGTCGCGGGCGATCTTAAGAATGGCGGCATCCTGGGCGTGACCAACGGGGTGGAGGAAGCCTCTGCCAAGATTGGCTGGGACGTGCGGGTGCTGGACGGCGCGGGCTCGATCCAGGGGCGCACGGCGGCCATCGGGCAGGCGCTCGCGCTGCAACCTGACGGGATCATCATCAACGGCTTTGACGCGGTCGAGCAGCAAGCTGCGCTTGAGGGCGTGGTGGCCTCAGACATACCTATGGTGGCCTGGCATTCAGGGCCAAAGATCGGATGTGACGCGCCGGGCGGTATCTTTGCCAATGTCTCCACCGATGCCATGACCGTGTCCGAGGTCGCCGCCGATTGGGCGCTGGATGACGGCGGCACGGATATCGGCGTCGTGATCTTCACCGACAGCAC
>JBCCXY010000001.1:0-130537 GCA_039190895.1 Pseudomonadota bacterium | reverse complement strand
TGTGCCCAGAGTTCGGGCGGTTGGGCGCCGGGGACCACGTGCTGGTTGCCGACGACGAAAGTCGGCACCCCGGTGACGCCGCGCTCGCGCGCGTGGGCGTCGCGGGCGCGGATGTCTTCGGCGTCGGCGTCGCTGGTCAGCAGGCGCTCGGTCATGGCGCGGTCCATGCCTGCGGCCTCGGCTATGTCGAGCAAGATCGCGCGGTCGCCGATGTCCTTGCCTTCTTTGAAATAGGCGCGAAACAGGGCAGAGACGATGGCGGTCTGGCGGCCCTCCAGCCCCGCCCAATGGATCAGGCGGTGGGCATCGAGCGTGTTGGGGGTGCGCTTGATGCCTTCGAAGTCAATGTCGACGCCGGCCGCCGTGGCGGCGTCGGCAATGCGGGAGTAGACGGCGATGGCGTTGTCGCGACCGCCGAACTTGGTTTCGAGGTACTCGCGCCGGTCCATGCCGCCATCGGGCATGTCGGGGTTAAGCTGGAACGGGTGCCATTCGATCTGGAATGGGTGGTCGGCATGGCCTTCGAGCGCGCGGTCGAGGTTGGCTTTGCCGATGTAGCACCACGGGCAAATCGGGTCGGACAGGATATCGAGCTTGATCATGGGGGTGCCTTTCTCCCCCCGAGGTATGCGCCTGTCCAAGTGGCGCGTCCAGAGCGCGCGCTGGCGGGAGGGCCGATTTCTTGGAAGAAATCGTTACGGAATTTGAGTCAAATTCCGGCCCTGCGGAACGGCTACGCGGCGGCGCGGTGGTGCAGCCGGACGAGCCAGCGTTCGACCGCCTCCAGTGCCTCTAGCGGCGAGAGGTCATAGGTCGCGGAGAGGTAGCGCGCGAAGGCTGCGCGGTCTCCCGCGGTGGTCAGAAGGTGCCCGGCCTCCAGGTCAGGCCAATGCGAAAGGATTTGGTCGGCGAGGTCATGCCACGCCGTTTCGATGGTCGTACCGCCCAAGGGAAGTCTCCGTTTCTTGTCGTGCGGAATTCAGATTTGGGTCAGCTTGGTAAACGAGAAGTTAACAAATCGAAAAAGCCGGACTGGCCTCATTCGTACCACCAAACCTCTGGCTGAAACCCTAGCCAATCGCCGTAGATCGGCAGCCGTTCGGGGTATTTCAGACCCTCGGCATGGGCGATCCTTGCGACCGGATTGTACCAGACGGGGATCACGTAGCGGCCCGTCGTCAGCGCGCGGTCGAGCGCCCGTGTGGCGGCGATGAAATCCTCTTGCTCGGTCGAGGTCAGCAGCTTGTCGATCATTGCATCCACTGCCGGACTTTGCACGCCCATCCAGTTGCGCGAGCCGTCCGTCGTGGCCGAGTCGCCGCCCCAATAGAGGCGCTGCTCGTTCCCCGGGGACAGGGACATCCCGCGCGTGTACCACGTCATGTCGAAGTCGAAGACCGTCGTCCGCTCTTTGTACTGAGCGCTGTCGACAAGGCTGATGTTGGGGGAAATCCCCATCCGCTCTAGCGCCGCCGCATACAGGTCGGCCACCTGCTGGGGTGCGTTGGCGCCCTGTTGCAGCAGAATTTCGAACGTGAACGGCTGCCCCTCGGCGTTCTTCATCACGCCGTCCTGCACGGTCCATCCGGCCTGCTCCATCAGTGCAAGGGCCTTGCGGATGTTGGCACGGTTGCGTTCAGAGCCATCCGAAACGGGCAGGGCATAGCCCTCCAGTGCTCCGGGCAGTAGGCTATCGGCGAACGGCTCCAGAAACGCCTTCACGCGGCCCTCTGCAGGGCCCTCTTGCATCGCAAGAAGCGAATTTGAGAAGTATGAGGTGATCCGCGGGTCCTGCCCGCCGTTCAGCGTCTGATGGATGAATTCGAAGTTGAACGCGTGTATCAGGGCGTCGCGCACGCGCCAGTCTTCGAACTGCGCGCGGCGGGTGTTCATCACGAAGCCGGTGATGCCGGACGGGCGCTGGTGCGGGATGACGGACTTGACGACCTCGCCGTTGCGGACGGCCGGGAAGTCGTATTGTTGGTCCCATTTCTGAGGGCTGGTTTCGCGGTTGGTGGTCAACTCGCCTGCCTTGAATGCCTCGAACATGACGCCGCCATCGCCGAAGAACTCCATCCGGATTTCGTCGAGATTGGCCTGCCCCCGCATGAACGGCACATCCGCGCCCCAGTAGTTGGGGTTGCGTTTGAGCGAGACAAAGCGGCCCGGCTCGAACTCGTCGATGACGTAGGGCGCGGACGAGATCGGGATGATGTCCACGCCGCTTTCGGCGAAGTCGATCCCGTCCCACTGCGCCTTCTTCAGGATCGGGCGCATACCCATGATCAGGGCAAGCTCGCGATCCGGCTCGTTGAAGGTGAACCGGACAGAGCGTTCGCCGGTCTGCTCGGTGCTTGCAACCTTCTCCCACGACCCGCGATAGCGCGGGTGCCCGACGGTTCCGAGCGTCTCGTAGGACCAGATCACATCCCCGACCGTGACAGGCGAGCCGTCCGAGAACCGCGCCTCGGGCCGCAGGGTGAATTCCACCCACGAGCGATCCTCATCCGTCTCTACCGATTCGGCTAACAGGCCGTACAGCGTGAACGGTTCGTCATA
Source organism: Pseudomonadota bacterium (assembly GCA_039190895.1). Classification (GTDB taxonomy): domain Bacteria; phylum Pseudomonadota; class Alphaproteobacteria; order Rhodobacterales; family Rhodobacteraceae; genus Ovoidimarina. Next base: position 127,978 of record JBCCXY010000001.1, on the reverse strand, counting down.
GCTGCGGCCCATTAGACTTTCATGAGCCAGAAAGCGGAGTTGCCACGGAACACGCCCCTTCAGGATGTGCGGATTGAGGCTGTCAAAGCTGCCAACCTCGCCCTGCACAATACGGCCTCCCTTGGGGGCCTCGGGGTTTGCGTAGGGGAGTGACACAAAATCCGGTGGTAGGGCGGGGTCGCCATACATAGCTATGCCATGTTTGGGCTCGGCGGTTGCCGTCAGGGCTGTCAGGGCGGTGGCCAACACGATCAGACCCACCTGAAGCGTGGGTAAAATCTTTGTTCTCATTTTGTCGCCAATCCCTGTGCTTTTCTGCCCTATGTTGGCGAGAGCGTAGTCGGGGACTCGTGGCTTTTCAAACTTTTAGCTTGGACGTGGGCGGCGCGTTGCGTATAAGGAGGGCACTGCTCGATAGGTTTCTTGCCTGTATGAAACCTGCCTCAATAACTTAACGCCCGCCTTGTGCGGGCGTTTTTTTCTTGGGCCTTACGCGGGTGCGACGCGGCGGGTGGTTGTCCAGAGAATCATACCTACAATGGCGATGTTCAGGGCGTTCCAGGCTATCCCATTGATGAAGGCGAGGTCGTAGCTTCCGGTCCAGTCGTAAATCAAACCTGACACCCAGCCGCCGCCTGCCATCCCGACGATCGTCGCGAAGGTGACATAGCCGACGCGGGCCCCGGCCTCACGCGAGGGCATGTATTCGCGGACGATGATCGAGTAGGCGGGCACGATGCCGCCCTGGCTGAGCCCGAAGATCAGGGAAACGATGTAAAGCGACGTCATCCCGTTTGCGGGCAGGTAAAGAAACAGCGCGATGCACTGCATCACGGACCCGATCAGGAGCGTCAGCACGCCGCCCAGCCGGTCGGCAATCATCCCCGAGATCAGGCGCGACGTTACCCCGCCAAGCAGCATCAGCGACAGCATCTCCGCCCCCACGGTCGGGCCAAAGCCCATGTCGACGCACAGCGCCACGATGTGCACCTGTGGCATGGCCATCGCCATGCAGCACGCGACGCCCGCGATCATCAGGAACACCTGCAACGCGCGCGGCGAAAGCCCCGTCGCGCGACGGCGGAGGGAGGCGGCGCTGTCTGCTATCGCCGCCGCCTCGTCGGGGACCTGTCGGCGAAGGACGAAGGACAGGGGCACCACGATCAGTGGCACGACCACGGCGAGCACCAGATAGGCGCCGCGCCAGCCGCTTGCTTCGGTGACGCCGGTCAGAACGTGGGGCCAGATGGCCCCGGCGAGGTAGTTGCCGCTTGCCGTGATCGCCACCGCGATGCCCCGCCGAGCGAGGAACCAGTGAGAGATATCGGCGATCAGCGGGCCGAAGAACGCCGCGGCGCCGAAGCCGATAAGCAGATGGGTGACGATGACGCCCCAGATCGTCGGCGATACCGCCGAGGCCGCGAAGCCCGCCGCCAGCACGACCGCAGACCCGATCAGAACGGGCGTGATGCCATAGCGGTCCACCCAGCGCCCGATCATAAGGCTGCCCGCCGCGAAGCCCACCATGCAGACGGTATAGGCTGCCGAAACGGTGCCCCGGTCTGTCCCGAACTCTGCCTCCACGTCCGGCAGAAGCGCGATGATCGCCCACATGCCAACGCTGCCGACGCAGGCGCAAGCCAGCGTCAGCGCAAGGCGGCCCCAGGCGTAGGGGCTGTCGTGAACGGCACTCGCGGACATCCGCCAACCGTTACGCCTGCGTCCGGCGACTGTCCAATCGCGTTTCGTGATCCTTGTGGCGCTGGGGCGCGATGGCTAAGGATGCTGCAAGTGCAAAATGCAGGGAGTTGGCAGGATGAGCGTCAAGGGAAAGACCGCCGTGATCACGGGCTCGAACTCGGGCATCGGGTTGGGGATTGCGGAAGAGCTCGCCAAGGCGGGCGTGAACGTGGTGCTCAACAGCTACACCGACAATGACGAGGACCACGAACTGGCGGAGCGGATCGGCGAGGAGACCGGGGTCGAGGCGCGGTACATCAAGGCGGACATGTCGAAGGGTGACGAGTGCCGGGCGCTGATCGAAAAATCGGGGGCCTGCGACATCCTTGTGAACAACGCGGGCATCCAGCACGTGGCGCCTATTCCGGAGTTTCCGGCAGGCTCATGGGACGCAATCATCGCGATCAACATGTCCTCGGCGTTCCACACAACGGCCGCTGCGCTGCCGGTGATGCGCGCGGCGGGTTGGGGCAGGGTAGTCAACATCGCTTCGGCCCATGGGCTGACGGCGTCGCCCTACAAATCGGCCTATGTGGCAGCGAAGCACGGAGTGGTCGGCCTCACCAAGGTCACCGCGCTGGAGACGGCGGAGGAGCCGATCACCTGCAACGCCATCTGCCCGGGCTATGTCCTGACGCCGCTTGTCGAGGCGCAGATCCCTGACACCATGAAGGAATACGACATGGACCGCGAGACGGTGATCCGTGAGGTGATGCTCACCCGCCAGCCCTCTCGCGAGTTCGCCACGACCGAGCAAATGGGCGGCACCTGCCTGTTCCTCTGCACCAACGCTGCGGCGCAGATCACCGGCACGACGATCAGCGTTGACGGCGGCTGGACCGCCCTGTGAGCCCGCCCCGCAAGAGCCCCCCGTCGAACGCGGCGCCCAAGCCCAAGCCCCGACCCAAGCCGGCGGCCACTGCTGCTGGCAAGCGGCCCTCAACCCCGCAGCCGGAGGCTGCGCAGCCCAAGCCCGAAACTACTGCCAAGCCTGCGCCAAAGGCGGCCAAGACCGCCAAGGCAAAGGCACCGTCACACAAGCCCGAGGCTGCAGAGCCCAAGCCTGTGAAAACCGCCAAGGTCGCGCCCAAAGCGAAGACCGCCAAAGCGAAGGCAGCGGACAATCCCAAGCCAAAAGCGGCGCCCAAAGCGGAACGCGCGGCGCCCAAGACAAAACGCATCAACCTTGCCCTGCAGGGCGGTGGCGCCCATGGCGCGTTCACTTGGGGCGTGCTTGACCGGCTGCTGGAGGATGACGAGATCGAGGTTGCCGCCATTTCCGGCACCTCGGCTGGGGCGCTCAACGGGGCGGCGTTCAAGGCGGGCATGCTCGCCGGAGGGCGCGAAGGTGCGAAGGCCAACCTCGACTGGCTGTGGAACAAGGTCGCCGCACAGGGCGATCTGCGGATGACGCATTGGATGTCCACAATATCCCCGGCGCCTGGGGCGATTGCGCAGGCGCTGGAGTATTCGCTGCCCTTTTCGGTGATCGAGACGGCGAGCCGGATGACCTCTCCCTATTGGCTAGGCCCGTTCTACCGCAATCCGCTGGAGCCGATTGCGGCGAAGTTCGAATACGAACGTGTCTGCGCCCGCGTCGAGCCGTCGTTGTTTGTGTCGGCGACGAATGTGCGCACCGGCAAGGTTCGCGTGTTCGAGCATGAAGAGATCAACACCGATGTCCTCCTCGCCTCGGCCTGCCTGCCGACCCTGTTCCAGGCGGTGGAAATCGACGACCCCAAGACGGGGCAGTGCGAGGCCTTCTGGGATGGCGGCTACATGGGCAACCCGGCGCTGTTTCCCTTGTTCCGGCCCGGGCTTCCGGATGACATCGTCATTGTGAACATCAATCCGCTTGAACGTGAGAACGTGCCTGTCACCCCGCAGGATATCCAGAACCGGATCAACGAGATCAGCTTTAACTCGTCGCTGTTGAGGGAATTGCGGGCCATCGACTTCGTTTCTCGCCTGCTAGAGGACGGCAGCATCCCGAAAGGGGCGATGAAGAAGGTGCTGATCCACATGATCGCTGACGATCCCCTGATGCGAGAACTGAGCGTCGCGACCAAGCTTGTCCCAACCGTGCCGATCCTCGACAGCCTGAAAACCGCCGGACGCGCCGCGGCGGAGGGATTCCTGAAAGACCACAAGGCGAAGATCGGCAAAGAGGCCAGTGTCGACACCCACGCTATGTTTCGCTAACGCGCGAGACCGGTGGGCTGCGCCCGGATCAGCGGCTGATGGCGCGCGAGGCCTGCGCGCCAAGCACCTGGATCTCGCGCACCCCGGCCAGCGTCTGTTCGCTGATAAACGCGCCCACGACGAGTTCCCGCGACGGCTGCGTCGACACGCGGGTCGCCGTCGGCGGCATCTCGGCCCGCAACTGGAAGACCAGAATGTCGCCCTGTCGGTCTGGCCCCAACAGCGCGGGTTCCCAGAAGCCCTGGCGCGGTGGAAGGCCGACGGCCCGCAGGATGGCGCCCCCCGGGGTCTGCTCAATCGTCACGGAAGTGACCTGCGACACCAGAGGGCGCGGGTCTTCTGCAACAACAGCAAGTTCGGCCGCTGCAACCGCGCGGTCCCGGCCGAACCAGTTGAACGGGTTCAGGCGGCTCTCCGCGATCCGGCCGCAACTGGCGAGCACCGCCAGAAGGGTAACAACAAGTGCGATACGATTGATCATGGTTCCGGCCCCGGCTTCCCTGCCGCCTTGGCGTATCCGATTGATGCACGGCTGAAAAGGCCGGGTGTGACTGGACGTTTCACGCTGGTGCGCCTAGGTGACGGGCATGAGCACCGAGGCCTTTGAAGACATCGTCGAAACCTTCGACTTTCTGGACGACTGGGAAGACCGCTACCGCCATGTCATCGACATGGGCAAGGCGATGGCGCCGTTGGAGGATGCGCTAAAGGTGCCTGCCACAAAGGTGGAAGGCTGCGCGAGCCAAGTTTGGCTTGTGCCCGAGATCGACGGCCCCACCTTCCGCTTCCGCGGCGATTCCGACGCGATGATCGTGCGGGGGCTGATTGCGGTACTTGGGGCCTTGTACAACGACAGGCCTGTGACCGATGTGCCCGGCGTGGACGCGGCGGAACAGTTGGCGCGTCTGGGGCTGGATGAACATCTCAGCGCCCAGCGGTCCAACGGGCTTCGCGCGATGGTGGAGCGCATCCGGACGGTTGCGTCTGCGGCCTGAGGTTTCGCCTGACGGCGATCCGCTGGGGGGCCAGCCCCCCATACCCCCCGGAGTATTTTCGGCCAGAAGAAGACACTGGCGGTTTCCGGGGGCGGTTCGCTATGTAGGCGGTGGACCTGAAAGGAACGTGTCATGGCGCGTGCGGCCTATGCGTCGCGCCCCGTAGAGAGCCGGGGGCGGCTTTATCCCGAGGAGGAGTCGACGTTTCGCACGTGCTGGCAGCGGGATCGGGATCGGATCATCCATGCCTCCGCTTTCCGGCGCCTCAAGCACAAGACGCAGGTCTTTATCGAGCATGAGGGCGATTACTTCCGGACGCGGCTGACGCACTCGCTGGAGGTTGCGCAGGTGGCGCGGACGATTGCCGGGGTGCTGGAGCTGGATCTGGAGCTGACAGAGGCGTTGGCGCTGGCGCATGACCTGGGGCACACGCCGTTCGGGCATACGGGCGAGGATGCACTGCAGGAGCTGATGGCGCCCTATGGCGGGTTCGATCACAACGCGCAGGCGATCCGGATCGTGACCTCGCTGGAGCGGCACTACGCGGAGTTCGACGGGCTCAACCTGACGTGGGAGACGCTGGAGGGCCTGGCCAAGCATAACGGTCCGGTGGAGGGCGCGCTGCCGTGGGCGCTGGCGGAGTGTCAGACGCGGCAGGATCTGGAGCTGGACACCCATGCGAGCGCCGAAGCGCAGGTGGCGGCGATTTCGGATGATGTGGCGTACAACCACCACGACCTGCATGACGGGTTGCGGGCGGAACTGTTCTCGACCGACGAGTTGGCCGAATTGCCGATCCTGCGGGATATGTTCGCGGAGGTGGATCAGCGGTATCCGGGGCTGAACTATTACCGCCGCCGGCACGAGGCGTTGCGGCGGTTCTTTGGGGTGCTGGTGGAGGATGTGATCGCCGTGGCGCGGGCAAACCTGATCGAGATCGGCGCGCAGTCACCGCGTGATATTCGGCATGCTGGGCGGACGGTGGTGCAGTTCTCGGATGGGATATTCGAGGAGCTGAAGGTGATCCGCGCGTTCCTGTTTGAGCGGATGTACCGGGCGCCGAGCGTCGTGCAGATGCGAGAGGAGGTGACGGCAGTCGTGCGCGACCTGTTCCCGTTTTTCATGGCGCATCCCGATCAGCTTCCGAAGCAATGGCGCAAGGACGTAGCCGAGGCGGCAGACGAAGCGGCGCTGGCGCGGATCGTGTCGGATTACATCGCGGGGATGACGGACCGGTTCGCGTTGCAGTGTCATGAGCGGTTTATTCCGTCGGCCTCATTGGATCGGTCGGCCTGATGAGGATCCACGTGACAAGCGTCTTCGTAGACGATCAGGACAAGGCGCAGGCGTTCTATACAGAGGTCCTCGGGTTCACCGTAAAGAACAACGTTCCAATTGGCTCAAACCGGTGGCTTACGGTCGTGTCCGATGAGGACCCCGAGGGGACGGAGTTGCTGCTGGAGCCAAGCGACCATCCGGCTGTGAACCCTTTCAAGCGGGCGCTCGTGGCGGACGGGATCCCGGCCCATTCGTTTCGGGTCTACGATCTTGATGCGGAATACAAAAGGCTCAACGATCTGGGCGTTACGTTTACGGTTGGGCCGGTGGAGGCCGGCCCGGTTCGTATGGCCGTGTTCAACGACACTTGCGGGAACCTTATCCAGATTATCGAAATGAAGGATCCTGCTTAGGTGTAGCAACTGGCTTCGGGCCGGAGGCCACTCGGGCGATTGTTATTCCAGCGTCGCGCCGACGACGATGTTCAAGTCCTTCACGCCTGAGATGAGGCCTGTCTGGCCGTCAGCGCCGCGCCCGACGCCCATGACGGCAGTGCCGGAAATGGCAGCGCCACCGTTCGGGATTTCGACTTTGTTCTGGTGACCGCAGGCAGTCAGCAAAACGGCCAGTGTGGTTGGCAGGAACACTCGATCGTAGCGCAATGGGACGTCCTTCGATATCAGGGTCTCCTTATATATGCGCCCGACCCGTCTCTCAATCAATCACCCGATGGGCTGATGCCGCGAAGCAGCCTGGCTTTGCGTTGTGAAGATGAGCATACGCTATGTCGTCATTCTCAAACGCATCGGATAGCGCTTGGGCGACGGTTTCGCCTTGGACGACGTCGGCGTCGATCATCATGTGTTCCTTGTCGAAGAAGCGCAGGGAGATGAGGCGGGAGCGGATGACCTCTGGCACTTCGTTGACGTCTAGAACGGCCTGTTTGGCGTTCTCGCGCACGAACACGGCGTGGCTTGCGCGGTAGGGGCTGTTCTCTGGCTGGTGCTGGTAATTAAACAGGATCGCCGTCTCGCCGATATCGGCATCCTGCATGCTGACTCGGCAGGGTGTTCCGGGCTTCTGGGTTACGATTTGGCGGCGTGCCTGCTGTGACGCGAGCTCTTCGTCGGTGAGGGTGAACAGGTGCGCAGAGTCCTCGGCGCGCAGGGGGTGGATTTGGAAGTTCATGGTCGGCTCCTGTTTTTCTAGGTGCCTTTGCTAGCGACTTTGGACCGAGCGCCACGACCCGGATATTGCGCATTGCTGCGCTGGAGTTGGTTGCGGTTCGGGTAGCCGCGCGTTGGCGGGCCTCGGGTGGGCCCGTCGATGCGCGGCGGCCTGCGGCCTTGATTCCGCGCGGTCTTCCCGCACCCTACAATTCAGATTGCCCCTCGGACACGGCCACGTTGACCCACGCGGTGGGGGTGGTACACCGCGTGGCAACCACCCCGGAGCGCATGGCTATGAACGTATTCGCTGAAATTCGCCGTCTCGTGATCGAGGAGCTGGATGCCATGGTAGCGGATGGCGCCCTGCCCGGTGGGCTGGATTATGGGAACGTGACGGTGGAGCCGCCGCGCGATGCGGCGCATGGCGATATGGCAACGAATGCGGCGATGGTGCTCGCCAAGCCTGCCGGGAAGAACCCGCGCGCGATCGCTGAAGACCTCGCGAAGCGGCTGAAGTCCGAGGACCGGGTTGCGGTGGCCGAGGTGGCGGGGCCCGGGTTCTTGAACCTGATCCTGGACGGGAAAGTCTGGCACGATGTGGTCAGTGAGGCCATCGATGCGGGCCCGGCGTTCGGGCATTCCGGCATGGGTGCGGGCGTGAAGGTGAATGTGGAGTTCGTGTCGGCGAACCCTACCGGCCCCTTGCATGTCGGGCACACGCGGGGGGCGGTCTTTGGCGATGCGCTCGCCAGCCTGTTGGAGGCCGCCGGGTACGATGTGACGCGCGAGTACTACATCAACGATGCGGGGGCGCAGGTCGATGTGCTCGCCCGGTCGACTTATGAGCGGTATCGGGAGGCGCATGGGCTGGTGCCTGAGATTGCCGAGGGGCTGTATCCCGGCGACTATCTTGTCGCGGTCGGCGAGGCGCTGAAAGACAAGGTGGGCGACGACTTCCTCGACAAGGGGGAGCAGTACTGGCTCGCCGAGGTTCGGGAGTTCGCCACCGAGAAGATGATGGAGACGATCCGGGCGGATCTGGACGCGTTGGGCGTCGAGATGGACGTGTATTTCAGTGAAAAGTCGCTCTACGGGACGTCGCGGATCGAGGATGCCCTACAGGGACTGCGGGATCGCGGGCTGATCTACGAGGGCGTCCTGGAGCCGCCTAAGGGGAAAACGCCCGAGGATTGGGAGCCGCGTGAGCAGACGCTGTTCAAGTCGACCGAGCATGGCGACGATGTGGATCGTCCCGTGATGAAGTCGGACGGGTCGTGGACGTATTTCGCGCCGGACATCGCGTATCACGCGGATAAGGTATCTCGCGGGTTTGACGAGCTGATCAACGTGTTCGGCGCGGATCATGGCGGGTATGTGAAGCGGATCAAGGCGACTGTGTCGGCGCTGTCCGACGGGTCGGTTCCGCTGGACGTGAAGCTGACGCAGCTGGTGCGGCTGTTTAAGAATGGCGAGCCGTTCAAGATGTCGAAGCGGGCGGGGACGTTCGTGTCGCTGCGCGATGTGGTGGATGAGGTGGGGCCGGATGTCGTGCGGTTTCATCTGCTGACGCGGAAGAACGATGCGCCGCTGGATTTCGACTTCGCACGGGTGACGGAGCAGTCGAAGGACAACCCGGTGTTCTACGTGCAGTACGCGCATGCCCGGGTGCGGTCGGTGATGCGCAAGGCGGAGGAGCTGGGACTGCCCTATTCGGACCATCCCGTCTTGGAAGATGGGGCGGAGTATGCAGTGGCCCGGAAGATCGCCGAATGGCCCAGGCTGGTCGAGATTGCCGCCCGCAATCATGAGCCGCATCGCGTTGCGTTTTATCTTTATGAATTGGCGTCAGAGTTCCACGCGCTGTGGAACAAGGGCAACGATCATCCAAACCTCCGCTTCCTGCACGAGGGCGACCCGCAGGCAACAGCCGCGAAGATTGCCCTGCCGCGGGCAGTAGCCGTTGTTATTTCAGCAGGATTAGGTATTCTGGGAGTAACTCCGGCAGAAGAGATGCGCTGACCAAACAGCCACCGCCCGGGGTTGCAAAACAGGCAAGAGGCTCGCTGGCCGCGACCGGCGGGTCGAGCGAGGCGGTATGACAACGTATTTCGAGGAGGACTACGAGTCCTTTGACGACGGCCCCGGTGCGACCGGGACGCTGATGAATTGGGCTGGTGCGCTATTGTCGCTGGCCCTGATAATCGGGCTGGCGGTGTGGGGCTATCAGCTTTTGGTGCGCGACGTGACCGGGGTGCCGGTGGTGCGTGCACTGGAAGGGCCAATGCGCGTGGCGCCGGAGGATCCGGGCGGGCTTCGGGCGGAATATCAAGAGCTTACGGTGACGCGCGTTGCCTCGGACGGGGCAGAAGAAGCTCCGACGGAGCGGGTCGTGCTGGCCCCGCCCCCAGTGCGGCTCGAGGAAGAGGATCAGCCGATTGCCGCGCTGATCGACGACACCCCGACGCCAACGGCGCCCGAGGCCCCGGTGGCTGCGCCGGTCGAGGAAACGGCAGTCGCTGAGGAGGCGCAAGACCCGCAATCCGCCATCGAGGCGGCCATCGCCGAGGCGCTTGGCGCGACCGAGCCGGTGACCCCCGAGGTCTCGGAGCGCCCGGTGGGCGCACTTCTCGCCGGTGGTGTCCAGCGGTCCCCACGGCCCTTTGCGCGGCCCGCGCGGGCTGTGGTCACGCAGGCCAGCGCGTCGGTGAACCCGGCGCCCGTGTCGGGCGTGGCTGTTGCTGGTGAGGTTCCGGCAGAGGAAATCCCGCCCGGAACGCGGCTGGTCCAGCTTGGGGCCTATCCGTCCATCGACCGGGCGCGAGAGGCGTGGTCGGCGCTGGACGGGCGCTTTGGCGAGTACCTCGACGGCAAATCGCGCGTGGTGCAGGAGGCGTCGGCTGGTGGGTCGACGTTCTATCGCCTGCGCGCGATGGGGTTCGAGGACCTCAGCGATGCCCGCCGTTTCTGCGCTGTGCTTGTGGCAGAGAACGCCAACTGTATACCGGTCATCCGGCGCTAGACATGGCGCGTCTCGCGCCTTTGCCACCGGCGGCTGGGGGGCCAGCCCCCCAGACCCCCCGGAGTATTTCGACCAAGATGAAGAGCCAGGGTTGGGCCCGGTCATGACGCCTGGGGCGTATATCCTCGGGTGTGCCGGGACAGTGCTGTCCGCCGACGAGGCGGCGTTTTTTCGGGTCGCGGATCCGTGGGGGTTTATTCTGTTTGCCCGCAACATCGAAGCTCCCGATCAGGTGCGGGGGCTTGTGGTGGCGTTGCGGGAGGCCGTTGGGCGTGACGCGCCGGTTCTGATCGATCAGGAAGGCGGGCGGGTGCAGCGGATGACGCCACCTGCGTGGCGCGAGTGGCTACCACCGTTGGACTTCGTGCATGCCGCTGGTGCCGAGGCCGAGCGTGCGCTGTTCCTGCGATATCGGGTGATTTCTTCGGAATTACGGGAGCTTGGCATCGACGTGAATTGCGTGCCCTGCCTCGACATCGCCTCCGCTGGCACCCATCCGTTCCTGGCCAACCGCTGCCTCGGCGGCGCGGCGGATGATGTGATCGCCCGCGGGCGCGCCGTCGCGGAGGGGTGCCTCAAGGGCGGGGTCCTTCCCGTCATCAAGCACGTCCCCGGCCACGGTCGCGGGACTGTCGACAGCCACCACGAGGTGCCGCGCACGGACGCCGATGCAGCGGTCCTTGCGCAGACCGATTTCCGGACATTTCAGGCGCTCGCCGACCTCCCGCTTGGGATGACCGGGCACGTTGTCTTCACGGCCATCGACCCGGAGCATCCGGCCACGACCTCGCGGGCTGTGCAGCGGATCATCCGCGAAGATATCGGCTTTGACGGCCTTCTGATGACCGACGACCTGTCTATGGACGCGCTTGGCGGCAGCATGGCCGACCGCACACGTGCGGCGCTTTTGGCCGGATGCGATGTGATCCTCCACTGCAATGGCGAGATGGTCGAGATGGAGGCGGTGGCGGAGGAAGCCGGGCATCTCACGCCCGAAGGCGCCGGGCGGGCGGGGCGTGCGCTTGCCGCGCGTGAAGCCGCCGCACCCATTGACATTGCCGCCGCTGAGGCAGAGCTTGACGCCCTTCTGCAGGGAACGAGCTAGATGACCGAAACAGAGACCGGCGGAACCGTGATTCCGCTCGATGCGCGCGACGCGGGGGAGGCCCTGATCGTCGATGTCGACGGGTTTGAGGGCCCGCTTGACCTGCTGTTGGTCATGTCGCGGACGCAGAAGGTCGATCTGCGAAAGATCTCTGTGCTCGCGCTCGCCGAGCAGTATCTTAAGTTTGTGAAGCAAGCCAAAGAGTTACGGATCGAACTTGCAGCGGATTATCTGGTGATGGCCGCGTGGCTCGCGTTTCTGAAATCGCGCCTGCTGTTGCCGCCCGACCCGGCGGATGAGGGGCCCTCGGGCGAGGATCTCGCCGCGCATCTGGCGTTCCAGCTTGAGCGATTGCAGGCGATGCGCGATGTCGCGGCGCGGCTGATGGCGCGGGATCAGAAGGGTCGCGATTTCTTTGCGCGCGGCATCCCCGAAGATGTGACCCGCGTCCGCCGTGTGCAGTTTACCGCCACGCTTCTGGATCTGATGCAGGGCTACGCGCAAATCCGCACGAAGGATGAGTTCCGCCCCTACGTCATGGATCGCGAGCACATCCTTTCGATGGAAGAGGCGCTGGAACGCCTCCGCCCGATGATGGCTTTCGCGGGGGAGTGGGCGGATCTGACCTCGTACCTTCCCGTTGAGTGGAAAGATGAACCGGGCCGCCGCAGGTCTGGCACAGCGGCGACGTTTGCGGCGGCGCTGGAGTTGGTGAAGGCTGGGAAGGCAGAAGTTCGTCAGGCCGAAACCTTCGCACCGATCCAGATGCGTGGAGTGCGCGAGTGAGCGAAGAGGCCGAAGAAAGCCTGTTCGAGGCTCCGCCGCTTGCTGAGCAAGAGCGGATGGTTGAGGCGATCCTGTTTGCCTCTGCCGAGCCCGTGACCGTGGCCGATCTGAACGCCCGCATGCCCCACGGTGCCGATGCGGCTGAGGCGCTTGTACTGCTGCAAAAACGTTATGAGGGGCGCGGCGTGGCGGTCGTCCGCGTGGGCGAGGCCTGGGCAGTACGGACGGCGCCGGACCTCGGCTTTTTAATGCGGAAAGAGACGGTGGAGACGCGCAAGCTCTCCCGCGCGGCGATCGAAACGCTTGCCATCGTAGCCTACCACCAGCCTGCCACGAGGGCAGAGATTGAAGAGATCCGAGGTGTCTCAGTCAGCCGGGGGACTATCGATCAACTTCTGGAACTGGAGTGGATCCGGTTTGGGCGTCGCCGGATGACTCCGGGGCGCCCGGTGACTTTTGTGGTCACGCAGGAGTTTCTGGACCACTTCGGCCTGGAATCAGCGCGCGATCTGCCGGGGCTGAAAGAGTTACGGGCGGCGGGGTTGCTCGACAACCGGCCACCTCCGGGGGAGCCGGACGAGGACGCCGGGGAAGACGAGCCCGATATGTTCGAAAAAGACGACGCCGAGGCGTAGGCTTACGACCAGCTTCCGTCGTAGGCCGAGCGGGGGGCGAAGTTCTCATGCACGTCACGGTGGTCCGAGAAGGGATCGAGGATCGCGGCTAGGCCCAGCGACATGCCCTCGATATCGAACGGCGCACCTGACAGCATCGGGTCTGCCCGCATCAGGCGCACGCGGATTGCGGGATCATAACCCAGATCAATCAGCCGCTGGGCCAAGCGGGTTGTGGCCCCGGTCGCGCAAGTCACGCTGACTCCCGCCGCCTCTGCGCGGTCGAGGATGCCGTCATCGTCGATCAGCGTTTCGTGGATAATCGTAAGCGTCATGGGCCTGTCCCTCTCTACTTCAGAAACGATGCCTTGCGGATGGGGCAGCATTTGGGCTCTGACGGGGTCATTTTGCTGCCTCCGCGCGACGTGCGGGGCAGAAACGCGGCGCTGTTTCCGGGGGGCGAACAGACCGTGCGTGTCGCGGGGCCAGTGACGTCACGGCGACGCAGTGTTGCCATAAACGCGCCGCGTTTCCCGGGAACAATCCCTTTATTACGCGATCACTCATGGCAAAAGCCCACTGCCGGGCTTGGCTGATCTGGGGGCCGCGCTGATTGCAGCGGCCCCCGTCACGATCTCAACTCCCCCCGTTGACACCGTCTCCCGCCTGTGGCCGAACGCAGCGAAAAGCTGGGAGGGAATTCACGTGGATGGAGAGCAGGTAAGGATCAACCGGGGGCTCAAGGGTGTGTACTTTGAGCGGTCCGGGGTGAGCCATATTGATGGTGCGAAGGGCGAGCTTTGGTACCGGGGGTATTCCATCGACGATCTTGCAACGCGGTCAACGTTTGAGGAGGTCAGCTATCTGCTGATCCATGGGGAGTTGCCGACGGCGACGGAACTCGCGGCCTTCGATGGCGCGCTTAGGGCGGCGCGGGAGGTGCCGGAGGGTGTCTATGATGTGATCCGGGGCGTGAAGGACGGGCATCCAATGGACGTTCTGCGGACGGCGGTGTCGGCGCTGGCGTGTCTTGATGAGGGCACGGCGGATGCGTCGGAGGACGGTTTCCTGCGGAACGGGTTGCGGTTGCTGGCGCAGGTGCCGGTGCTGATCGCGGCGCACGAGGCGATCCGGAACGGGCGGGAGCCGGTAGCTCCGGATCCGGAGCTGGGGCACGCGGCGAACTGGTTGTGGATGCTGAAGGGGGAGAAACCCTCCGACGAGGCGGCGCGGCTCGCGGATGTGGACTTTATCCTGCATGCGGAGCATGGGGCGAATGCGTCGGCCTTTGCGGCGCGGGTCACGGTGGGGACGGAAGCGGACATGCATGGGGCCATTGTGACGGCCCTGGCGACGCTGGCGGGCCCGGCGCATGGGGGCGCGGCGGAGGATGTCATGAAGATGGTGACCGAGATTGGGTCGCCAGAGAATGCGGCCGCCTATGTGAAGGCGAAGCGGGGCAACCGGGAGGCGGTGACCGGGTTCGGGCACCGGGTTTATCGGGCCGAGGATCCGAGGGCGCGGCATATGCGCGAGGGGGTGCGGCAGCTTGGCGAGGAGATGGGCGCGCCGGAGTGGTATGAGATCCTGCAGGCGGTGGTGGAGGCGATGAAGCCTTACTCGCGGCACGGGTTGAATGTGAACGTCGACTTCTATTCGGGGGTCATCTATCAGCTCCATGGGATCCCGATGGATCTGTATGTCCCGATCTTTGGGATCGGGCGGATGCCGGGGTGGATCATTCAGTGTCTGGAGCAGGTGCGGGGGAATATCCTGATCCGTCCGCTGACGCTGTATAATGGGCCGGATCTGCGGGAGTATGTGCCGATCGAGGCGCGATGATTTTTGGCGGTCCCCATGGGGACCGTTTTTATGTGTCTGAAATTGTTTTGGAATTTTAGGTAAGGGTTTTGTGGGACCCAGAATGGTGGGCAGATTGCCCACCCTACACTCGAGTCCGGAACGGGCGCTCGTAGAGCTCTTTCGTGCTCGCCTCGCTGGTGCGTTTGGCGGGGTGAACCCCGCCCTACTTTCCGTTTGGCGGCGGAATGGTGCGCTGGAAGCGCACCCTACTTTTGCGGGATATGTCGGGCGTGGTAGGGCTGCGGGATGGTGGGCCTTGAGGTTGAGGATCTGCAGGTTCGGGCGCGGTCGGGGCGGGTGCTTTTGGCTGTGCCTTCGTTGTCCGTGCCTGCGGGTCGGGCTCTGGGAGTTCGCGGGGCATCGGGGGCGGGGAAGTCGACGTTTTTGTTTGCCTTGATGGGGCTCGCCGACGGAGCCGAGGGCCGGGTTCGGTGGGGGGAGACGGATGTGCTCTCGCTGTCGGACGCGGCTCGGGCGGAGTTTCGGCGGACGCGGATGGGCATGATCTTTCAGGATTTCCTGCTGTTCGATGAGCTGAGCGCTGGGGGGAATGCGGCGATCCGGGGGCTCTTTTCACCAAAGGCGGAGCGGGCCGGGTTGGCGGAGGCGGCGGCGGGGCTTTTGACTCGGCTGGATGTAGCGGCGGAGGCCCGCACTGTCGCCACGTTTTCGGGTGGGGAGCGACAGCGGGTCGCCGTCGCTCGGGCTTTGGCGCATGATCCGGCGATTGTTCTTGCTGATGAGCCCACCGCTAGCCTGCATCGCGAGGCGGGAGAGGCCTTGACCGACGCTTTGCTGACGCGGGCGCGGGAGGCGGGGACGACTGTTGTTGTGGCCAGCCATGACCCTCAGGTTCTGGAGCGGATGGACGAAGTGCTGACGCTGGAGCACGGGCAGGTGTCGGTGTGAGCGATGTGGCCCTTTTGGCCGTGCTGTTGGCGCCGCTTGTCGTAATGGCGGTGCTTTTGCTGCGCGGATACGCGACGGGGCCGCTCGTACGGGCGCTTTTGCAGCGCTATCGCTGGATCAACGCGGTGTTCGTGCTGTTGATCGCGGTGTCGGTGGGCACGGGCGTGGGCCTCGTGGCGCAGGAGCGGGCCTTGCGGGTGGGCACGGCGGAGTCGGCGAGCAAGTTCGATCTGATTGTTGGCGCGCCCGGTAGTGAACTTACGCTGATGCTGGCCGCCGTCTATCTGCGCCCCAGTGCGGTGCAGTTGGTGGATGGCGAGGTGTACGAAGCGGTTGCCTCGCATCCCCGCACGGTTTTCGCCGCGCCATTGGCGTTTGGGGACAGCTATGCCGGGGCGCCGGTTGTCGGGACGACGGCGGATTTTGTAGAGCACCTTGGCGATGGCGTGCTGGAGGGGCGGGTGTTTGACGATCCGTTCGAGGCGGTGGCGGGGGCCGGGGTGCCGGTTGAGATCGGGGAGGTGTTCGTCCCCCTGCACGGTGTTGGCGACCAGGCGGAGGCCGGGTTGCACGACGATGAGATCACGGTCGTCGGGCGCCTGCCGGTGACGGGGTCCCCGTGGGATCATGCCATTCTGACACCGGTGGAGGGGGTGTGGCTTGTCCACGGGCTTGCCGACGGGCATGCGCCCGAGAATGCGGGACAGATCGGGCCACCCTTCGATGCGGCGTATTTCCCGGGGACGCCCGCGATTGTGGTGCGAGGCGACGGGCTGGGCGGCACGTATATGTTGCAGACCCAGTTCAGTCAGCGCGCTGACACGATGGCGTTTTTCCCGGGCGCGGTGCTGTCGCGGCTGTATGGCGTGATGGGGGATGTGCGGAATGCGATGTCACTGATGGCAACGGTGACGCAGGTGCTGGTGGCGCTTGGGGTGCTGACGGGGCTGTTCATTCTGACACGGCTTTACGCGCGGCAGTTGGCGTTGTTGCGGGTGCTGGGGGCGTCGACGCGGTTCGTCCTGGCCGTGGTCTGGTCATACAGCGTGGTGCTGTTGGCGCTGGGCACGGTGCTGGGAGTGCTGGTTGGGTTTGCCGTGGCCGGGGTGCTGTCGGGCATCGTGGCGGAGCAGACGAACATCTTGATCGAGGCGCGGCTGGGCTGGCGGGAGGTGCATCTGGCCGCGGGGTTCCTCGGGATTGCCTCGGTCCTGTCGGTCGTGCCGGGGGCGTTGTCGCTTTCGCGGCCTGCGGTGGCGTTGCGGCAGGTTTGAGAGCGGCCCTGCGGGGCGAGTATTTTCCTCCAAGATGAACGGGCTATTCTGCCTCGCTGAGGCGGGGGAGCGACTCGGCGCCGCGTTTGCGGCGGTGGGACACAGGCAGGGGGCGACCGGCTTTTTCGAGGTGGCCTTCGGCCAGGCGCAGGTGGTGGCGGAAGCGCTGGACGTCTTTGACCTGCAGGACCGAGCGGCAGAGCAGGATCGTCAGGTAGTGGCGTTCTTCCACATGCAGGCGCGACAGCAGGTTTTTCAGGTACGGCAGGTGACGGCGGCGGCGCCGGAGCAGGCGTTGGCAGAAGGCCGCCGTCAGGTTGCTTTCAGACGCGGCCTTGAACACGCGGCCCAGCACGTTCATCGCCTGCAGCTCGTCCCCGATGCGGGCGCCGAAGTGGCGCATGCGCAGGTGGTGCACTTGCGGGCCACGGAAGAGGGCGGCGTGCATGGCGTCAAGCTCTTCCATTGGATCGTAGAAGATGTAGACCGCCTCGGCCCCGCCAACCATGTCGGGGGCGTAACCGTAGCGGGAAGTGAAGTCGCGGCGGCGCTGGCTGAGGAAGCGGTCGTCCCAGGGGGCGATGGCGGGGTCGAGCGTCGCCTGCGGGGCGGCAAGGACGACCGTGGCGCCGGGTGCGGCGACCGAGAATGCGGCGGCGGCATAGGCGCACATACCCGCGCCGTAGAAGATCACGCGGTCGAAGTCCTCGAAGAACGCTTCGTCGACGAGGCGGTCGAAGTAGTCGACGACCTCGTCATCGCGGAACCATGTTGGCGTTTTGGCGATGAGGGACAGGTGCGACCAGCCGAAGATCTCGGCCTGGAGCATGCCGTGAGATATGCCCGAGGCGCTGCCGGTGCGGGCCGAGGTCACGGTGTCAAAGCTGACCATCAGCGTGTCTAGGGTTTCGTCCAGGAACAGCGCGGTGTGCGTGTTGCCGATCTGTTCGAAATAGCCGCGGTCGGCCCCGATGGCGGCGAGTTCAGCCAGCCACTCTTCGTCGGTGAGCTGCTCCGACAAAGTTACAAGCTCTGACATCTCGTTACTCGCCCCCGGAACGCACTCTGACGACGATACATACCGGGGGGGTCGAATTGCAATCGTGGGATTGTCGGGTGTTTGGGGTGTTTCCGGCTGCGCACCAATGTTGAGGGAACGGTCGGAGTGTTCGCGGTCAGATTTCGGCGGTGGAGAGGGCGCGCAGGATGCTGGCCCAGCCGCGTTCGTGGTTGTCGCGCATCTCGTCGTTCATGAAGCGGTCGTGGACGAGGGTGACGTCGGTGCCCGTGCCCGAGGGGGTGAAGGTGAGTGTGACGGTGCTGTCTTCGAGGGACCATTCGGAGACCCAGGTGAAGACGAGGGTGCGCGGGCGGTCGATGGTTTTGTAGATGCCCCAGTGGGGTAGCGGGCGTTCGGTGCCCTTCATGATGATGTCGAAGCGGCCCCCTTCGCGCGGGTCGAGGGTGACGTCGGCTTGTTCGAGGGTGAAGTCGGGCGTGATGAATTTGCGGAGCGTCTCGGGCGTAAGCCAGGCGTCGAACACGCGTTCGGGCGAGGCGGGGATGTGGTGGGTGACTTTCAGGGACAGGTCAGTTGTCATCGGTTTCCTCCAGGATTTGGCCGAGGCGGGTGAGGCGAAGCTCCCAGGTTGAGCGGAGCTGGGCGAACCAGTCGTCGATGGATTGGAGCGGCGCCATATCGGCTGTGATCAGGTGTTCCCGCCATTTGGTTTGGCGGCTGACAAGACCGGCGTTCTCTAGCACCTTGATGTGCTTGGACACGGCGTTGAGGCTCATGTCGAAGCGGCCGGCGAGGTCGGTCACGCGCAGGGGGCCGTCTTGCACCAGGATGGTGAGGAGGGCGCGCCGGGTGGGGTCGCTCGTGGCTTTCAGGAGAGTGGAGAGGGGGTCTGATTCTCGTTCAACCATGTAGGTGAATTAAGGTGTGTTTGCCCTTCATTCAACCTCTTGGATGAATGAAGCCGCGCGGTGCGCAACGAAAAACGCCCGACGTGGTGCCGGGCGTTTGCAGTGCGAGGGATCGCTGGTTCTTACTTGGCGGGGCCGATCATCATGACCATTTGGCGGCCTTCCATCTTCGGCATGTTCTCGACCTTGCCGATTTCTTCGATGTCGGTGGCGACGCGTTTTAGCAGGTCACGCCCGAGTTCCTGGTGGGCCATTTCGCGGCCGCGGAAGCGGAGGGTGACCTTGACCTTGTCGCCGTTCTCAAGGAACCGCGTGACGTTGCGCATTTTCACGTCGTAGTCGTGGGTGTCCGTGTTCGGGCGGAACTTTACCTCTTTGACTTCGATGATCTTCTGCTTCTTCCGCGCCTCGCTTTCGCGTTTCTGCTGTTCGTATTTGAACTTGCCGAAGTCCATGATTTTGCAGACGGGCGGCGTGGCGTTGGGGGAAATCTCGACGAGGTCCAGCCCGGCTTCTTCAGCCAGCTGCATCCCGCGTTCTGGTTTCACGACACCGACATTTTCGCCTTCGGCGCCGATAAGGCGGATTTCTGGGGCCCGGATGCGATCATTGACGCGGGGGCCGGTATCCCGCTGAGGCGGGGCGTTGTGGGGTCTACGAGCGATTGGGGTCGTCCTTTTCTCCAAAATTCCAATGGGTCGGCAAAATAAGGCCGGTCTGGCGGCCTTTCAAGCGGGAAGTCCGCCGGAAAGCGGCCAAGTTTGGCCGGTGATGCCGGGAAACGGAACTTCCGCGTGCGCGCAGGTGTTGTGCCAGATAGGTGAACGACCCGTTAAGGGAATCAAAATTGGGAGAGGTCCATGAGCAAGGGTGTGATTGCTATCGTGGCTGTGGTGGTCCTGGCCGTTCTGGGGTGGGTCTACTTCGGACAAGAGCAGGTGGCCGATGTTGCGGATGATGCGACAGAGACGGCGACGGATGCTGCAACCGGTGCCGCAGAGGCCGTTGAGGGCGCAGCGGAAGGCGCTGTTGAGGCCGCCGAAGATGCCTCGGGCGAGGCGGCGGATGCGGCCGGGGACGCTGTGGACGCGTTGACCGATGCGGTGGATGACGCCGCCGATGCCGTGACTGAGGCGGCGGAAGATGCAGTGGATGCGGTTTCGGACGCGGCGGAAGGCGCAGCAGAGGCGGCGGGCGATGCGGTCGAGGCCGGGGCTGATGCAGCCGAGGGCGCTGTGGAGGCCGTGACGGATGCCGCAGGTGAGGCCGCTGACGCGGCGGGCGACGCCGTTGAGGCTGGCACCGAGGCAGCGGAAGGCGCTGTTGAGTCGGTGACGGATGCCGCAGGCGACGCAGTTGAGGCGGGCGCGGATGCTGCAGGTGAGGCCGCCGACGCCGGTGCCGAGGCGGTCGAAGGTGCCGTTGAGTCGGCGACGGACACGGCGAGCGATGCTGCCGGGGCTGGCGCAGACGCTGCGGCGGACGCGGCATCCGGTGCCGGGGAGTCGCTGGCAGAGTTGCTGACGCCCGAGGGGTTCAACCTTGATCAGGTGTCCGAAGCGATTGCGGCGTCGGATCTTGGCGAGGCGCAGAAAGCGACGCTAACGGCGGCGCTTGAGGGCGCGCAGAACAACCCGCAACTTCTGGAGGAAGTTCTCGGGCAGGTGCGGGAGGCGCTTGGGCTTTAAGCGAGTGGTGGGCAGATTGCCCACCCTACGCCTGTTGCCACTGACGGTGCTGCTATTCGGTAGGGTGGGCAGTCTGCCCACCGTCCCCGGGCGACGTCCTTCTGCCGGGGTCGCTCCTCGCGCCCTGGCGGGCCCGCCTCGCTTAGCGCGCCGGTTTCAGCCGACGAAGGCTTTTTCGACCACGTAGTGCTTGGGGTCGCTGTTGGCGCCCTCTTCGAGCCCGAAGCCTTCTAGGATCGCCTTCAGATCAAGGTTCAGGCCGATGGAGCCACAGACCATGGCGCGGTCGGTCTCGGGTGAGATGCTGTCAGCGCCCACATCCTTTAGCAGCGTACCGTCCTGCAGAAGCGTCGTGATGCGGCCCATCTTGGGGCTCTCTTCCCGCGTGGTCGTCGGGTAGTAGGTGAGCTTGTCGGCCACCAGTTCCCCGATCAGCGGGTCGTCGGGGAGGCTGTCGATCAGCGTCTTGGAGTATGTCAGCTCTGCCACATCGCGGCAGGTGTGGGTGACGATGACGCGGTCGAAGCGCTCATATGTTTCGGGGTCGCGCAAGAGGGATGCGAAGGGCGCGAAGCCCGTCCCCGTTGCGAACAGCCACAGGCGTTTGCCCGGAAGCAGGGCGTCATGGACGAGGGTGCCCACCGGCTTGGGCCGCAGGATGATCTGGTCGCCCGGCTTGATGTGCTGCAGCTTTGACGTCAGCGGTCCGTCCTGAACCTTGATCGAGTAGAACTCCAACTCTTCATCCCAGGACGGCGACGCGATGGAGTAGGCGCGCAGCAGCGGCTTTTGCTTGCCGGTATTCGGATCGGGATCGCCCATGAGGCCGATCATCACGAACTCCCCCGACCGGAAGCGGAGCGATTGCGGCCGCGTCGTCCGGAAGGAAAACAGGCGGTCGGTGTAGTGCTTGACGTCGGTCACCGTCTGGGCGTCTGGCAGCGTGGGGGCCTTGGTGGCAGGGGCGTCGGTCAACGGGCGTGTCCTGGTTGGGTTGGGTGTGCACTTGTATACAACGCGGCGCCACAGGGGGGCCAGCGTTCGTTTTGGCAGGCGGGCTCTCGCGCAGGAACTCTGCTTTGGCTTGCAGACCAGCGGCGAGGTGTCGCACATGGTGCTGCTGACGTGACGAGGGACAACCATGGATGACAGCCGGGATTCGGCGGGCGGCCTAAGGGCGGCGCTGTTTGATCTGGACGGGACGCTGATCGATTCCGTGCCGGGGCTGTGGCATGCCATGACGGCGCTTCTGGCGGAACTCGGGTTGCCGGAGATCTCGCAGGACGAGATGACGGGCTACACCGGGCACGGCATTCCGACGCTGGTCAAAGGGGTGCTGGGCCGGACCGGGGTGCCGTCGCCCGAGCATTTCGATGCGGCGCTGAAGCGGTTCAATGAAATTTACATCGCCGATCCGCTGAAGGGTTCGGCGTTGTATCCCGGGGTTGTGGCGTTGCTCGCGGCGTTGCGGGCTGATGGGTGGGCGCTGGGGGTTTGCACCAACAAGCCTATCGCGCCGACGAATGTGATCCTGCGGGAGTCCGGCCTCGCGCCGCGCTTTAACGTGGTCGTCGGGGGGGACACCTTGCCGACGCGGAAGCCGGATCCGGCGCCGGTGCACCATGCGCTGGCGGCGCTGTGTGCCGAGCCGTCGCGGGCGGTGTTTGTGGGGGACACGGACATTGATGCAGAAGCGGCGGCGCGTGCGGGGGTGCCGTTTTGTCTCTTTACACAGGGCTATGGGGGCGATGTCGGTGGGGTCGACGTGGCGCTGCGGTTCGATGCGTATTCCACCAATCTCAACCGGTCGTTCGACGCGCTGGTCGCCTGAGCGAGGCGAGCCTGCAAGGGCTCGATGAGCGGCTGTTAGTCGCCGATCTTCAGGATGTCGCCGAATGCCGGGCGGGTTGTTGTGCCCGGGACCGCCCAGAGGACTGGGGCCGCCGGGGCGTCTGGCAGAGGGGCGTCGAGGTCGGTCAGGACGATGATCAGCGTAGGGTCGACGGCCTGCGCTTCTCTGAGGATTTCGGTGAAATCCGTGCCACCGCCGCGGCGCATCGAGAGGGCGGCGATGGCCTCGGCGCGGTCGAAGCGGCCTCTCGTGTGAACCTCGGTGTCAAAGCCAAGGAGGTGCGCCTCGGCGCCGGTGCGGCGGACGATAGAGATGGCTTCGGCGGCGAAAAGGCCGAGCGTGTCGTCGGGGATCGAGCTTGAGGTGTCGAGGCCGATGACGAGCCTCGGGCGGCGGGATTCGCGGGCGAGGCCGGGTTCGAACGCAGGCTGGGCGCCGTTGGTTTGGCGGGCGAGGGCGTCGCGGGCGAGCCATGCGCGGTCCGGGCGGCGGTGGCTGCGCTGGGGGTGCTGGGCGAGGGCCTTGGCGAGGCGACGGCGGAGCAGGATTTCCCACGGTGTGGTGGCTTTGGGCAGGTCGCCGAAGCGGGCCAGGGCGGCGCCGATGCCGCGTCCGGCCCGTTGGCCTTCGCGGAGGGCTTGCTCGACGCGGGCGGCCCAGACCTCGGCGTCCGCGCGGGCGGGGTCGCTGTCGCGGAGGTCGCCTCGGGCGCTTTGTGCCTCGGCGTCGCCGTCGGCGCCGTCGCCGCGCCCGGCGCCGACGAGGGCGGCGTAGAGGCGGTCGCTATCCCATTCGGTGAGGACGTTGTCGGGCGCGTCGGGCAGGCCCCGGACGATCTCGGCCGCGCGGATGGCGGGACGGGGGAGGGCGTGGTTGCCTTGGAGGAGTGCCTCGTTGACGAGGGCGTCGCAGGCCATCGTGTAAAGCCCTTCGCGGAAGCGGTTGCCGAAGCGCTGGCGCGCGTCGGCGCGGCGGGCGGAGTGGCGGAGGGCGACGTGGAGGACGTGATGCGCGAGGAGGCCGGTTTGTTCGGAGATCGGAAGGCGCGCGAATTCGGGGCCGAGGTGGATCGTGTCGCCCCGGGTGTGGGTCGCCTCGGGGCTGTCGCGGTAGGCGCACCAGAGGGCGAGGCCCGCCACGCCCGGGTCGACTTCGGGCAGGCGCGCGAGGGCGGCTTGGGCGCGTTTGGAGTGGCTCACACGGCGCCTGCTTCGGTGCGGTCTTCGGCGTAGGCGCGATAGGCGTCGGAGGTGCGGAAGGCCTCGGCAAGGCCGGTGGCCATGGCTTTGCGGATCAGGATTTCGAAGCCGAAGCTGCGGAGTTCTGCGAGCGGCAAGGTGGGGGCGTCGATGGTGGTAAGGTCGGCCATGATGTCGATGGTGTCGCTGATGGTGGCGTCGTTGACCTGGGCGACGAGCGCGTAGATCAGGCCGACCAGGCCGTTGATTGATTTGGGATACAGCGCCTTGCGTTTTGCCGGGGGCGCGTCGAGGATTTCTTGCAGGGTCACCAGCGCCTCCAGTTCTGCCGCGACCTGGGCGAATTCGGCGGCGGCGGCGGTGCCGACGGTTCCGGCGATCATGGAGTGGCGGAGGCGGGTGTCGTCGACCGCCTGCACGATGTCGCTGACGCGTTCCCACGAGCGGGGGGTGCAGGCGATGAGGTCCCCCCGGCGGAGGGACTCTTCGGTGGTGTCGAGGAGGTCGGGGCGGGCGCGGAGGAACGCGGTGACGAGGGGAGAGAGGGAGCGGTCGACGGCGTAGCGTTCAAGCCAATCCCTGGCCTCGGCGATCACCTGGAGGTGGATCAGGCGGTCGGCGAGCGCGGTGCCCATGTCGTAGGCGATGGCGCCGTCTTCGACGGCGTTGCCCGCGGCGACGATGAAGACGGTGTCGGGCAGGCGGTGGCGGCCCACGCGGCGCTCTTGCAGGAGGCCGTAGACCGTCGGTTGCAGGTGGGGGGAGGCTGACGTCAGCTCATCTAGGAACAGGACGGCGGGCTGGGCGGGGTCGTCGGGGAGGTCTTCGGGGCGGTACCAGACCGTCTTTTGCGCGTCGTGGTCGTAGTAGGGGAGGCCGCGGAGATCTTGCGGTTCGATTGTCGTGAGGCGGATGTCGAAGAGCCTTGCCCCGATCTCGGACGCCAGATCGGCGACCACTTGCGTCTTGCCGACGCCGGGTCGGCCGTGGAGCATCCAGGACGCTGTCAGCCGCCCCTCGGCCTGGGCCTGCCACCCGGCGCGCAGGGTTTCGAGCGTGTCACCGGCGCTGAGAACCTGTGCGTTGACGCTCATGCCGGGGCCCCTTCCGGCGCGTTGTCGAGAAAGGCGGCGAGGCGGGCGTGGGCGGAGACTCCGCGCGCCTCGAAGGCGACAGAGCGGAGGGCGGTGTCTTCTCGCAGGTTTGCCAGCAGCAGGTCGCGCTCGGTGAATTCGCTATCGAACAGCTCGTCGCGGATCAGAGCCCGGTCCTCTGCCGTAAGGGGCAAGAGGCGGGATTTGCCGTGGTCGAGTTGGACGCTCGCGACGGTGAGCGGGGGGACACGGGCGAGGTCGGATTGCTCGACCACGAGGAAGAGCGTCCCGTTCTCAATCCCCCGTCTCGCGGCGAGTTGCGTCAGAATGCGGCGGCCCCGGAATTGCAGGGTGTCGAGCGCCCGGGCGGCGGCGGCCTCGGTCGTGATGCCCTCGCGCTTGTGCGGCGGGACGCGCAGGATGCGCATCTCGATGAAGGCCAGCAGGATCAGCATCGGGATCGGGGCCTGCGCGATGGGGAGGGCGAAGTCGCTCCAGATCAGGGCCATGATGACGACGGGCAGCAGCGCCACGAGGTAGCGGAGCAGTTGGTTTTCCACGAGGACGCGGACGACGAGGCCCCAGGTCGCCTCGCGCCGGGGCAGGATCATGCCGCGTTCGAGGATCTTGCGGGGCGCGGTCGGGAAGGCGAGGAGGCCGGGGTTCCACACCGTCTCGGGCGACAGGACGTGGAGGCTCATGGCAGGGTGAGCGCCGTCGCGAACAGGGGGGTCGAGGCAGCCACGGCCCACGCCAGCGCCACAGCTTTGCCAAGCGCGATGCCACCGGGGCCGCGCCGGGCAGAGATCCAGCGGCCAAAGGTGCCGTAGACGACGAAGAAGAGGACGAAGACCGGAACGACGGTGAACGCAATGCCAAGCTCTGTCGGGGCAACGGCGATTGCCGAAGCGAGCCCGAAGATCAGAGCGACCCGGGCCACGATGCGGCGCCAGAGGGACGCGCCGTCGGTCAGCGCGGTGTCGGCGAGCATGAGCGGGATGGTTCCGATTAGCAGACCTGCGAGAACGATGGCGCGATCGCCTGTCGGGAGGAACGCCGCCCCGTAGCGGTCAAGCGCCACGGCGAAGATGCCCAGCCCGAAAGCGAGGTAGGCGAGCGTGCCGATGGCGTCGCGGGGGGCGAAGCGGATCCCGCCGCGGGCGAGGATCAGGAGTTGTGTGACACCCCAGATGACGAAGATCAGCGCGAGGGTCCCGAACGCCGCATAGCCTGCGATGCCGAGTTTCGGCAGCAGGGCGGCGGCGAGGACGAGCGGGATCGGCGCAGCGAGGCAGATCCAGAAGGTGCGGGTGGGGACCTCGGCGGCGGGCTCTTCGAAGCGGCGGGGCAGCAGTTTGGACAGGGGCCAGCCGAGAAGGGCGAGGCAGAGAAGCAGGACGCCCGAGACCCAGCCGGTGTTGTCCACGTCGGCGGCGCGGCCTTCGCCGGTGGTGGTGCGCAGCCATGTCGTGATTTCGTTGAGGCTGGTCGGCGAGTAGAGCACGCCGACATGTCCGACATAGGGGGCCACGCTAGTGCGGCGGGTGGTGCCGTCACGGCTTACGGTTTCGCCTTCGATGGCGGCGGGGTCGAGTTGCCGGGCGGCATCGAGCCCGGCCTCGCGCAAGTGCTGTTCGGTGGCGCCGCTGACGACAAGCATGGCTTGCGGGTGGGACGCTGTGACGGCGGGCGAATACATCGAGACTGCGACGACGCCGCCGACGTCGTCGCGGGCTTCCGCGGCACGGATGACAACGTCGGTCGACATGGAGTGGCCGACGAAAGAGATCGGCCCGGCCGTGTCGTCGCGGGCGACGAGGGCCCCGGCGACGCGGCTAACCTCGGCGACGAGTTGTT
Source organism: Pseudomonadota bacterium (assembly GCA_039190895.1). GTDB lineage: Bacteria > Pseudomonadota > Alphaproteobacteria > Rhodobacterales > Rhodobacteraceae > Ovoidimarina. The sequence continues at coordinate 101,405 of JBCCXY010000001.1, read as the reverse complement.
GGGTCGTGCCCTCAATCCGAGTGATGTCGGGGGAGAGTTGCGCGCCGTTTCTGCCGTGGCCGATCAGGTCGATGGACGCAACGAGGAAGCCCTGGCGGGCGAGGGAAACGGATATCTGATCCATCATCTGCCGCGACCCGCCAAAGCCGTGCGCGACGAGGACCGGGGGCAGGGGCGCCGTGCCGGTGGTGCGGTAGAGCGTGACGGGCGTGTCGCCGATCTGTGTGTCGGTGATGTCGAGCCCCGAAAAGCGCGCCTCCATCACCCATACGCAGACCGCGACGCACAGGGCCATGGTCCAGCCGAACAGGGCCCGAAGGGGCCAGCGCCGGTGGGCACTGAGGGTCAGGTCGTTGACTGGCATCTCACTCATCCTCCGCACTTAGCGTGGGCGCGGGACGCTGCCAGTGTTACGACAGAAGGCGCCGTTTCTCGGCCAACACTTCGCGGCGCTGCTGTTCGAGGCCGGTGCGGAAGGATTGCTCGACAAAGTCGATATGGACGTCGGCGGCTTCTCCCGCCGCCTCGATGTCGCCATCGATGACCGCCTGGCCGAGTGCCTTGTGCTGTTCCAGCAGGGTCCGGCCCGAGCCGTCGAGCGACTTCAGGAACGCGCGGTTGTAGAAGACGCCCTGCCGCGTGAGCTCATAGATCGAGGCCATGACGTGGATCAGGGTGGCGTTCTGGCTGGCATCGACGATGGCGGAGTGGAGCGCGTGATCTGCCTTCCGCTCCCGTTCTTCGTCCTGGGCGGTCCAGGCTGCCTCCATCTTGGCCAGTATGTCGGAGATACGCTGTTTGTCAGCCTTGGTCGCGCGTTCGGCGCCAAGTCGGGCGGCGAAGCGTTCTTGTTCGCGGCGGTATTCGAGGTAGTCGAAGAACGCCGGTTCGTGGCGCCCGTATAGCGCCAGAAGCGCGGGGAGCATGGCCTGGCCGGTCAGGGGCGAGACGAAGGTGCCTTCGCCGTGCTTTGAGGTGACCAGCCCGCGCTCTTCCAGCACCTTCAGTGCTTCGCGAAGTTTGGGGCGTGAAATGCCCAGCATCTCGGCCAGCTCACGCTCCGACGGGAGTTTGCGGCCCTGCCGGAGGATGCCGGAGGCGATGAGGTCTTCCACCTGCGCCACGGCGGCGTCGGCGACTGATTCGTGGCCGATGGGATCGAAGAGGGTGGTCGTGGACATGGGGCCCGTCCCTGTATCTGAACTCAAAATGGCCTCCCTTGGTCAACAAACATAACCACACTTCCGCGGTGGTCAAGGGCGTGCACGTTTAAAGCATAGCCCTGAATTTGCGGCAGAAATTAGGATTTTGATCTGGATCAATGCTGGTTGCTGCGAATCTGAGCAGGTTTCGTCTCATCCAGCTCCGCAAGTCGTTTCAATAAAATTGCTTGACTGGTAAACAAAAAATACCTCTACAACAGAGGTACAGAATATTGACCACTGGCCCAACGGCCCCAACGTCTTGGAGGAGACATCCATGAAAACACTTCTCACCAGTGCAGCCGTTGCTGCCTCGTTGCTGGCGGCGCCTGCGGTTGCGGCGGACAAGCTATTGCTGAAAACGCCGATTGCGTTCTCGACGGCGCTGCCGGGACTGGGTTCGCCGATTCCGCGCGTTGCCGAACAGGTGCACGTGATGTCGGGCGGTACACTGAAGATGAAGGTGTACGAGCCGGGCAAGCTGGTTCCGCCGTTTGAGATCCTTGACGCCGTGTCGTCGGGCAAGATCAACTCGGGCTACACGACGGCTGGCTACTGGGCCGGCAAGATCCCCGCGGCGCCGCTGTTCTCTGCCGTGCCGTTTGGACCGGAAGCGGGCGAGTACATGGCGTGGCTCTATTACGGCAACGGCATGGATCTGTATCAGGAGATGTACGATCAGGCCGGGTACAACGTGAAGGTCATCCCCTGCGCCGTGATCGCCCCGGAGACGTCGGGCTGGTTCGCGAGTGAGATCAACAGCGTTGAGGACCTGGACGGGCTGAAGATGCGGTTCTTCGGGCTTGGCGGTAAGGTCATGCAGAAGCTGGGCGTGTCGACGTCGCTGCTGCCGGGGGGTGAGATCTTCCCCGCGCTGGAAAAGGGCGCCATCGATGCGACCGAGTTCTCGATGCCGGCCATCGACGCGCGGCTTGGGTTCCACAAGCTGGTGAAATTCAACTACTTCCCCGGCTGGCACCAGCAGGCGACGGTTTTTGAGCTGCTGATCAACAAGGACGTCTGGAACGACGCCTCGGAACAGCATCAGGCGATTATCCAAAGCGCGTGCAAGGCCTCCATGGCCGACAGCTATGCCGAGGGCGAGGCGATCCAGGCCGCGGCGCTGATCGATAATGTCGACAACAACGGCGTTCAGATGATCCAGTGGTCGCCCGAAATGCTCGAAGTCTTCCGCGCCACGTGGAGCGAGGTTGCCGCTGAGGAAGCCGCGAACGACGAGTATTTCGCCAAGGTCCTCGCCGACATGAACGAGTTCCGCAGCGAATATGACGTGTGGAAGCGGAATGCCTTCCTGCCCCGTGACACCGGCTTCGTCGGTGTGGGCGTCAAGAAGAACTAGGGACCTGTCGGCGCGCGTTCTCTCTCCCTCGCGCGCTGACGACCTGGGCCGAGGCGTTCCTCCCTGCGCCTCGGCCTCAAGCCTTACAACCCTCTCGCCCGATGTCGGGCAAAACCGGGGACCCAATGCCCCCTGAGGAGACCTCATATGCCGGCCGATATCTCTCAAAACGACCCAATCGAGACATACGAGCACATCCTCGAACATCCCGAGACGGACAACCAGCCAGTCGCCGTCGCGCTTGATAAAGGGGTCAAGGCGGTCGGCCATGTCGTTATGTGGGCCAACATCGCCCTGATGCTGGCGATCTTCGCGCAAGTCACCCTGCGCTATCTGTTCAACGAGAACTTCCCCAAGCTCGACGAGATCCAGTGGCACTTCTACGGCCTCGTCACGATGATCGGCATTTCCTACGCGCTGGTGACCGACAGCCATGTGCGCGTGGACGTTTTGCACATGAACCTCTCACGCCGCACGCAGCGGGTGATCGAGGTTCTGGGCATCCTCACCCTGCTGACCCCGTTCATCTATCTGATGATCGATCAGGGGTACGACTATTTCTATGACAGCTTCCGGGTTGACGAACGCTCGGACAGCCCGACGGGTCTGCCTGCGCGCTGGGCGTTCAAGGCGGTTATCCCGATCAGCTTCGTCCTGCTGGCCATCGCGGCCGCGGCCCGGCTGATCCACGATGTGCATGCGATCTGGGTGTCGCCGGAGAATGAGGCGGAGGGCCTCAAGCTCCGCCGTGTCATCCTGCTGCTCGCCGCTTTCGCGGCGGTCACGGTGGCACTGACGTTCCTGGTGGAAACCACCGAGGAAAAGCTGGTCATCGCCATGTTCCTGACCTTCATCGCCCTTCTGTTCACCGGGTACCCGGTGGCCTGGGTGCTGGCGGGTGTCGGCGTCGCGTACTGCGGACTTGCCTACCTTTTCGACAATGACTTGATGCTTTGGACAGGTCTGGAAAGCACCTTCACCGGTCTGGATTACCTGACGCTCGGCGCTGTGGTGAACCGCGTTTATGCGACGATGTCCAACGCGGTTCTGGTTGCGCTGCCCATGTTCATCTTCATGGGTCTGATGCTGGACGAAAGCGGCGTGGCAGAGCGCCTGATGACCTCCATGCAGCGCCTGTTTGGCACCGTACGGGGCGGGCTTGCCATCACCGTGACGCTGATCGGCATCATCCTTGCCGCGTCCACCGGGATCATCGGCGCCTCGGTTGTGCTGCTGGGCGTCCTGTCGCTGCCATCGATGATGCAGCAGCGCTATGCGCCAACGCTTGCCGCCGGTGTCGTGAGCGCGTCCGGCACGCTGGGTATCCTCATCCCGCCGTCCATCATGCTGGTCATCATGGCCGACCAGATGGCGCTGAGCGTGGGCGACCTGTTCATGGCCGCCGTCTTTCCGGGCGTAATTATCGGTGCGCTGTACCTGACCTACATCTTCATCCTCGCCCTCATTAAACGCGACGCCGCGCCTGTACCCGAGGGTGCAACCGCCCCCGATTGGGGCGCTGTCAAAGACGTTGCCATCGCAGTGCTGCCGACGCTGGCGCTGATCCTGGCCGTCCTCGGCTCTATCTTCGCGGGCATCACCACACCGACCGAAGCGTCTGGCATCGGCGCGCTGGGTGCGATGCTGCTTGCGCTGGGCTACCGCAAACTCAACTTTTCGAAGGTGTGGAATGTCTGCGTGTCGACCTTCAACACGACGGCTTACATCTTTGCGATCTTCCTTGGGGCCACTGTGTTCTCCTACGTCCTGCGGGAACTCGGCGGGGACGAGTTGATCGAAGGCCTTGTCGCCTCGACCGGTCTTGGTCCGAATGGGACGGTGCTGTTTATCCTGGGCCTCGTCTTTCTGCTGGGCTTCGTCCTTGACTGGATCGAGATCACGCTGATCGTCCTGCCGCTGATGCGCCCTGTCATCAACGGGCTGGGCATCGACATCCCGGGCTTCGGCGTCGTCGATGAGCCTGCGCTGATCTGGTTCGTCATCCTCGTCGCGGTCACGTTGCAAACCAGCTTCCTGACCCCGCCCGTCGGCTTTGCGCTGTTCTATCTGAAGGGCGTCTGCCCGCCAGAGATCAAGCTGGGCCATATCTATAAGGGCATCATCCCTTTCGTCCTGCTGCAGCTTCTTGGTCTGGCGCTGGTCTTTTCCTGGCCACACCTCGCCACCTGGTTGCCGTCGGTCGCCTACTAGGGAGTTGGACAGATGCGCCTGAGCGATTGCCACAACTTCCACGACTTCCGGCGGCTGGCCAAGCGCCGCCTGCCGGGGCCGATCTTCAACTATATCGACGGCGGCGCGGATGATGAGGTGACGCTGCGCGCCAACTCCGCCGCCTTCGATGACTGCAGCCTGCTGCCCTCGGTCCTGCGCGGGGTGTCGGACATCGACATGTCCGTTACCGTGATGGGCCAGCGGCTGGACATGCCGGTGTACTGCTCGCCGACGGCGCTGCAGAGGCTGTTCCATCATCGTGGAGAGCGGGCCGTTGCGGCGGCGGCAGAGAAGCACGGGACGATGTTCGGTGTTTCATCGCTGGGCACCGTGTCGCTGGAAGAGCTGCGGCAGAAGCACAAGACCCCGCAGGTCTACCAGTTCTATTTCCACCGGGATCGCGGCCTGAACCGTGCCATGATGCAGCGTGCCAAAAAGGCCGGGGTCGAGGTGATGATGCTCACCGTCGACAGCATCACCGGCGGCAATCGCGAACGCGATCTGCGGACGGGCTTTTCGATCCCGTTTCGTCTGACGCTGGCTGGGATGCTGCAGTTTGCGCTGAAACCGGCGTGGGGCATCAACTATGTTACCCACGAACGGTTCCGTTTGCCGCAACTTGATGACCACGTGGATATGAGCGGCGGGGCGTCGTCCATCGGCGGGTATTTCACCGAGATGCTGGAACCCTCGATGAACTGGGACGACGTGGCCGAGATGGTTGCGGACTGGGGTGGGCAGTTTTGCCTCAAGGGCATCATGACCGCCGAGGATGCGCGGCAGGCGGCGGCGATTGGCTGCACCGGGGTGATCCTGTCGAACCACGGGGGCCGCCAGTTGGACGGGTCTCGGACGCCGTTCGATCAACTCGCCGAGGTCGTGGATGCGGTGGAGCATCAGCTTGATGTGATGATGGACAGCGGCATCCAACGTGGGACCCATGTGCTGAAGGCCCTGTCGCTGGGCGCCAAGGCGGTTGGCATCGGCAGAGGATATCTCTACGCTTTGGCAGCCGCGGGGGAGGCCGGTGTTGACCGTGCCCTAGGCCTGATGCGCGCCGAAATCGAGCGCGACATGAAGCTGATGGGCGTCACGTCGGTTGCCGAACTTGGCCGCCACAACCTGCGCTTCCGGGACGACCACGCGCCCGCCCCAACAAGGATTGCCGCAGAATGACCAACACAGATCTGATCACCCGGTTGGAACGCATTGTCGGGCGTCGCCACGTCCTGACCGGCGCCCGCGCCACCGAGCGCTTCCGCAAAGGCTTTCGCTCGGGCGAAGGCGAGGCGCTGTGCGTCGTCCGCCCCGGCACGCTGCTGGAGCAATGGCAAGTCCTGCAGGCCTGTCACGCCGCAGACACTATCGTCATCGCGCAGGCCACGAACACCGGCCTGACCGAGGGGTCGACGCCGAAGGGCGGATACGAGCGCGATGTGGTGCTTATCAATGTCAGCCGCCTCGACGGGCTGCACCTGCTGCAGGATGGTGAGCAGGTCGTCAGTTTCCCCGGCGCGACGTTGTTTGAGTTGGAGAAGCAGCTAAGGCCGCTTGGCCGCACCCCGCATTCCGTCATCGGCTCTTCCAGCATCGGCGCGTCCATCGTGGGCGGCGTCTGCAATAACTCCGGCGGGTCGCTGTGCGAGCGGGGGCCGAGCTATACCGAGCTCGCGCTGTTTGCGCAGATCACGCAGAACGGCGACCTGAAGCTGGTGAACCATCTGGGCTTCGACCTGGGCGACACGCCGGAAGAGATCCTGACGCGCCTGCAGTCGGGCGACTATGACAAGGCGAGCCCGATGCCCGAGGGGCAGAATGCGTCGGACCCGGATTACACGACGATCCTGCGGGATGTCGAAGCTGATACTCCGTCACGGTACAACAACGACGATCGGCTGCTGTACGAGGTTTCGGGCTGCGCGGGTAAGCTGATGGTGTTCGCTGTCCGCCTGGACACCTTCCCGACTTATGAGCGGGAGCAGGTGTTTTACCTCGGCACCAATGATCCCGGCGATCTGACGGAGTTGCGGCGGCATATTCTGAAGGACTTCAAGACGTTGCCCGTCTCGGCAGAGTACGTGCATCGCGAATGTTTCGACATCGCCGCGACCTATGGCAAGGACACGCTGGTGATGATCGACAAACTCGGAACCGACCGGCTTCCGATGTTCTTCGCGCTGAAGGGCAAGATCGACGCGCGGCTCAACAAGTTGTCGCTGACGCGCGGGTTCACCGACAAGTTCATGCAGTTCGCCTCGCGTCTCTGGCCCGAGCATCTGCCTAAGTTCCTGCGCGACTACCGTGACCGGTATGAGCATCACCTGATCCTCAAGATGCACGACGGCGGTATCGAGGAAGCGGCGGAGTATTTGCCGACCCTGCTTGAGGGTCGCGACGCGGATTTCGTGACCTGCACCCCGCGTGAGGCGCATCTTGCCGGGCTCCACCGTTTCGCGGCGGCGGGGGCGGCGGTGCGCTATGGGCATGTGCATGCAGGGGAGGTGGAAGAGATCCTGGCCCTCGACATCGCGTTGCGGCGGAATGATCGGGACTGGTTTGAGACGCTGCCCGAGGAGATTTCGCAGCATCTGGTCCGCAAGGTCTATTACGGCCATCTGATGTGCCACGTGATGCACCAGGATTACGTGGTCAAGAAGGGGACGGACGTCAAAGCGCTGAAGGCCGAGATGCTCAAGATCCTTGACCAGCGCGGCGCGGAATACCCCGCCGAGCACAACGTGGGCCACCTGTACAAGGCCAAGCCCGACCTCGCCGCGCACTACAAGCGCTGCGATCCCACCAACTCTTTCAATCCAGGGATCGGCAAGATGTCGAAGGCCCGCAACTATGCCGAGGAAGTCCCAGCATGACCAATATCGTAATCGCATCCGCCGCCCGCACCGCTGTCGGCAGTTTCTCTGGCGCCTTCGCGGGCACACCAGCCCATGACCTTGGCGCCGCCGTTTTGGAGGCCGTGGTCGACCGCGCGGGCGTTGAAAAGTCTGAAGTCGACGAGACAATCATGGGTCAGGTCCTGACCGCCGCCCAGGGGCAGAACCCCGCGCGACAGGCGCATATCAACGCAGGCTTGCCGCAGGAAAGTGCGGCCTGGGGGATCAACCAGGTGTGCGGTTCGGGCCTTCGCGCGGTGGCCATTGGCGCGCAGCACATCATGCTGGGGGACGCCGATGTTGTGGCCGCTGGCGGGCAGGAAAACATGTCGCTGTCGACGCACGCTGCGCACCTGCGCGCCGGGCACAAGATGGGCGACCTCAAGTACATCGACACGATGATCAAGGACGGTCTGTGGGACGCCTTCAACGGCTATCATATGGGCCAAACCGCTGAGAACGTTGCCGAACAGTGGCAGATCACGCGGGAGACGCAGGACGAGTTCGCCGTTGCCTCACAGAACAAGGCAGAAGCGGCGCAGAAGGCGGGCAAGTTCGCGGATGAGATCACGCCCTTCACGGTGAAGACCCGCAAGGGCGACATCGTGGTCGAGAACGACGAATACATCCGCCACGGTGCCACGCTGGATGCGATGCAGAAGCTGCGCCCGGCGTTTGCGAAGGATGGCTCAGTCACGGCGGCCAACGCGTCTGGCCTGAACGACGGTGCGGCGGCGACGCTGTTGATGTCGGCAGAAAATGCCGAGAAACGCGGGGTGGAACCGCTCGCGCGGATCGCCAGCTATGCGACGGCGGGTCTCGATCCGTCGATCATGGGCGTCGGCCCGATCTATGCGAGCCGCAAAGCGCTGGAGAAGGCGGGGTGGACGGTCGATGACCTTGACCTCGTGGAGGCAAACGAGGCGTTTGCGGCGCAGGCCTGTGCCGTCAACAAGGACATGGGCTGGAACCCGGACATCGTGACCGTTAACGGCGGCGCGATTGCCATCGGCCACCCGATCGGAGCGTCGGGTTGCCGCGTGCTGAACACCCTGCTGTTCGAGATGAAGCGTCGCGACGCGAAAAAGGGCCTTGCCACGCTGTGCATCGGCGGCGGCATGGGGGTTGCCATGTGTGTGGAACGGGTTTGATCCAGATCAATGAGGCGTTGAAATACGCCCGCTAACTATCAAGAAAGAATAAGGAATATCGACATGTCACGCGTTGCATTGGTCACCGGCGGCAGCCGGGGGATTGGCGAAGCTATTTCCAAAAAACTGAAAGCCGATGGCTGCACCGTCGCCGCAACCTACGCCGGAAACGACGAGGCCGCTGCGAAGTTCACCGAGGCGACGGGGATCAAGACCTATAAGTGGAACGTTGCGGACTACGACAGCTCCAAGGCCGGGATCGAGAAGGTCGAGGCAGAGCTTGGGCCCATCGACATCGTCGTCGCCAATGCCGGGATCACCCGCGACGCGCCGTTCCATAAGATGTCGCCCGAGCAATGGAATGAGGTGATTGGAACGAACCTGACCGGCGTTTTCAACACCGTCCACCCCGTTTGGCCGGGCATGCGCGAGCGGAAGTTCGGGCGCGTCGTCGTTATCAGTTCGATCAACGGCCAGAAGGGGCAGTTCGGGCAGGTAAACTATGCCGCAACGAAGGCGGGCGATCTGGGGATCGTGAAGTCGCTGGCGCAAGAGGGCGCCCGCGCCGGGATCACCGCCAACGCGATCTGCCCCGGCTACATCGCGACCGAGATGGTGATGGCCATCGATGAAGAGATCCGGAACAAGATCGTCTCTGGCATCCCTGCAGGCCGCTTGGGAGAGCCGGACGAGATTGCGCGCTGCGTGTCCTTCCTCGCGTCCGAGGATGCGGGGTTCATCAACGGCTCCACCATCAGCGCCAACGGCGCGCAGTTCTTCGTGTGATATCCACCGACGGAATACCGACGCAATACCGACGTCTTACAGACGCGCAAAAACAGGGGCTTCTGCCATGAAAGACCTTCGCAACGACATCGACCCGGTGGAGAGCCAGGAATGGCAGGACGCCATCGAAGACGTCATCGAACGCGACGGCGCGGACCGGGCGCATTACCTGCTGGACAAGGCGGTGCAGACTGCCCGCGCCCACGGCGCTGCGCTGCCGTTTTCGGCGACGACGCCCTATCAGAACACCATCCCGGTGGACGATCAGGAAGACTTCCCCGGCGACCTCGCGATGGAATGGCGCATCCGCACGATCAACCGCTGGAACGCGATGGCAACGGTCGTGCGGCGCAACAAGGTCAGCAGCGAGTACGGCGGCCATATCGCCTCGTTCGCGTCGTCGGCTGTGATGTACGACGTGGGGCTGAACCACTTCTGGCGGTCCAAGTCGGCGATCCACGGCGGCGACCTTGTTTTCTTCCAAGGTCACGTGATTCCAGGGATTTACGCCCGGTCCTTCATGGAGGGCCGCCTGACGGAAGAGCAGATGGAGAACTTCCGCTCTGAGGTCGCGGGCAACGGCCTATCGTCCTATCCGCACCCGTGGCTGATGCCCGATTACTGGCAGTTCCCCACCGTCTCGATGGGCCTTGGGCCGCTTATGGCTATCTACCAGGCGCGGTTCATGAAATACATGCACAACCGGGGCCATATCGACATGGCCGACCGCAAGGTCTGGTGCTTCCTCGGCGATGGCGAGATGGATGAGCCCGAAAGCCGGGGCGCCATCGATCTGGCGGTGCGAGAGGGCCTCGACAACCTGATCTTCGTCATCAACTGCAACCTTCAGCGGCTTGACGGGCCGGTGCGGGGCAACGGCAAGATCGTGCAGGAGCTGGAGGGCGATTTCCGCGGCGCCGGGTGGAACGTCATCAAGCTGCTGTGGGGCAAGGGCTGGGACCAGCTCCTGGAGAAGGACACGTCCGGCATGCTCCGCCGGTTGATGGAAGAGACCGTCGACGGCGACTATCAGACGTTCAAGTCCAAAGACGGCGCCTATATCCGCGAGCATTTCTTCGGGAAGTATCCCGAGACGGCGGCGCTGGTTGCTGATTGGACGGATGAGCAGATCTTTTCGCTCAATCGCGGCGGGCACGATCCGGAGAAGGTCTACACCGTCTTCAAGCGCGCGACCGAGACGAAGGGCGTGCCATCCTGCCTGCTGGTCAAGACGATCAAGGGTTATGGCATGGGCACGGCTGGTGAGGGGCAGAACACCACGCACCAGCAAAAGAAGATGGCCGAGGATCAGCTTCGCGCCTTCCGGGATCGCTTTGACATCCCGGTCAGCGATGAGGATCTGCCGAAGGCGCCGTTCGTTGCGCTGAACAACGCGCAGAAGGCGTATCTGGAGGATCGCCGGAAGGCTCTGGGCGGCGCATTCCCCAAGCGGGAGAGTGCGGCGCCGAAGCTGACCATCCCCGAGTTGTCGAAGTTCAAGACGCAGCTGGAAAGCACGGGGGATCGCGAGATCTCGACCACGATGGCCTTCGTCCGCATCCTGACGACGCTTCTGCGCGACAAAGAGATTGGGAAGAACGTCGTCCCCATTGTGCCGGACGAAAGCCGCACCTTCGGGATGGAGGGGCTGTTCCGCAGCGTGGGCATCTACAACCCGATGGGGCAGAACTATACGCCCGAAGATGCCGACCAGATGATGTACTACAAGGAAAGCGTTTCGGGTCAGGTCCTGCAGGAGGGGATCAACGAAGCAGGCGCGATGGCCGACTGGATTGCGGCAGCGACGGCGTATTCGAACCACGGCGTCCCGATGATCCCGTTCTTCATCTACTACTCGATGTTCGGGTTTCAGCGGATTGGCGACCTCGCCTGGGCTGCTGGCGACAGCCGGGCGCGCGGCTTTATGCTGGGCGGTACGGCGGGGCGGACGACGCTCAACGGTGAGGGGCTGCAGCACGAGGATGGGCACAGCCACATCCTGGCGAGCACGATCCCGAATTGCGTGACCTATGATCCGACGTTCCAGCATGAGGTGGCGGTGATTGTCCGTCACGGGCTGAAGCGGATGTATGAGGATCAGGAAGACGTGTTCTTCTACCTCACGCTGATGAACGAGAACTACGCGCATCCTGATATGCCAGAAGGCGTGGAGGATGACATCATTCGGGGGCTTTATTGCCTGCGGAAGGCGCAGAAGCCGGGCAAGAAACATGTCAACCTGTTGGGATCAGGGACTATTCTGGTCCAGGCCATGAAGGCCGCCGATATGCTGGCCGAGGATTTCGGCGTCACGGCGGACATCTGGTCGGCCACCTCGTTCAACGAGCTGGGGCGGGATTGCGCGGATGCGGCGCGGTGGAACCGGCTTAATCCGCTGGAAGAGCCGAGGATACCGTTTGTGGCCGGGCAACTGAAGAGCGCGACGGGGCCGTTTATTGCGGCGACCGACTATATGAAGGCCTTTGCCGAGCAGATCCGGCCCTGTGTGCCCGGGCGCTACACGGTGCTGGGGACGGACGGGTTCGGGCGGTCTGACAGCCGCGAGAACCTGCGGCGTTTCTTTGAAGTGGACGCCAACCACATCGCGGCTGCCGCGATGGTGGATCTTTACCGTGACGGCGCCATCACCAAGCCGACGCTGGAGAAGGCGCTGGCCAAGTATCAAATCGACGGCGCGAAGCCGAACCCACGCACAGTCTGACCCCGGGGAGAAAGGACCAAACCCATGTCATATGAAGTCAAAATCCCCGATATCGGCGATTTCACCGAAGTTCCGATCGTCTCGATCCTCGTCAGCCCCGGCGACATGGTCTCTGAGGAAGACCCGCTGATGGAGCTGGAAAGCGACAAGGCGACGATGGAAGTGCCTAGCCCCGTCTCGGGGAAGGTGATCGAATTGAAGGTGGCCGAGGGGGATACCGTTTCGGAAGGTTCCCTGGTGCTGCTGGTGGAGGCGGAGGGCGGTGCACCGGCGCCTAAGCCCGACACAGAGCAGGCGCCCGCGGAAGAGGCAGCGCCTGCCGTGGCCGAGGCGCCTGCGCCTGCGCCGGCGGTGGATACCGGGTTTGGGAAGGCGCATGCGAGCCCCTCGGTCCGCGCGTTTGCTCGGCAGTTGGAGATCGACATCTCCAAGATCAATGGCTCTGGCCGGAAAGGGCGTATTCTGCGGGAGGACGTGACGGCGTTCCTCAAGAAGACGACCGCCCCGGCGCCTGCGGCGGCGCAGGCGGGGATGGGTATTCCGCCGATCCCGGTTGTCGACTTTTCGAAGTTCGGGCCGGTCGAAGATGTTGAGATGCCGAGGATCAAGAAGATCTCGGGTCCTGCGCTGCATCGGTCGTGGCTGAACGTTCCGCACGTGACGCATCAGGATGAAGCGGACATCACGGACCTTGATAAGTACCGCAAGGAAATGGACACGATGGCCAAGGAAGACGGCTATCGCGTGACGCTGCTGAGCTTTGTGATCAAGGCCAGCGTCTCGGCCCTGAAGGCGCATTGGGAGTTCAATTCCTCGATCCATCCCGATGGCGACAAGCTGATCAAGAAGGACTTCTATAACATCGGCTTCGCGGCGGACACGCCGAACGGTCTGGTTGTGCCGGTCATCAAGGATGCGGACCGGAAGGGGATTGTCGATATCTCCAAGGAGCTCATGGAGTTGTCGGGCAAAGCTCGGGCCGGTGAGTTGAAGGGACCCGACATGCAGGGCGCGACGTTCACGATCTCGTCCCTTGGCGGGATCGGGGGGACGTCATTCACGCCGATTGTGAATGCGCCTGAGGTGGCGATCCTTGGCCTCACGCGGTCGAAGATGGCTCCGGTCTGGAACGGTGAGGAGTTCGTGCCGCGCCTGATGCAACCACTGTCGCTGAGCTATGACCACCGCGCGGTGGACGGGGCGTTGGCAGCGCGTTTCTGCGTGACGCTCAAGACGCTGTTGGGCGACATGCGCAAGTTGATGTGGTGAGAAGGAGAGATCCCATGGACGTCAAAGTACCTGATATCGGCGATTTCTCCGATGTGCCAGTGATCAGCATTCTTGTGGCCGTTGGTGACACAGTGGCCGCCGAGGACCCGCTGATCGAGTTGGAAAGCGACAAGGCGACGATGGAGGTTCCCAGCCCCGCCGCCGGAAAGATCACCGCGATTGCGGTGGCTGAGGGGGACACAGTCTCGGAAGGGTCTGTCATTCTGACGCTTGAGGCGTCGGAGGCGGGCTCGGTCTCGGAGGGCATCGAGCCCTCCTCACCCGCTGCGGCAGAGCCGCAGGCGCTGGCGGCCACTGGCACCGCGACGGGTCCGGGTGACAAGCATGCAGAGGTCGTTGTGCTGGGATCTGGTCCTGGCGGATACACGGCAGCGTTTCGGGCGGCGGACCTTGGCAAGACGGTCATTCTGGTGGAGCGGAACCCGACGTTGGGCGGGGTCTGTCTGAACGTGGGCTGTATCCCGTCGAAGGCGTTGCTGCATGTCGCCAAGGTCATCACCGAGGCAGAAGAGATGGGTGCCCATGGCGTCAGCTTCGGGAAGCCGAACATCGATCTGGATGAGCTGCGCGCATTCAAGGACGGCGTGGTGAAGCAGTTGACCGGCGGGCTCGACGGGTTGTCGAAGGGCCGCAAGGTTGAGGTTGTGCGTGGAACGGGCACGTTCACCGGCCCCAACATGCTGCAGATCGACGACGGCACGACGGTGAGCTTCGACCAGTGCATCATCGCCGCCGGGTCGGAGCCCGTGAGCCTGCCGTTCATCCCGGAGGATGACCGGATCATCGACAGCACCGGCGCGTTGGAGCTGAAGGACGTGCCCGACCGGATGCTGATCCTTGGCGGCGGTATCATCGGGCTGGAGATGGCGTGCGTGTATGATGCGCTCGGCTCCAATATCACGGTGGTGGAGCTGATGGATCAGATCATCCCTGGCGCCGACAAGGACATCGTCAAACCACTGCATACGCGCATCAAGGGGCGGTATGAGAACATCCTCCTGAAGACGAAGGTGACGGCGGTGGAGGCCCTGGATGAGGGGCTGAAGGTGACGTTTGAGGACGACAAGGGCGAGGCATCGACCGACACGTTCGACAAGATCCTTGTGGCCGTGGGGCGCAAGCCGAACGGCAAGCTGATCAACGCCGAGGCGGCGGGCGTCGCGGTGGATGACCGTGGGTTCATCGCCGTCGACAGCCAGCAGCGAACCGGGCAGATGCATATCTATGCCATCGGCGACGTCGTCGGGCAGCCAATGCTCGCCCACAAGGCGGTGCATGAGGGCAAGGTCGCGGCGGAGGCGGCGGCGGGGCAGAACCGGCATTTCGATGCGCGGTTGATCCCGTCGGTCGCCTATACCGATCCGGAGGTCGCCTGGTGCGGCGTGACGGAGACGGATGCGAAGGCCAAGGGCATCCCCTATGAGAAGGGCGTGTTTCCCTGGGCCGCGTCCGGGAAGGCGTTGTCCAACGGGCGGTCCGAGGGGGTGACGAAGTTGCTCTTCGATCCGGAAGACGAGCGTGTCATTGGCGCCTGCATCGTGGGCACCAACGCTGGGGATCTGCTGGCGGAGGCCTGTCTGGCCATCGAAATGGGGGCGGATGCGACCGACCTCGGCCACACGATTCATGCGCATCCGACGTTGTCGGAGACGGTGAATTTCGCCGCCGAGATGTTCGAGGGCACGATCACCGACCTGATGCCGCCGAAGAAGAAGCGCTGATGCCGCGCGATCTGACCATCCCAGAAGAGCGGCACCCGGAGAAGGCACATCGGCCGGACAACCCCCAGCCGAAGAAACCCGGCTGGATCCGGGTGCGCGCGCCGGGGGGTGAGAAATACGATGAGACCCGGCGCATCATGCGGGACAACGGGCTGGTGACGGTGTGCGAAGAGGCCGCCTGTCCGAACGCGGGCGAGTGCTGGTCGCAGGGTCACGCGACCATGATGATCATGGGGGAGATCTGCACACGCGGCTGTACGTTCTGCAATATCGCTACGGGTCGGCCAGACGGCTTGGATGCGTTCGAGCCGGGGCGCGTTGCGCATGCGGTGCAGAAGCTGGGGCTGAACCATGTGGTCATCACCTCGGTCGATCGGGACGATCTGAAGGACGGTGGTGCGGCGCATTTTGCGCAGACCATTCGGGCGGTGCGGCATCGGTCGCCGGGGACGACGATTGAGATCCTGACTCCAGATTTTCTGAAATGTGGTCCAGAGGCACTGGAAACGGTGGTTGAGGCAAGGCCTGACGTGTTCAACCACAATATGGAGACGGTGCCGGGGCTGTATCCCAAGGTACGGCCCGGGGCGCGGTATTTCCACTCGCTGCGGCTGTTGCAGCGGGTGAAGGAGCTGGATGCGTCGATCTTCACGAAGTCCGGGATGATGGTCGGGCTGGGCGAGACGCGGCTGGAGGTCACGCAGGTCATGGATGACATGCGCGCCGCCGACATCGATTTTCTGACGATTGGTCAGTACCTTCAGCCGACGCCGAAGCATCACCGCGTGGATCGCTTTGTGACTCCGGAGGAGTTTGCGAGCTACGAGACGGCCGCGTTCGGGAAGGGGTTTCTGATGGTGTCGGCGACGCCGTTGACCCGCTCTTCCTACCATGCCGGCGACGATTTCGCGCGACTGCAGGTCGCCAGACAGACGGCAATGCCGTAACCTATAAGGAGCCCCGCATGTCGGAGGACACGATGACCCTGGACCCACACCAAGAGGCCGAGCGCATAGCAGAGCGCGTGGTTACGCTGGACGCCCTGTCAAAGCGCCTTGTGCAGGCGTTGTCGCGCGGGCGCGGGGTGAACCCGGCCCTGAATGTGCCGGATCCGGAGGTGTTTCAGAAGGCGGCGCTGTCTTACTGGACGAAGGCTGTGCATGACCCGATGGATGCGATGCTGCAGCAGGTGGTGTTCTGGCAGCGCTCGGCGCAGAACATCCTGGAGGCGGCGACGCTTGTTGGGCATGAGGACGATGCGCCGAGTGCCGATAAGCGGTTTTCCAATCCGCTGTGGAATTCGGCGACGCTGTTTCACCTGATCAAGGAGCAGTATCTGCTGAACAGCGAGGCGCTGCATTCGGTGGTCGCGAATGCGGATGATCTGCCGCCGAAGGATCGCCAGCGGCTTGCGTTCTTCGTCGAGCAGATCGTGAACCTAATGGCGCCGACAAACTTTCTGGCGACCAATCCGGATGCGCTCTTGAAGGCGATTGAGAGCGATGGGGAGTCGTTGATCGCGGGTCTGGCGAACCTTGTCGAGGATCTGGAGTCCGGGGACGGGGATCTGGTTGTGCGGCTTGCGGATACGGAGGCGTTTCAGGTCGCCGGGAACATCGCGACGACGCCGGGGGAGGTCGTTTTCCGCAATCGGATCATGGAGTTGATCCAGTACGCGCCGACGACGGAGACGGTGCACGAGACCCCGATTGTGCTGTTTCCGCCGTGGATCAACAAGTTCTATATCCTCGATCTCAAGGAGAAGAACAGCCTGATCAAGTGGATCACGGATCAGGGCTACACGCTGTTTGTGGTGAGTTGGTTCAACCCCAATGAGGCGGACGCGGATGTCGGGCTGGAGCAGTATATCGAAGACGGCATTCTGACCGCGATTGAGCAGGCGAAGACCAACTGCGGCACGGCGCAGGTGAACGCCGTGGGCTATTGCATCGCGGGGACGACGCTGAGCCTGACGCTGTCGCTGTTGAAGCAGCGGGGCGATACCTCGGTCAAGTCGGCGACATTCTTTACGACGCTGACGGATTTCTCAGAGCAGGGGGAGTTCACGCCGTTCCTGCAGGACGATTTCATCGACAATATCGAGGACGAGGTGGCGGAAAAGGGCGTCCTCGGCTCACACATAATGGCGCGGACGTTCAGCTTTTTGCGCTCTAACGATCTGGTCTATGGGCCTGCGGTGCGGAGCTATTATCTGGGTGAGGCGCCCCCGGCGTTCGATCTGCTGTATTGGAATGGCGATGGGACCAATCTGCCCGGGAAGATGGTTGTCCAGTTTCTGCGCGGTTTGTGTCAGGGGAATGGGTTTGCCGACGATGGGTTTGAGCTTTTGGGCCACACGCTGCGCTTGTCGGATGTGGACGTGCCGCTGATGGCGATCACTTGCGAAAGCGACCACATCGCGGCGTGGCGGGATTGCTATCGCGGGGTGCAGGCGATGGGTTCGGAGGACAAGACTTTCGTCGTATCGGAGTCCGGCCATATCGCGGGCATCGTGAACCCGCCGAGCAAGGGGAAGTACGGGCATTACATGAATCCCGAGTTGGCGGCCCCGGCGGCGGAGTGGCTTGACGGAGCGACGCTGCACGACGGATCGTGGTGGCCGACATGGGAGGCCTGGCTGCACGAGCGGTCGGGCCCGATGGTCGAAGCCCGCCAGCCGGTCCGCTCTGAATTGGGCGCGGCGCCGGGGACCTACGTGCTTTAGAAACGCAATCGCCGGGCCTTGGATGGGCCCGGCGACTTTGTTCTGCGTTTTGGTCCGCTGCTTTGCGGACGGATCAGGGCCAGGGGAGGGAGAAGGTCTTGACGTTGGTGAAGAACTTCATCGCTTCGATCACGCCCTCTTTCACGCCGTTGCCGCTGTCCTTGATGCCGCCGAAGGGGGACATCTCGATCCGGTAGCCGGGTTGCTCCCAAATGTTGACGGTGCCGACGTTCAAGCCTTCGATGAAGGCGTGCATGCGGCGGAAGTCGTTGGTGCAGACGCCCGAGGACAGGCCGAAGGCGGTGGAGTTCGAGATCGCCATCACCTGCGCGTCGTCGTCGGGGACGCGGACGATGGGGATGATGGGGCCGAAGGTTTCTTCCATCACCAGTTCGGAGCCGTGGGGGACCTTGTCGATCACGATTGGCGGCAAAAGGGCACCCTTGCGACCCGGGTGATAGAGGATGTTGGCCCCAGCCTGTTCGGCTTGCAGGACGCGGGACTCGAATAGCGCCGCCGCGTCCGAATGAATGACGCAGCCGAGTTCGGTGGCCGGATCTTGCGGGTCGCCGAATTTGATCGCTTTGGCCTTTTCCAGCACGAGCGGGACAAAGCGGTCGGCGACGCTGTCTTGCACGAGGATGCGCTTGACGGCGGTGCAGCGTTGGCCCGAGTTGCCGGTGGCGCCCGCGACGGCGATGGTCGCGGCCTTGTCGAGGTCGGCATCGTCAAGGTCATTCAGAATGATCAGCGGATCGTTCCCGCCGAGTTCCAGTGCGGTGCGCTTGTAAGCCGCCTTGTTGGCGATCAGTTTGCCCACCGGGACGCCGCCGGTGAAGGTGATGATATCGGCGTGCTCATTCGTCACCATCTCGTCGCCGATATCCTTGGGCCAGCCGGTGACAATCTGGAACATCTCATGCGGAAGGCCCGCTTCGTAGAGGATGTCGGCCAGCGTGATCGCGGTGAGTGGCGTCAGCTCGGTCGGTTTGCAGACCATGCAGTTGTTCGTCGCGATGGACGGCGCGATCTTGTGGGCCACCATGTTGAGCGGGTGGTTGAACGGCGTGATCGCCGAAATTGCCCGCACCGGTTCGCGCTTGGTGAAGATCTTGCGCGCCTTGCCGTTGTGGGTGAGGTCGCAGGAGAAAATCTCGCCATCATCTTTCAGCGCCTCGGCGGCGGCGAATTGGAAGACGTCTTGCGCGCGCTTTGTCTCGTAGACCGCGTGCTGGTGGCAAATGCCGAGTTCCAGCGTCAGCCACTTAGCCAGATACTCACGGCGTTCACCAATAATCTCTCCCGCGCGCTTCAGGATTTCGCTGCGTTCGTAGCGGGTTAGCTTGGACTGGTAGGCCGCCGCGATCTCGAACGCCTTGCGCGCGTGGTTGGCGTCGCCTGCGGGGACGTAGCCCACGACCTCATCCGTGTAGGGGTAGTGCACGGGGATCGTGGCGTCGGTGAAGACGACCTCTCCCCCGATGCGCATGCCTTCGTTGCGGATGTCCAGGTTGGTCATCTCGTTCATGCGGGGACCTCTTCGATTGCGGCGGCAGTACAGGCGTAGAAGAACGCGTCGAAGTTGCGGAGCGTGGGGGCGCCCGGCAGCTCGATCACGCGGTTGACGATGAAGGGGACCTCTTGCTCGGTCAGGCCGCCGTGGCTGCGCAGTGGCTCATCGAGGGCGGCGAGGTCGTGGCGGTTTTCGGAGGTGCCGATGGTCATGTTCTCGGTCGAGACCATGGTCAGGTCGCCGATCCGGTCGGCGGGAAGCCGGTACTTTGCGACGGCGTGCTCTCTGGTCAGCACCTCCATCATCTGGGGCAGGGCGGCGACTTGAGCGGCGAGCGCATCCCGGTCGGCGCCGTCGGGCAGATAGACCGTGGCGAAGGAGCCGAGGGCGCCGTGGTGCACCACATAGGGGTCGGTGATTGGCAGGATGACGCGGGCAGCGGCGGTGCCCAGGGCCTCGTCGAACCAGTCCTGCATGTAGATGACGGAGGGGTCCTTGGTCGCGGCGTCGTGCTTGGGCTTCATGCCGTGATCGGCGGTGATGACAATGGCGGCGCCCATGGCGTCAAGCTCTCCCAGGTAGCGGTCGAACATGGCGTAGAAGTCCTTCGCGCCCTGCTCGTTCGGGGCGAACTTGTGTTGGATGTAGTCGGTGGTGGACAGGTACATGATGTCGGGATTCCATTCACGCAGGAGCTTGACGCCTGCGGCGAAGACGAATTCGGAGAGGTCTGCCGAGTAGACCTCGGGCACCGGTCTGCCGAGCCAGTCGCTGGCGCGGTCGATCCCGTGTTCCGCGACAGTGGTGTCGCCCGAGCGTTCGGACGAGAAGGCGATGGCGCGGTCTTCGTTGAACTTCAGGCCAGAGCCGAGGAGGGCGCGGAGTTTGTCCTTGGCGGTTACCATCGCGACGCGGGCACCAGCCTCGTAGAACTTCGAAAAGATCGTGGGCGCGCGCAGGAAGCGGACGTCGTTCATCATGACTTCCTCACCCGTGTCGGGGTCGTAGAGGAAGTTGCCGCAGATGCCGTGCACGCTGGGCGGGCGGCCCGTGGCGATCGACAGGTTGTTGGGGTTCGTGAACGACGGGATGACGGAGTGCGCCAGCCGGTCGGTTCCCGAGGCGCGGATGCGCTTGAGGTGCGGCATCAGCCCCTCGGCGATGGCCACGTCGAGGTATTCCGGCTCGCATCCATCCAGGCAGATGGCAATCGCGCAAGTGCGGGGCGCGGGGTAGGTTCGGTCGTTTGCGGTGACGTCTTTCATCGTGGGTCCTTCACGCGGCAAGTTTCTTACGTTCATCGAGGGCGGCTTGTGGTGGGGCCGCCGAGGTGACGCCCATGTCGGCCAGCGCTTCGCCAGCGGCGGTCACGACACGGGTCATGATATGCGGGTCGATCTGCCCGATGCAGCCGATGCGGAAGCTTTCCACGACGGTCAGCTTGCCCGGGTAGATGATGAACCCGCGCGCTTTCATCGCCTCGTAGAAGCCCTGAAAGCTGAAGGCGGGGTCGGCGGGGCAGAAGAAGGTCACGATGATGGGCGAGAGCCAGCGGTCATCCAGCAGCGTCTCGAAGCCAAGGGCGCGCAGGCCTTTGACGACGACGTCGCGGTTGCTTGTGTAGCGGGCGAGGCGTGCGGGGGCGCCGCCTTCGGCCTCGTGCAGGTCGAGGGCGCGCAGGAAGGCGGCGACGGTGTGGGTTGGCGGGGTGAAGCGCCATTGGCCGGTGCTCTCCATCGTGTCCCACTGCGCGTGAACGTCGAGGGAGAGGGAGTGGCTGTTGCCCTTGGCGGCGGTGATCTCATCCTTGCGGGCGATGACGAAGCCGAAACCAGGGATGCCTTCGATGCATTTGTTCGCCGATGACACGAAGGCGGCGCAGTTCAGGGCCGGGGCGTTGAGGGGGAGGGCGCCGAAGGCGGACATGGAGTCGATCAGGAGTTTGCGGCCTGCAGCGCGGGTGGCTTCGGCGATTTCCTCGATGGGGTTGAGAATGCCTGAGGAGGTTTCGCAGTGGATGGCGAGGACGTGGGTGATGGCGGGGTCCTTCGCGAGGATCGCCGCGACTTCGGCGCCGCGTGGGGGCAGGTAATCGCCTTTGTCGAGGAGCATCAGGTCGCGGCCGAGGTATTCCAGCGTTTTCGCTGCGCGCAAGCCGTAGGCGCCGTTGGCGAGGACGAGCACCTTGCCATCGCGGGGCACGAAGGAGCCGAGCATCGCCTCGACGCAGTAGGAGCCGGAGCCCTGGATCGGGACACAGTCGTAGTCTGCGCCATCGCCGATCTGTGCGAGCAGGCGGTCGCGCATCGAGCGGGTCATGTCGCGGAAGTCGTCGTCCCAACTGCCCCAGTCCCTGAGCATGGCCTGCTTAACTGCGGCGGTCGTTGTCAGCGGGCCGGGGGTCAGGAGGAACGGTTCGCCGAGGGCGGGGTCGGGGATCTTGGCTGACATCGGCGCGGCCCTTGGGTTGCGGATGCCGGTGGATCGCAGGAAAGTGGCTATATGTAAAATCTTGGATTTCTATATATTCATAGGTAGAGACTATGTATGCGGTATGCACAGCTTAGGGCGTTTCATCACGTGGCTGTCGCGGGTGGGTTCTCCCGCGCGGCTGAGGCGTTGAATCAGTCGCAGCCGTCGATCAGCGATCAGGTCCGCCGTCTGGAAGAGGCGCATGACACGCTGTTGTTCCAGCGGGATACGCGACATGTGCGGCTTACCGAGGCGGGGGAGGGGTTGCTACGGCTGACGCGTAGCTTCTTTGAGGCGGAGGGAGAGATTGCCGATTACCTTGATCGCAACCGCGCCGCGCCGACTGGGGAGTTGCGGATCGTGGCGGATTCGGCGGTGCATATCACGGCGGCGATTGGTCGGTTTCGGGTCGCGCATCCGGGGGTGACGGTGTCGCTTTGGACGGGCAACACGGAAGAGGTGCTTGCCCGGCTGCGGCGGTATGAGGCGGAGATCGGCGTGGTCGCGAATGTGGGGAAGGGGTTGGACCTGCATCGGGTGGAGCTCGGGCGGACGCCGGTAGTCGCGATTGCGGCGCGGAGCATGGTGCCGGGGGACGTGTCCGAGATCGCGTTCCGCGATCTGCCGCGCTGGCCGCTGATCTTTCGGGAGCCGGGGTCGCGGACGCGGGCGCTGGTGGAGGCGGCGGCGCGGGAGTCGGGGGTGGTGCTGACATCGGCGATCCAGATTGAAGGGCGCGAGGCGATGCGCGATGTTGTGGCGACGGGGGCGGGGATCGGGTTTCTGTCGGAAGCGGAGTTCGGGCATGACGCGCGGCTGCGGAAGCTGCGGCTGACGGGGGTCGATCTGGGGATGACCGAGACGCTGGTCACCCTGGCAGCGCGACGCGACGTGGCGGTGATCCGGGCGTTTCTGAAATCCATGGCTTGAAGAAACCGCGTGGTTACAGGACGGTAGGCTATGGCCGAGCGTCCCAACGTCCTTCTTATTGTCATTGACCAGTTCCGGGCGGATTTGCTGGACGGGGCGTTGGCAGAGGTTGCAGGCCTCGGCAATCTGTCGGCGTTAATGAACGAGAGTTGTACGTTTCGGCGGCATTACTCGGTGGTGTCGCCGTGCGGGCCGTCGCGGGTGTCGCTGTTTACCGGGCAGTACGCGATGAACCATCGGGCGGTGCGGAATGGGACCCCGCTGCGGCACGACACGCCAAACCTGCCGCGTGAGTTGCGGGCGGCGGGGTATGATCCCTTGCTGTTTGGGTACACGGATGTGGCTCAGGACCCGCGGGTGCTGGAGGCGGATGATCCTCGGCTGAGCAGCTATGAGGAACTGCTGGACGGGTTCGCTGAGGTGGTCCGGATGCGGATGGAGACCGATGACGCGGCATGGCGGGATCACTTGCGGGCCAAGGGGTATGAGGTGCCGTACGGGATCGGGTTGTACGTCCCGGATGGCGATGAGATCGACTCCCCGGCGCTATACCGGGCGGAAGACAGTGATACTGCGTTTCTGACGGACCGGTTTCTCGACCACATGGGGTCTGCTCCCAAGGGGTGGGCGGCGACATTGACGTACATCCGGCCGCACCCGCCGTTCGTTGCGCCTGCTCCGTACAACAGCATGTACGATCCGGCACAGATTCCGCCACCTCAGCGTGCGGACCACAATAGCCAGCATCCGTTCGTCAGCTCCCTTCGCAACGTGCGCCCGGCATCTGGAACGGTGGAGGGGTTTCCCGACCTGGAGGACAGTCCCGCCAACGTGAGCCGTTTGCGAGCGCTGTATCTGGGACTAGCGGCGGAGGTGGATCATCACATTGGGCGGGTGGTCGATTGTGTGAAGGCCTCGGGTCAGTGGGACGACACGATCCTTGTCGTTACCTCGGATCATGGAGAAATGCTTGGGGATTTCGGGCTTTGGGGGAAGGGGACGTTTCACGAGGCGGCGTTCCATGTCCCGTTGATGATTCGTATCCCTGGGCAGCCGACACGGCGTATCGAGGCGATGACGGAATCCATTGATGTGACGCCGACGCTGCTGGACTATGTGGGAACGGAAATCCCGGCGTCGATGAACGGCATCAGTTTGCGAAGCCTGATCGAGACGGGGCAGGGCGGAAAGCAGGTCACGATGTCGGAGCATGATTTTGGCGACCCGGTCAAAGGATCGCGTTTGCAGCATGCGTTGGGCCTTTCGGCGCGGGAGGCGAACCTGACTGTCTTGAGGACCGGGACCCACGCGTTGGTGCATTTCGCAGGGCCGCTGCCGCAGCTTGCGTTCGATCTGACTGCGGCGGGTGAGGCGCGCGATATCTCGGGAATGCCCGGTGGAGAGGCAATTTGTCTTGATTTATCGCGCAAATTGCTCTGCCATCGCATGGTCAATCCGGAAAGCACCTTCGCAACGACGATGGTGGTTGACGGTGGCGTCAAAACGGGAACCGCTTGAGCGCGGCACGTGGGCTGGGTCTTGGGATGTCATACGGTTGTCATCCCGGGTGACGTATGACCCTCGGTGCGCTCTGAGAGCGGCAGATGGGGAGAAGGGGGATACGAACGATTTCTGGTGACGCGTCACAGGCAGCACTTGGCTGCCGTGTCAGCGCCCTTTTGATCGCATCCGCGATCTAATGTGCCGCAGAAGCGGCGCAGCACATAAGATGCAACAGGAGAGACTATGAAACGAGTACTTTTACTAGGCGTGGCTGGGATCGCCCTGCCGGGCATGGCGCTGGCCAATTGCCCCGCGATCACGCTGGAGGACATGGGCGGGGTGGCGCCGGGTGCCTATCCGCAGCAGTTCGAACTCGCCGAATTCGAAGCCGCCGCTGGCTGCACGATGGAATTCTCGGGCAACCCCGAAGCGGCCGATCTGAATGCACGCATTCAGGGCAATGGCGACCTGCCGCCGCTGGCCGAGCGTATCCCGTCCGAGCCGCTGGTCATGGTGCCCTATGATAGCGTCGGGTCCTATGGGGGCGAGCTGGATGTGCTGTCCAACGCGACCGAGGCCGGGACGTCCGACTTCCTGTCGGTGCGCCACGTGAACCTCGTGCGCTATTCCGACGACCTGCAGACCATAGTGCCGAACGTCGCGAAGTCGTGGGAGTGGAACGACGATTTCACCCAGCTGACGTTCAGCCTGCGCGAGGGCCACAAGTGGTCGGACGGGGAGCCGTTCACCAGCGCGGACGTGAAGTTCTGGCACGACAACCTGATGCTCGATCCGAACATCTTCGAAACACCGAAGGACTATGTTCTCGTCGGCGGCGAGAAGATGACCGTTGAGACGCCGGATGCAACCACAGTGGTCTTCAACCTGCCAGCACCGAAACCCGGCCTGCTGGTGCACTTTGCGACATCGTATGCACAGGGTTTCCAACCCATGCATTTCCTTGGCCAGTTCCATCCGGACATCAACCCGGAAGCCGACAGCTTTGCCCAGGGCCTTGGCTTTGAGAACGGCTACGACGCGATCCTGGCGTACTGGGGTAACTCCGTTTGGTCGGACACACCGACGCCGATGTTGTCGCGCCCCGATATTGTCGATGGCTTGCCCAAGGCGACCGTGCCAACGCTGGAGTCGCATATCTATGTGCGCGACACTACCGAAGGGCGTTATTTGGTTGCGAACCCCTACTTCCACCAAGTGGACCCGACGGGTCAGCAGTTGCCGTACATCTCAACTCAAGACGAGGTCTACATCAACGACAACGAGGTGCGTATCCTGAAGCTGGTCAACGGCGAGATCGACTACAAATCGCAGTCTGTCAGGCTGGAGTCCGCGCCGCTTCTCTTGGAAAACCAGGAAAGTGGGGGCTACACGATCCAGCTCAAGCCGACCGTCGCGATGCCGGCGTTTTCGTTCAACCTCACCCACGAGGACCCAGCAAAGCGCGAATTGTTCGGCGATCTTGAGTTCCGCCGCGCCATGTCGATCGCGATCGACCGCAATGAGCTGAATGAGGTCGCCTATTTTGGACAGGGCACGCCCAGCCAGATCATGCCGTTCAACCCGGCGCCGGATTTCGCCGACCCGAAATGGAGCAGTTTCGCGGCCGAGTATGACCCGGATGCAGCGAACGCCATTCTGGATGAGCTTGGAATGGCAGACACGGACGGTGACGGCTTCCGCGAGTTGCCGAATGGCGAAAAGCTGACGCTGGCGATGAACTTTTCGACGCAAGGGATCGCTGGAAGCGTCGTTGAACTCGTCGGCCAGAACTGGGCGGATGTCGGCATTCAGTCGGTCGTCAAGGAAGTGACGCCGGACGAATATCGCTCGGCCCAGTCCTCCAACAAGCTCGACGTTGGGCTTTGGCAGTATGGCGCGCCCCAGGCGATTCACCTGGGCCTCAACACCTTCTTCCGTGCGCCCTTCGGCACCTACTTTGAGCATCGCACTGGCATGCTCTGGGCGGAGTGGCTGGATTCTAACGGCGAAAAGGGTGTTGAGCCGCCTGAGTGGGTGAAAACGTTGGCATCGGATATTGACGCGTTTCAATCGGCTGTGCCCGGTTCCGAGGAATCGAACCAGTTGGGTGCAGCGCTGATCGAGGGTTTTGTGAGCAATCTGCCGATGATCGGTACGGTGAACGCGCCTGAGCCGGTCTACGTCAACAACGTCCTGAACAACGTGCCCGAGTTCAAAACGTGGTCCTATGAGTACTACCGGACCTATCCGTACCGTGCCACGCAATGGTGGCTTAGCGAGTAACCGCCGGTGTTTCCCACAGAAAAGCCACGGGCGGGATGCTGCCCGTGGCGCGGCGGTAGGGGCAAGGGATGCTGAACTTTGCGCGCTTCACGGCGACACGGGCCCTTATGGCCATACTCACACTTGTGATCGTGTCGCTGGTCGTATTTTCGCTGATGGAACTTGTGCCAGGCGATTGCGCGGAGCGGTACCTCGCCTTCAAGAACACCCAAGGTTCCGGAATTTCGGTTCAGGATATTGAAGCAGAGCGTCAACGGCTGGGCCTCGACCGGCCGTTTCTGGAGCGCTGGGCGAAGTGGATTGCCGGGGCGTTTCAGGGGGAGTTCGGGGATAGTTGTATCCTGAGGGTGAACATCGCCGACCTGTTGGGCGACAAGTTCTGGCTGTCGCTGTCGATCTGTCTGGCGGCGCTGGCGCTGGCCTACACCATCGCGGTTCCGGTTGGGATCATCGCGGCGGCGTCGAACAATGCGTTCCTGAACAACTCGCTGCGGCTGGTCAGCTACCTTGGGCTGGCGATGCCGAACTTTCTGCTCGCGCTGGTCATTATGTTGTTTGCGACCGTCTGGTTCGGGGACACGCTGACGGGTCTGTTCAGCGACGAATATCGCGACGCGCCGTGGAGTTGGGGGAAGTTTCTTGATCTGCTTTCGCATGCGTGGCTGCCGATCTTTATCCTCGGCTGGTCGGCGACGGCGTTTGCCCTGCAGACGGTGCGGGCGCTGATGTCGGACGAAATCGGCAAGCTCTATGTCACCGCCGCGGCGGCGCGGGGGGTGCATGGGCGCAAGCTCCTCTGGGGGTATCCGGCGCGGCATGCGCTGGGGCCGATCATTAACTCGCTGGGGTTCGACCTGAACCGGATCTTCAATGAGCTGCCCATTGTGGCGCTGATCCTGGTGATGACAGATGCGGGCGCGCTGCTGATTGAGGCGCTGGCGCGGTCGAATGACCAGCAACTCGCGGGGGCGATCATCTTCCTTCTGACGGCGTCGATTGTGGCGCTGAACTTCTTCACGGACGTTCTTCTGGCGGTGATCGACCCGCGCGTCCGCAAGAGCATCATCCAATGACAGCAGAGAACATCGACACCCCGCTGCAGGCGGATCAGCCGCCGCAGGATCAGAAGGCGAAGGAGGCGTACTTCACCGCTTCGCAAAGCCAGCTTATCTGGGCGCGGTTCAAGAAGCAACGGGCGGCGATGATCGCGGCATGTGTGCTGCTTGTCCTGATCGTCTCGGGCCTCTTCGCGCCGTTCCTGTCGCCCTATGACCCGACGGTCGCGGGGCGGAACAAGGACTATACCAACGGCGCCCCGCAGATCCCGCAGTTCTGCGACAAGAACGGCTGCTCGATCCGGCCGTTCATCCACAAGGTCGAGCGGGAGCGCTCTATCGCCACGAACTTCCGCTGGGTGACGACCGTCAACGAGGACGAGCGAAACTATCTGACGTTCCTGCCGAGGGGCGACGATTACAAGCTGTTCGGGTTCATCCCGGGTGACCGGCATTTGTTCGGGGTCGAGGAGGGGCAAATCCATCTATTCGGCACCGACGAGGACGGGCAGGACATCTTTAGCCGCACATTGCATGCCGTCTGGACGTCGTTGCAGGTGGGGACGATCGGCGTCCTGATCTCGTTCGTGCTGGCCCTCATCATAGGAGGGGTGTCCGGCTATTACGGCGGGTGGATCGACAGCGTGATCCAGATGATCACCGACGCGTTCCGAACGGTGCCGCCCATACCCCTGTTCATGGCGGTGGCCGCGTTCATGCCCGCAGAGATGTCGGCGGAGGCGCGGTTCTTTTACATCTCGATCCTGCTTGGCTTCATCAACTGGCCCACGCTCGCCCGCCGCGTGCGGACCCACATTCTGACGGAACGCAATCAGGAGTACGTCCTTGCGGCGCAACTGTCCGGAGCGTCGTCCAGCCACGTGATCCGCCGCCATCTACTGCCGTCGTTCACGAGCTATATCATCGTCGATCTGGTGATCTCGTTCCCGTACATGGTTCTGTCCGAAACGGCCTTGTCGTTCATCGGCCTCGGTCTGAAGGACCCCGTGTCGTCCCTGGGAGTGATGCTGCAGAAGGCGACGTCGGCGGATGTGATGCTGAACTATCAGTGGTATTTCATTCCGGTGTTCTTCTTCATCGTCCTCGTGATGGCCTTCGTCTTTGTCGGGGACGGATTGCGCGATGCGGCAGATCCGTATTCGGAGGGGAAGAAATGAGCCGCGGTTCCGCGACATGTAGGGTGGGCAATCTGCCCACCGCCTCCGGGGGTCGCCGATGAGCGCACTGATCGACGTCGAAAACCTGACCCTTCAATTCAAGACCGACGAGGGGCTGATCACGGCGGTCGACGACGTGTCGTTTTCGCTGAACAAGGGGGAGGTGCTGGGGCTTGTGGGCGAAAGCGGCTCGGGAAAGTCGGTTACGGCGAAGTCGCTGATGCATCTGAATGCGGGCAACGCGGTCTATGCGCCAGAGTCGAAGATCACGCTGCACACTGACGGCGGGCCCGTTGATGTCCTGTCGTTGCGCACACCGCGTGAGTTGAACATCGTCCGCGGTGGCGCGATCAGCATGATCTTTCAGGAGCCGATGGCGAGCTTTGCCCCGGCTATCTCCATCGGCAAGCAGATGGTGGAGCAACTGCTGCTCCATTCGGACATGAACAAGGCGCAGGCCAAGGCGCTGTCGATTGAGATGCTTGACCGCGTGGGCATCAAGGAACCTGCGCAGCGCTTTGACCAATATGCGTTTGAGCTGTCGGGCGGCATGCGTCAGCGCGCCATGATTGCCATGGCCCTATCGACGAAGCCCGCGCTGCTCATTGCGGATGAACCGACCACCGCGCTGGACGTCACCATTCAGGCGCAGGTGATCGATCTGATGAAAGACCTCGTGGCCGAATTTCACATGGGCATCCTTTTCATCACCCACGATCTTGGCGTGATTGCCCAAACCGCGGACCGCGTGGCGGTCATGTATCTTGGGCGGATCATGGAAAGCGGGCCGGTGCGGGACGTGATCCGTACGCCCGCCCACGCCTATACCCGAGGTCTGATCAACGCGCTGCCCAAGCTAGACGACCTCGACGCGCCGCTGACGCCCATCCCCGGCGACATCCCGAGCCCTCTGGAACGCCCCGCCGGCTGTGTCTTCCACACCCGGAATCCGGAGCTTTCGCCCGGTTCCCGCTATGAGCGCGAACGGCCGCCGCTGATCGAGGTTTCGCCTGGCCATTACGCCGCCCTCTTCCCTGAGGATGCCCCGGCATGACGCGGCCGATGATTGAAATCGATGACCTTTCGATCCACTTCGCGTTGGGTCGCCGCCTGTTCGGGGAGCCGCCGGTCGTGAAGGCCGTGGACCACGTGAGCCTCAGCATTCCGAAGGGGTCTTTCTTCGGGCTCGTGGGCGAAAGCGGCTCGGGCAAGACGACGCTTGGTCGCGCGATCCTGCGCGCTGCGCCGATCACGAGCGGGGCGATCCGCTATGACGATGGCGAGGCGAGTTATGATGTCGGTTCGCTGAGCGGGGCGGAGTTGAAGGATTACCGTGCGCGGGCGCAGATGATCTTTCAGGATCCGTACGCGGCGCTCAGCCCCCGCATGACGGTTCGCGACATCATCGCCGAACCGCTGGAGGTCATGGGCCTCACCAAAAGCCGGGCTGAAACGGATGAGCGCGTGCGCGACATCGCCGCCCGCTGCCGCCTGAACCTGGAGCACCTGCGGCGCTTTCCGCACGCGTTTTCCGGGGGGCAGCGCCAGCGTATTTCTATCGCGCGTGCGCTGGCCTGTGGGCCGAAATTCGTCGTGGCCGATGAGGCGGTCGCCGCGCTGGATGTGTCAATCCAGGCGGATATCCTGAACCTTCTCAAAAGCCTGCAAGACGAACTTGATCTAACGATTCTATTCATTAGCCATGACCTTTCGGTGGTTGCCCATGTCTGCGACCACGTTGCGGTGATGTACCATGGCCGCTTCATGGAAGAGGCCCCGACCCGCGACCTGTTTGCGAACCCAGGTCACGCCTACACGCGCTCGCTGTTGTCGGCGATACCGTCGCTTGACCCCGACATCCCCCTCTGCGCCGAGGTTTATGAGCCCCAAGGATCCTGACCCGCAACGCCTCACTTGGGCCGCGTCCAATTTTTGACGCGATTTGATGAGAGCTGTTCCGGTGATTTCGATTGATCTTGTCGGGCGGTCTTGCGGGCCGAGGATGGATATTCAGGGAGACCGATGTTGCATCGACTTCTGGCCGTTCTTTTGGGGTTTTGCCTTTTTGCATCAGCCAGTCTGGCTGGACCGAGATTTGAAGAACCGCTGGCGTCGGTGCTTCGCCAGCTTGGCTCTGGTGATCACCGCGGCCTCGAAACCACGTTCTCGAACTTGCATGCAGAGGCGCGGAGGACGCGGGATTACAGCACGCTTCGCCACATTTACGGTGAACTGTTTCAAAGCCCTCAGCGGGATCGTGTGCGGTACGCCGAGGATTGGTGGTTGGCGCAGCCGGAGTCGCTTTACGCCAACACCGCGATGGCGTGGGTCCATCATGGGCGGTCTTTTCTTTACCGCGATCGGGAAGTGCAAAGTCTTGTTTCGGAAGAAGGGCGGCGCGGATTTCGGCGGGAGGTTGAGAAGGCAACCATAGCCCTGCGCCGCGCCCACAAGGCTGATCCTGATTTTCCGCCCGCCCTCGATGCCGCGTTGCTTGTCGCGCAAACAAGTGGGCAGGTCTTCGGAGCCGATCCAATTCTGGATCGTTTGTTTGAAGAGGCGCCTGACGTCTTTTCCCTGACGAGGGCCCTGAACACCTATGCGATGCGGTGGGGGCATCCTGCCCAACGAAGCCGAACCGTATGAGAGACGTACGCGCCGCGTGTTGCCGGGTATACGGTCGACAAGTGCTTCATTATGTTTGTCTTTCTGAACAACATGGAGGGCGCCCCGCGCGAGAGGGCGGTTGAGCTTCTTGAGCAGGAGTCTGACCCCAGCCTCGATTGGGTTCGGCGGCAGGTATACCTCGACGAATGGCGAAACAAACCGGACGCGGAGCAAGAGCTTATTCGCATTCAGCGCGAGAACCTGGGAGGGCGGCTGTCACTCAAGGAGCATCTGAGGACGATTGAGACCATCACACAACGATACGACCGACCGTTCTACGGCGCAGACGCCAAGGCCGAGACGCTTGCTCATTTCTACGAACGGCATCTGCTTCATCCGCAGGACTATTGGCTTGCGGACGAGTTGCTGAAGCAACTCGGGGAAAATTCACGCGCCGTCGGAGACTCGTATTCAGCGCAGGACATCGCTCGGTCGTGGCATGAGATGCATGACCTCAGCCAGTACAGCGGGTTTTTCTGGAGGTTCAGCGCGTACCTCGTTCAAGCGGTTTCCAACCCCTATGCTCTGGACGCGCAGAGCGATTTCTACGCGAACGCGATCTACTACGGCAATCACCAGAGCACTCATCTTGGCGAGGCGATGGGCCATTATCATTGGTTGTATCGGTCGGCGCTGACGGCGCATGAACGGTACTCCGATCTTGATGGGGATCCCGAAGAGTTGAGGGATGAGCTGCTTTGCAAGCTCGTACGAGCGTCCCGTTTGTTTGAGGCGAGCTGTCCTGCGGATGTCTCGGGAATTTGCAAGGTCGGGGGTTACTTCGACGCGGAACGGAATGAAATCCGGCGGCTCTGGCCCAAAGCGAAGAACTGTCGCTATGCGCCGCCTGCTGCGGTCTCGACCTTGCGGTATTCACCCCGAGACATCCCTGCGGATATTTTTGAGGAGCTGATCGATGATTAAGACACTGGCCACTGCGCTTCTCTGCGTCCTCATCCCGCTTGGGGTTTCAGCTAATCAGGGCGAAGTGTTGGAGGAGTTTCGTGGCCACCTGGACGCCGGCGACTATGAGGCGCTTGAGACACGGGCGCAGGAGTTGCTGTCCTCCGCCGAGGGCATCGCGGCCTATCGCGCGATCTCGTCATCCTTGTACCGGACAACGCACCCGCAGCGGCTTGAGACCCTTGATGCGTGGTTGGCGGCATTCCCACGCTCGTCCCATGCGCTGACGGCCAATGCGTGGGCGGAGATTCACGCAGCCTACGCGGCCGGATTGTCCGACTCGGGCGTGACCATGGGCAACCATCCGAACATCGAGGGGATTAAAGCCGCGAGGGCGCGCGCGCTGGAATTGGCGGGGGATGCGTATGGGGTCGACAACAAGAACGTCAGCGCGATTGATGCGTGGATGCACACGCTGAAGTGGGAAGAGCGGGGTGCCTTCTTCGGCATCCACGCCCGTCGGCTTCTGGCCCTCGCCCCTACGCGCGAGAGCATCTTGTCGATCATGCACGCATCGTCCGGCTTTTCTGTGACTCACAAAGAGCGTGAGCTTATCGGCATCTGTCTCAACTATGCTGAGTTGGCCGAGGGGTACGGCGTCGACGAATGCATGATTGACGTTGCGTATCGTCACAGCATTGCCAGGGATCTGAAGCTTGAGGTCGCCGCTTATCTGCGGTCGCTGCCGCCGGATGAGCGGTTTGATTACGCGCGGCTCGACGAGGCGTTGTATCCCACGAAACCCGCGAATCCGGATGGCAGCATCAGTGTCTGGCCGGATGATCTGACCGCGGATGACGCGGGTCAGTTGGAGGATTGGTTTCTAAGTGCCCTCGCCCAAAAGGGCGATCCCCACGACTTCGCGCGCTACGCGGCACGGCTTGGCTCGATCCTCGAAGATCCGGAGTTCAAGGGAAGGATGCAAGGTCATGTCTTGCTGGCCATCGACGCGTGGCTGTTGGATGACCCGTACAATCCGAGACTTCTGGAAGCCCTTATGCGGCTGAACTTTGAGAGTGGGGCGACCGACGAGATTGCCCCAGCGTTTCACGATCTTTTGGAACTTGGTTGGCACAGCTCTGACGCGTGGGTTTATGCATCGGTTGGTGAGTTGAGGCGGGATGAGGTCGATTTCCGCTACGCAACGGAGCTTCTTGAAACGGCCACAGCGGCGCAGGGTAACAACATCTATGCGCTGTCGCAGAGCCATTTTCTGCTGCGCGAAGCTTTGGAGAAAACCGACAACGGCGACGCGGGGCGCGAAGAGGCGGAATGCGTGGCGCTCCGCCTGGCGCGGCTTTCTGACGGAGTGTGCCAGATCGCGGAAAACGTCGAGCATATCTGCGAGAACGAGGATCATCCGGCGATGATGGGTATTGCCAAGACGCTTCGCGATGCGGATGCGAACACGTGCCCGGACGTCCAGAATGCGCGGCTTTCGGATCTGAGGTATGCCCCGGTGGATCTTCTGGCGAAGGCGAAGGAAATCCGGCGCGAAGGTCGGTGGCGCGCACTTATGCGGCAGGATCAGTAGCGGACGGCAGGCCTTGGGGCCGAAAGTCGCGGTAGGCGTGGACACGGTGGGTGACCCCTCTGTCCCTGTAAACGCTGCCTTTGGGGGCGATGTGCCAATCCCAGACTTCGTCCGGCGCCGGGAGATCGACGTTTTCCACGATGTTCGTTTGGATTGCCGCACCGTTTGCCTCTTCGATCCGGACGACGTCGGAGATCAGGCAGACATGCGTTGCGGATTGCGTCAGCCAGTGCAGGTGAGCCTCGACGAGATCGCGAGAGAAGGCGCTTAAGCGGGCTGGGGCAATCTGCGGGCAGTGCCCTTGCAGGAAACTGCGCGGGATGACGCTGAGTTGGGAGAGCAGGTTTGCAGAGATGATTAGATCGACGGGTTGGCCTTTCAGGGTAGGGGGCGTGCTTTTCGGGAGGATGGTGACGTCATTCTGCCGGGCTGCGGCGTAAACCGGTTGGGCGACCCCGGTTGCGTCGAGGGTAAGAAGTTCGACGTTTGACCATTGCTTGCAAATGCGCCG
Source organism: Pseudomonadota bacterium (assembly GCA_039190895.1). Lineage (GTDB taxonomy): Bacteria > Pseudomonadota > Alphaproteobacteria > Rhodobacterales > Rhodobacteraceae > Ovoidimarina. The sequence goes on along the minus strand of JBCCXY010000001.1, from coordinate 66,716 downwards.
CGTGGCGCGGGATTGGATGATGTCCAGCAGGACGACCTTGCCGAACGCGCGGCGCAGCGCGTCGATGGGAATATCGAGCAGGGTGCCTGAGCCCACGACGACCACAGTGTTGTGCTGGCGGCAGAGATCAATGCTTGCCTCGATATTCTGGCGCGTTGCTTGCAGATGGCTGCGCCATGCGGGCTCTAGCTGGCGCGCGCGTGTAGCGATCAGCCGTGCCTCGCGGACGTAACCCATGGGTGCGAGGTGCCAGGGGTAGGGGGCCCGGGCGTACTCTACCAAATCAAGGAGCATGCGCGTCTGACGTTTGACATGTCAGAGCGGATGCATAAGGCTGCCGCCGCATCAGGGCAACGAGGAGCCCGACACGTGGCACCCATCCAGACTCGCGCCAGTTGCATTGCTTTCGGGTTGTGCCTGGCCAGTGCGACCGCATCCATGGCCCACCCGGATGTCTGGGTGACGATGCAATACAAGCTTGGGTTCAGCGAAACGGCGTTAACGGAGTTGGAGGTCGTGTGGGCCTATGATGTCTTCTACAGCGACCGTGCGATTTCTCAGTACGATACGGATGGGGACAGTGCGTTCTCGGCTGAGGAAGCTGGCGTGATGCAGGAAGCTCTTTTCGGTCCGATTGCTGCGGAGGGGTACTTTGTGCGGGTCTTCGTGGGGGAGACTGCGCAGCGGATGCGTCTTGAGCGGTTCGCGCCAGCGGTCGAGGGAGACCAGCTCGCGATCACATTCAGCCTGATCCCGGAGACCCCGATTGAGTATCGGGCGGAGCCCGTTGCAATTGCCACATATGACGACACGGTCTTTGACTTTAGCCTCGCGGAGCAGGACTTCTTACGAGTGGATGGGGCCTTCGATGCGAACTGTCGGTTTCGGGTTCAGGCGGGTGACGGGCCTCTTGAGGGGGCACCGCAAACGATCATGCTGATATGCCCCGACTGACGGTGCGCCCGCTGCTGGTCGGTTTGCTGGTGGCTCTTGCCTTATCGGTCGGGCCGAGTGTGGCGCAGGACGGCTCGGTTCCGTTGATCGAAATCGTCGAGGAGGATCGCGGGCTTTGGCAGCGCTGGACCGATTACATCGTGGATTTCCAGCGTCGAGCGAATGCGGAAGTGGCCACGCATATGAATGCCATTCAGCGCGGGGATGACCTTGGGGCGTTCTTCCTCGGCCTCGGGATCGCGTTTGTCTATGGTATCTTCCATGCCTTGGGGCCTGGGCATGGCAAGTTCATCATCGTCTCGTATTTCGTGGGGCGCGATGCGCAGCTCGGGCGGGGTATTCTGATGTCGATCCAGGTCGCGGTGGTGCATGTAATCGGCGCCGTCCTGATCGTCTGGCTGGCGGATCTACTGCTGCGCGGCAGTACGGGGATGAGCCTGGCGGACGTTCCAGGGATCCGGGCCGCAAGCTTTCTGATTATCGCGGCCATCGGACTTTACATGCTGTATCAGGCGGTGCGGGCTGCGCTGGGGTATATTGACCCGAGCGAGGTTGGCCACGGTCACAGCCATGGCTCCGCGGGCCACGGGCATTCCCACGCGCATTCGCACAGTCACAGTCATTCCGGGGTGTCCGAAGCGTCGCGCGCTGAAAGCAGCCTTGTGGCTTTCGCTGCAGGGATCGTGCCGTGTCCGGGGGCGGTGCTGATCATGCTTTATGCGGTGGCGAACAACATGATCTACCCGGGGTTCGTTCTTGTGGGCGCGATGTCCGTCGGGATCGGTCTGACGATCTGCCTTCTGGGTGTCGGTGCGATCCTCGCGCGCCAGACGGCTACGCGCATGATTGAGCGAACGGACAGCACGGGCGCGCGCGTTGTGGCGTTGCGGCATGTTCTGAACTTCGGCGGCGCCCTCTTCGTCACGCTGATCGGCATTGTTTCGTTCATCGCCTTTCTCGACGTTCCCGGGGCAGGCTTGGGTTGACGTGCATTGCGAGCGGTCAATCGGCTTTTCCGCAGGCACAACTAACACTACCAATTCTTGTGTCGTCCCCTAGCACTATTGGGCAAGACGATCCGAAGTGTCGGCGCAGAAGATGCCGCGAACCGTAAGAGGGAAGGTCAATGGTACAGCAGAAACCATGGACGGTGCATTACGGCCCCGATGTCCGTGCCGAAATTGACGCGCCGACCTATCGCAATCTGCCGGACCTGATACGCGGTGTCGCCGAGACGTATGATCGGGCGAAGGCTTTTACGTGTTGTTTGCCGAACGGGATGAACGGCTCCCTCACATTTGCCCAGGTCGATGCGCTGTCGGATGCCTTTGCCGTGTATCTGCGAGAGGTCGCTGGCCTTGACGCGGGCGATCGCGTGGCCTTGCAGATGCCGAATTGCCTTGGCTTTCCCATCGTGGCCTTCGGTGTGTTCAAGGCGGGTTGCGTGCTGGTGAACATCAATCCGTTGTACACCGCCGAAGAGATGGCGAAGCAATTCGCCGACAGTGAACCGCACGCCCTCGTCGTCGTCGACATGTTTGCGGACAAGCTCCCCGAGGCGACAAGGGGTCATCCGATCCCGAACATCATTGTTACGCGCGTGGCCGAGTTCTTTCCGGTGCTGCCGCGTGGGATTGTGGGGCTGGTGCAAAAGTACTGGCATCAGACGATCCAGCCGATTGATGTCGCGCATATTCGCTTGCCAGACGCGCTTGCCGCTGGTCGACAGCACATTGCCACAAAGCACGTCGAAGCCGCCACCTACCACCAGAGCGTCAATGGCGATGATCTGGCCGTCCTCCAATACACCGGCGGCACAACTGGCGTCGCCAAGGGTGCGATGCTGACCCATGGCAACCTTGTTACGAACATGGAACAGGCCATGGAGCTTTTGGGCAGTGATATGGAGAAAGGGAAGGAGGTCATCCTCACCGCGCTGCCGATGTACCATATCTTTGCGTTTACGGTGAACATGCTGGCCTTTTACTGGATGGGCGCACAGAACGTGCTGATCCCCAATCCTCGCCCGCTTTCGAATATGAGGCGCGCGTTTGAGAACTACAGGATCACGTGGATGAGTGGTGTGAACACGCTGTTCAACGGGCTGAACAACGAGATTTGGTTCACCGACAGCCCGCCGAAACACATGAAGTTTGCGGGTGCGGGCGGCATGGCGTTGCAATCGTCTGTTGCGGCTAAATGGAAAGAGATCACCGGGGCCGAGTTGGTGCAAGGCTATGGCCTGACCGAGACGTCGCCGGTTCTGACGTTCGAGCCCGTCGGCAAGGGGCGCGAGGGCACAATCGGCATCCCTGTTCCCTCGACTGACGTCGCCTGCTTTTCGGATGATGGGCGCCGCCTTGGTGTTGGCGAAACTGGCGAGATCGGGGCCCGTGGTCCGCAGATCATGAAGGGGTATTGGAGAAAGCCGGATGAAACCGCAAAGGTGATGAACGGGGATTGGTTTCTGACCGGCGATATCGGAGTGATGGACGAAGATGGCTACATCCGGATTGTCGACCGCAAGAAGGACATGGTCGTCGTCTCGGGCTTCAACGTCTATCCGAACGAGGTCGAAGATATCCTTGCCGCGCACCCGGCCATTATCGAGGCGGCGGTCATCGGCGTTCCGGACGACACTTCCGGCGAAGTGGTCAAAGCGTTTGTCGTCAGTGGCGATAAAACGCTAACCGGCGAGGCCGTGCGGGCCTACTGCAAAGAGCATCTAACGAGCTATAAGGTCCCAAAGGTGATTGAGTTCCGCGACGACCTGCCCAAGTCGAATGTCGGCAAGATCCTGAGAAAAGACCTGCGCGCGGCAGAGATGGCGAAGGCGGCGGCGGAGTAGGCGACGCATGGTAAGCGAATTCACTCAAACCCTTCTGGGGATCATGGTGGCTGTGATCATGCTGGGCATGGGGGCCTCGCTGACGCCGCGCGACTTTTACCTGGCGCTGAGGCGTCCTTATGGCCTGATAATCGGGATCGTCAGCCAGTACGGGTTCATGCCGCTACTTGGCTTTATCCTGGTGCTGACACTCGTGCTGCCAGAGACCATCGCGATTGGTGTTCTGATCATGGCGTGTATGCCCGGTGGAACGACATCGAACATCTTTACCTACTTTTCCAAAGGAAATCTGGCGCTTAGCGTTCTGATGACGGTGACGTCCACGCTGACTGGCGTGGTTCTTATCCCGATCATCCTTCTGGTCTACGCCTCAGCCCTTGATCTGGCGATCCCGCGCGAAGACATCATCGCCGTCCTTGTGGTTCTGCTTGTGCCTGTTGCAATCGGTATGACGTTGCGCAAGTTCAATGCCAATGCGGGCGCCGTGATGGAGTTTGCGGGCTCGCTTCTTGGCGTTCTTTTCATCGTGCTGATTGCCGTGACCTGGGTGCCGGCGAACTGGCAGTTCCTTTTGAACACGACACCCGCAACCTATGCGGCTTCAATCGGGCTGGGGATTGTCGGGATCACGCTGGGCTACCTGTTCGCCAAGTCGCTTCGACTACATCCCCGGAACGCGCGAACCGTAGCGCTTGAGACCGGCATCCAGAATGGCCCACTGGCCATTGCGATCATCGTTTTCACATTCCCCGAGGATCAACAGCAGGCAATCATGGCCGTTCCGGCGTTGTACTCGCTTTTCATCGTGATCATCTCGACCTGCGTGACGCTGTATTTCCGACGGGCCAACACGGCGGCCGAACAGAAACTGCCCGACAGCTTCTTGTGACACGGCGACTGCCGCCGATCTCTGATGTTCGGCTCATCGAGGATTTGGATGACGCGTTAGCGGCGCACCAGTTTGGAGGCGCAGATTGACGAGGCTAAAGAGAACGAAGGTGGCTCCGTGGAGTTTGTTTTGACCCCAACTAGGGTGGCTTCGCGGCAAAACCATGTGGGCGCTTGACGCTCAAAACCCAATGAAATATGCCCATCGTCGCTGAGCGGGCGTCGTATACTGGCTATTACCTCAGCCTTCCAAGCTGATGAAGCGGGTTCGATTCCCGCCGCCCGCTCCAGAAACCCACAGCACGATGTCGGCATGATGTGTCGCGGTTTCCGCAGGCGAAATTCGTGCTTAAGGTGGTGCGACCACGCCTAACGGGGGAGGATATGGCGGAAACATCGGGTGCGTCGGAAGAACGTGCGAAATCGCGCAGGGTCGGGGCCCTACGCGAGTTGACGCCGTTCTTTGTGCCCTATCGCGCAATGCTGTTTGCGGCGCTGGCCGCGCTTGTGCTGACGGCTACCGTCTCTTTGGTGCTGCCGATCGCCGTGCGGCGCGTGGTCGACGGGTTTGAGACGTCTGCGGTGGAACTTCTTGATCAGTATTTCCTTGCCGCTTTGGGCATTGCGGCGTTGCTCGCCCTGGGGACGGGCCTTCGGTACTACCTTGTGACCCGGCTGGGGGAGCGGGTGGTGGCCGATATCCGGAAGGCGGTCTTCAATCGCATGGTCGGCATGAGCCCCGCGTTTTACGAGCGCATTATGACCGGTGAGGTGCTGAGCCGGATCACGACAGACACCACGCTGCTGCTTAGCGTTATTGGTTCGTCTGTGTCGGTCGCGTTGCGCAATGTGATCCTTCTGATCGGGGCGCTGATCATGTTGGTTGTAACGGCCCCCAAGCTGGCCGGGCTTGTGGTTCTTCTGATCCCGACCGTGGTGATCCCGATTGTGATCCTCGGCCGTCGTCTGCGACGCTTGTCGCGGGAGAGCCAGGACTGGATTGCGACGTCGTCCGGCAGCGCGTCCGAGGCGCTTCTGTCGGCCCAGACGGTGCAGGCGTTCACCCATGAGGCGGCCAGTCGCAAGGCGTTCGGGGATGTCACAGAGACGTCGTTCGACGTCGCCCGTCGCCGGATCGGGGTTCGGGCGTTCATGACGGTGATCGTCATTATGGTGGCCTTCGCCGGGATCGTTGGCGTCCTGTGGATTGGCGCCCGCGATGTGCGCACTGGCGTTATGTCCACCGGAGAGTTGGTGCAGTTCGTGATTTATGCCGTGATCCTTGCCGGTTCGGTGGGCGCGCTGTCCGAGATCTGGGGCGAGCTGCAGCGTGCCGCCGGGGCGACCGAGCGGCTGGTGGAGCTGATGAACACCGAGGACACGGTAGAGGATCCTAGCCAGCCGGATGCTTTACCGGCCAACGTTTCTGGTGCCGTGGCATTTGAGAAAGTCCACTTTGCCTACCCGACCAGACCCGGGATTCAGGCGCTGGAGGGTGTCAGCTTTGATGTGACTCCCGGAGAGACGGTTGCATTGGTGGGGCCGTCCGGAGCGGGCAAAACGACTGTTCTGCAACTGCTGTTGCGGTTCTATGACCCGGACAGCGGGGCAATCCGCATTGATGGGGCCGATATCCGGGAATTGGCGCGGGGCGACTTCCGCAAGCACATCGCGCTGGTGCCACAGGATCCGGTCATCTTTGCCATGTCCGCCCGAGAAAACATTCGCTTCGGGCGCCCGGGCGCCACCGACCCTGAGGTTGAGGCTGCGGCCAAGGCGGCTGCGGCGCATCAGTTCCTGTCGGAGCTGCCAGAGGGCTATGACTCCTATGTTGGCGAGCGTGGCATCATGCTGTCCGGCGGCCAGAAGCAGCGGATTGCGCTGGCCCGGGCGATCCTGCGGGATGCGCCGATCCTGCTGCTGGATGAGGCGACCTCGGCCCTCGACGCCGAAAGCGAACGTGCTGTGCAGGATGCGGTGGATCGCCTGAGCGAAACGCGCACGACCCTTGTCGTTGCGCATCGGCTTTCGACCGTGAAGAAGGCGGATCGGATCCTTGTCTTTGACTCGGGCCGGATTGTCGCTGAGGGCTCACACGATGCGCTGGTCGCGCAAGGCGGCCTGTATGCACGGCTGGCCCGTTTGCAGTTCACCGACGGGATCGCCGCCGAGTAACGACGCAGCGTCGCGCTTGCAGGCTGGCCCCAGTTCACGCCATTCTCTGGCTTCGAAATATAGGGGAGGACGCGATGGGCAGGTTTGCCACGCTGGAGGATTCCAAGAAGATCGAGCGCGAGATGCCATACGAGGCGCGCGATCAGCCGACGACGATGTATCAGTTTCTGGATCGTGTCGCGGCCAAGCATGGCGCTCGTCCGGCGGTGACGTTCCAGATCCTTTCGGGCCCAAACGACAAGGCCGAGACGCTGACGTGGCGCGAGTTGCACGGGCAGACGTGTCAGACGGCCAACCTGTTGCGCAGCCTCGGAATTGGCGAAAACGACGTGGTCGCGTATCTTTTGCCGAACTGTAACGAGACGATCCTGACGCTCCTTGGTGGCACGATCGCGGGGATCGCGAACCCGATCAATCCGCTGCTAGACCCCGAGCAGATCGCGGCAATTCTGCGAGAGACAAGGGCGAAGGTCCTTGTAACGCTCCGCGGATTTCCGAAGACGGATGTGCCTCAGAAAGCCGCCGCCGCGGTGGCACTGGCGCCAAACGTGGAAACGGTGCTGGAGGTCGACCTGAACCGCTATCTCTCACCGCCCAAGAGCTGGATTGTCCCGCTGATCCGCCCGAAGGTCGAGGTGACGCACAACGCCAGGGTCCTGAATTTCAACGCAGAACGTGCAAAGCATCCGACGAGCCTCGCGTTCGAGGACAGCGCGGGTGACCGCGTCGCCGCGTATTTCCACACCGGTGGCACGACGGGGATGCCGAAGATCGCGCAGCACAAGTATTCGGGCATGGTCTACAACGGCTGGATCGGGCACACGCTTCTGTTCAGCGAAGAGGACAACGTGATCTGCCCGTTGCCGCTGTTCCACGTGTTTGCCTGTCACGTGATCCTCATGTCGGCGCTCGCCTCGGGCGCGCATGTCGTGTTCCCGACGCCAGCGGGGTATCGCGGCGATGGCGTTTTCGACAACTTCTGGAAGCTGTGTGAGCGCTGGAAGATCACGTTCATCATCACCGTGCCCACCGCCATTGCCGCGCTCATGCAGCGCCCCGTCGACGCCGATCTGTCGACGATCAAGACCGCCTTTTCGGGATCGTCGCCCCTGCCGGTGGAACTGTTCCACCGCTTTGAGAAGGCGACGGGCGTCCGACTGATCGAGGGCTATGGCTTGACCGAGGCAACCTGCCTTGTGTCCTGCAACCCGATTGACGGAGAGAAGCGCATCGGATCGATCGGGTTCCCGTTCCCGTACACCGACGTCAGGATCCTGAATGAGACGGATGGTGACGTGGTTGAATGCGGGCGCGACGAAATTGGCGAGATCTGCATCTCGAATCCGGGGGTGTATGTCGGCAAGACCTACACCGAAGCCGAGAAGAATGCGTCGCTGTACCATGGGGAGCATCTGCGGACTGGCGACCTCGGCCGGATCGACGAGGACGGCTATCTGTGGATCACGGGACGCGCGAAGGACCTTATCATTCGCTCGGGCCACAACATTGACCCGGCTGAGATCGAAGAGGTGCTGGCCGGACACGACGCCGTCGCCATGGCCGGGGCCATCGGCCAGCCCGACGCATATGCCGGTGAATTGCCGTGTGTTTACGTGGAGTTGGTGGCTGATGCTAAGGCATCATCGGACGAGTTGCTGGAGTACGCGCGTGGCCATATCAATGAGCGCGCGGCTCATCCCAAGCACCTGGAGGTGCTGGACGAACTGCCGAAGACGGCGGTCGGGAAGGTCTTTAAACCAGACCTTCGGCGACGCGCGATTACCCGCGTGTTCGATGGCGCCCTTGGCGAAGCGGGCGTGCAGGCGCGCGTGGCCGAGGTGCGAGAAGACAAGAAACGCGGCCTCGTCGCGTTCGTCGCGCGAAATGGAGAGACGGACGACGAGAAGGTTTCCCATGTTCTGGGGGAGTTCGCCGGGGCGTGGGATTGGGCGGATTAGAGCTATCCCCAGGGCTAGGCCTGGGGACATTAACGATTTGTTCTGACTTTGGTCTCACACTGCGTTGAACTTTAACCAATGTGTGGACCTGCGGTTTGGCCTTCAACTTTGTCTATCTCGGCATCGTCGCCGGTTTGATCGTTGGGATCGCTTACGGGATCGCGACGGGCTCGTTCCTTCTTGGGTTTCTCTCTTACGTTTTGGCTGGTGGCTTGTTTGTCGGGCTCGGCGTCGCGGCCAGTGTCCTGTCGCAGACGCCACGCGGCCCACGCCAAGGTCTGCCACCCGCCTACGCCATAGCGGCGGAGTAACACCGCGCCTTGTCGAGGGCCGTTGCAGACCGTAAGCGAGCGGAATGATCTTTGTCCGCATGGCCGCATGGGAAATCAGCTTTTCGAATACGCCGCCGCGCGTGCTTTGGCGGATGCGCGCGGCACCGAGGTTGTCGTTGATGAGCGGATGATCGACCGTATGGGCGACGCAAATGCCCGTCGGCAGTTCAACTGGTCTGTCGCGGAAGCTGAATTGCCGCCGTTTCGCTATGATAACCCGCTGGCTTACGGTCTTTGGCGCTATTTCGGCGGGCGCCCGAAGATACGGCGCGAGGCCGGGTATCACGCCGATTTCCTTGAATGGCCTGATAACAGCTATCTGCATGGGTACTGGCAGCGTGAGGCGTATTTCGGTCATATTCGCAATGAGTTGCTGGGCGAACTTCAGGTCGTAACCCCGCCGTCGTCAGCGAATGCCGCGATGGGTGAGAGGATTGCGTCGACGCTTTCAGTCTCGCTCCACGTGCGCCGTGGGGATTTTCTGGATGTGGCGCCCGATCAGATCTGTTCAGAGCGCTACTACGCCAACGCCCTGGCGCTTCTGAGAGAGCGGTTGCCCCAGGATCCCACCGTATTTGTCTTCTCGGACGACCCGGGATGGGCGCACGCGCACCTTAATCTGCCGTTTGAGTAGGTGGTCGTCGACATCAACGGGCCAACAACCGACTATGAAGACCTTCGCCTGATGACGCTGTGCCAGCATAACATCATCTCGAACAGCACGTTTTCGTGGTGGGGCGCCTGGCTGAACCGGCATGACGACAAGGTTGTTGTGGGGCCGGGGGACCCGACCGCCACGCCGAGCGATGATGATTTCCTTCCCAAAGGCTGGTTGCGGGCGCCGGACGCCTAGTACGACGTGCCGCGCCCCGTGCGGATGGCTTGGTCAAGGGCGACGTCGGCCCAGGTCATGCGTCCGCCACGGGCCCTGATTTCGCGAAGCTGCGCGAGCGCACGGTCTATTTGGCCCATCTCAACAAAGCCCTGACCAATGTAGGATCGCGCCAGCAGGTTATCAGGGTTCCGAGACAGCGCCGCCGAGTAGTACGCCATGGCCCCGTCCATGTCGCCCTCCTTGCGGTGGATGAAGCCGAGATACGTCAGGACCCGGTCCTCTGACGCATCCGACATCGCGGCGATGGCCGCCCGGGCCGTCTCGAAGCGACCGGCCCAAGCCAATTCGCGGACCGCCTGGTAGAGCGCGTCGTCGCTTAGGTTGCTTTCTTTTGGTGCTACACAGGCCTTGGTCGTGTCGTCATAGACAAGACCCTCGGCGCACTCCGTCGTCGTTTGGGTGGGTCTCGGCGGGGAGAAGTCTTCCCCGCCCGCAGCGAATGCCGACGCGGGAAAGGCCAAGGCAAGGGCCAGAAGAACAGAGCGCATGTCAGGTAAGGAAAAGACCGGGGCGCAGAACGCCCCGGGTATTGTCAGCCACTGAGGGTGACGCAGGACTTGCTTTCGTCGTCGTAGACTGTGCCGTCAGCACAGCTGATCGCGGCTTCCTGGTGCTTTCCGTACGAGCACATTGCGAAGCTCAACGACGGTGCGGCAACCATCGCCAAAGCGACGATGAGGATCTTGGTAGTCTTCATGGTGCCTCCTGTCGGTTTCAACGATATGTAGACTAGCACCGCCGCAGCGCAGGTCAAAAGAACAATCTCGCGAAAGTTGTGTGGGTTGCCTATTCGGCAGCGGTCCGCTCGGCCCAGTCGGCCGGGGGTGTGGTAGGATCTTTCGCGTTCGGATAGACGAGGCCAGCCGAGATGATCAGCTTGGCGGCATCTTCGACAGACATGTCGAGTTCGATAACTTCACTGCGTGGCAGGAACAGCAGGAAACCGGACGTGGGGGTCGGTGAGGTCGGCAGGAAGACCGAAACCTTCTCTTCCGACACCGGCACTTTTTCCGCGATCTCCATCTTCGCGGTGGTGGAGATGAAGGCGATGGCCCAGATTCCCTTGCGCGGGTATTGGACGAGGCAAGCACGTTCGAAGCTGCGTTCCGACTGCGAGAACACGGTTTCGGCAATCTGCTTCAGGCCGCTGTAGACGCTGCGCACGACGGGCAGGGTTTCGACCAGCCCCTCGGCGGAGCGGATCAGGGAGCGTCCGATAAACCCTTTCGCAATCCAGCCGACGAGGATTGTAAACACAAGGAGGAAGATCACCCCCACGCCGCGGAGGTTGATGCCGATGTATTGCTCGGGCAGGAAGCGGTTTGGCACGAGCGGAAGGACCCATCCGTCGATCCAGCCGACGACCGTCCAAAGAAGCCAGACCGTCAGGCCGATGGGTGCGATGACGATAAGCCCAGTTAGAAAGCTTGCACGCAAGCTTCCGAACAGTGTCTTTTTTCGCGGTGTCTTCGGATCGAAGGGCGTCGTCATCGTCTCATTCCGGGCCAGACCTTCCATGATTTAGAGTGGGGCGCCCATTGTTACAATGCGTGTGTCAGGGGTAACGAGCAAAGTCAGGAACTTTTGCACAGTTCGTGAGCAATTGCAGCAGCGAGGCGGGCGTTGTTGCGCACAAGTGCGATGTTGGCGTCAAGGCTTGCGCCGTCCGTCAGGGTGAAGATCCGGTCGAGCAGGAACGGCGTTACGGCTTTGCCGGTGATGCCTTGCGCGCGGGCCTGGGCTTCGGCCTGGGCGATGAGCGGGGCGAGGTTGGCGGCGGGGATTTCAGCCTCTGCCGGGATCGGATTCGCGATGAGTTGGCCGCCCGGCAGGCCAAGTGCGGCCCGGGTGCGGTGGGCGGAGGCGATGTCGGCGGCGGTGTCGAGGCGCAGGGGCGCGGCGAGGCCGGAGGTGCGGGACCAGAAGGCGGGTAGTTCATCCTGACCAACTGCGATGACGGGGACGCCTAGGGTTTCGAGGACTTCGAGGGTTTTCGGTAAATCGAGGATCGCTTTCGCCCCGGCAGAGACGACGGTGACCGGGGTTTGGGCGAGTTCCTGGAGGTCGGCGGAGATGTCGAAGCTCTCTTCAGCGCCGCTATGGACGCCGCCGATGCCGCCAGTGGCGAAGACTGGGATGCCCGCCAGATGGGCGACAATCATCGTTGCGGCGACAGTCGTGGCGCCGGTTCCGCCTTGAGAGGCGCAGACGGCGAGGTCAGCGCGAGAAAGCTTGGCCACGTCGCGCGCCTGGGCGAGGGCGGTGAGTCGTTCGTCGGTGAGGCCCGCGTGGAGGCGCCCGTCGAGGATGGCGATAGTGGCGGGGGTCGCTCCTGCAGAGCGGATGTCGGCCTCGACCACTTTGGCGGTCTCCAGGTTGCGGGGCCAGGGCATGCCGTGGGTGATGATCGTCGATTCAAGCGCAACGACCGGGGTGCCGGAGGTGAGGGCAGAGGCGACCTCGGGCGACAGGGCAGGGGTCATTCGACGTCTCCCGAGACGTAATCGGCCGCGGTACGCAGGGCCTGGGACAGGGCGTCATCGCGCGAGGCGCCGCCGAGTTCGGCGGCGATGTGGGCGGCCATGAAGGTGTCGCCCGCCCCCGTAACCCGGGTGACGAGGACTTCGGGTGGATGGGATGTGAGGCAGCCGGAGGCGCCGCAATCGGCGGCGGGACGACCGCCGTCGGTGACGAGAACGCGCACGCCGCCGCGCGCGCGCAGGGCCTTGGCCGCTTCGTCGGCGGTGGCGAAGCGAGTTTGGGCGAGGAGGCTGGCCTCTTCCAGGTTTACATAGAGGGTGGCGTTTGCGGCAGAGAGCAGGGGGGTCAGACGCTCTGCCTTGCCCGGCGAAGCGGGCGCAACGCGCAGGTCGGCGGAGCGGAAGAGGGGGGAGGCGGCGATGTCGGACAATAGCGCCTCGGTCAGGTTGCCGTCGACGGCGATTGCGCCCGAATAGGGCGTATCTGCGGATCCAAGGCGGCCGTCTTCGAGGGGAGCGAGGATCTTTGCTCCGGCGGCCTCCAGTGAGTGTGCGTCTGCGATGGCGGCGATCAAGCCGTTGGCGCCTTCTACGGCCATGTAGCGATCCGTGGGCAAATCGTCAGAGCGATAGGCGAATTCGGTCAGGATGCCGAGTCGGCGGGTAGCGGCGATCAGTTCTTCGCCCTCTGCATCTCGTCCGATGGCAGTTAGAATCGCTGGGTTTAGCCCGAAGCGGCGCAGAGTCATGGCGACGATCATCGCCACCCCGCCGGGAACCCGAGTGATCCGCCCGGGCACGTCCGAGCCGACCCGCATCACTGCGGGCGCGCGCCCGATCACGTCCCAAAGGACCGAACCGATGCACAAGATATCCGGCGCCCCACCCATTCCGCCCTTCTGCGGCCTGGTTCGGAACAGCGCAAGCACGTCTTCATCTTGGGGGAAAAACTCCCCCCGGAGGATCGCTTGGGCACCGCTCATCGCGCTCTGGCAAGCGCGCCTCGCTTGGGTGCGCGCTAGAGGACCTTCGAGATGTCGACGAGATACGCCTTGGCCTTGATGAACTCGTCATAGGCGGCTTGCTGTTCGTCCAGGCTCATCGGGGACAGGGCGCGTTGGTCGAGGCGGAAGCTGGTAGAGCCGCTTTCGGTTGACGCGCGGCGGGCGACGAAGGCAACGCGTTGGTCAAAGAAGGACGTTCCGAAGACCTCGAAGTGGATTGTGGCCGGAAGGCCGATCACGTGTTTGCCGTAAACCGGGTGATTCTTAAGTCCGGCCCGAACCTCTGGCGTCAGGTCGTCGATATCGCCACCGGTGACCGAGAACTTCTTCTTGTCCGGGTCGTATTCCATCTTCACGGTCACGAGGCCGGATGAAAAATCCTGTCCGATGAATGTATCCTGGTCAGGCATTGCTTTGTAGGCGACGGTCATGAACTGCTGTTTGATCGAGGTCGCCGAGGGTAGGATCTTGGACTTGCTGAACGACCCGATGAAGGTGTTCCACTCATTGATCGCTGAACCGTAGACCACGTCGACATCCGCATCGTACCCGTGCGCTGTCTTGAAAGCGTCGACCAACGCCGCGAAGCACTTGTCGATGTTCTGGTCCGAGCACATTTCGTCTAATGATTTGTTCCACTTCACCTGTGCTTCGCGGACCGATGGCTGGCGCGGCAGCGACTTCGCGTAGGCGTTCTCTGCGATGGAAAACAGGTTGTCCATCACGTCCACCGCGGTCGCAATATGCGGCTGCCCGGCAAGGGTCAGAGCAGTTTTCATCAGATTGAGAAACGGTCCGCGAGAGACCTGTGGCCCGTCATCCCCCTTATCCAGCATCGCTTCGATGAGGACGATCAGCTCGGTCTTGCAGTTGTTTCGCCATTCCAGAAGCGACGTGCGGAACGCGAGGGCGCTGGACGAGAAGCGCTCCATCCCGAGCTCTCCTTCCACTTCCGTTGCCTCGTCTTCATCGAAGCTCGCGAAGCGAACGGGGCCGTCGACCCCGTCGGCCATGCCGGAGCGTTCAACCTGACGGTCCAGCACGTCCATCAATCGTAATAGCTTGCGGCGAGCCGTCTGGATCGCCTCGAACTCTTCATCTTCTTCGGTGATATCGTTGTCGTCCTCCATGGCAGCCGCTTCGAGTTCATCGAGCGCGGCCTGAAGGCGGGTAATCTGTTCTACGGTCTTATCAATGTCGCTCATCGCAAGTCGTCTCCGGCATTAAATGCCGACAGACTAGGGGATTCCCGGCGTTGGTGTGAGGGGGAAAACTGCGACGTTTTCGTACGTTAGCGGGTCTTTGCGAAGGCTACGCTCTTCCCTGATTAAGACGTCTACGCGCTGATGGTTGCTGCGACTGCGCGCTTCCAGGCGGCATAGCGGGTTTCGCGCACGTCTTCAGACATCTCTGGGGTAAATTGGCGGTCAAGCGCCCAGGTCTGAGCGAATTCCTCTTGCGACGGGTATACGCCCGCCTGCATCCCGGCGAGCCATGCTGCACCGAGGGCGGTGGTTTCCAGCACCTGCGGGCGGTCGACCGGGGCCCCGATGATGTCAGACAGGAATTGCATGGCATAGTTCGAGGCCGACATTCCGCCGTCGATCCGCAATGTTGCGCCTGATCCGGTGCCGGACCAGTCGGCATGCATCGCTTCCATGAGGTCGCGCGTCTGGAAACCGACCGATTGCAGTGCGGCGCGGGCGAACTCTCGGGGGCCGGAGTTGCGGGTGAGCCCGAACATGGCGCCCCGGCAGTCGGGCTGCCAGTATGGCGCGCCGAGCCCCACGAAGGCGGGTACTAGGATGACGCTTTGGCTGTCGTCGGCGGCTTCGGCCATGGCTTGTGTCGCGGGCGCGGAGTCGATGATCTGCAACCCGTCGCGGAGCCACTGCACCACCGCCCCTGCCACGAAGATGGAGCCTTCCAGCGCGTAGGTCGGTTTGCCGCCCAACTGGTAGGCAATCGTCGTCAACAGCCGGTTCTGAGAGGCGACGGCGGTCTCCCCCGTGTTCAGAAGCGCAAAGCACCCGGTGCCGTAGGTTGATTTCAGCATGCCGGGTTGAAAGCAGGCCTGTCCGACTGTGGCGGCCTGTTGATCCCCCGCGACGCCAAGGATCTGGATTGAGCCGCCGAAAAGACTGGTCTTGCCGAACTCCGCCGCGCAGTCGCGGACCTCCGGGAGCATGGACATGGGGATGTCGAGCAGGGCGCAGATCTCGGTTGACCATGCGCCTTTGTGAATGTCGTAAAGCAGCGTGCGCGCGGCGTTGGTGGCGTCGGTGACGTGGGCTGCCCCTTCGGTGAGTTTCCAGATTAGAAAGCTGTCCACGGTCCCGAACAGCAGATCACCGCGTTGGGCACGCGCGCGGGTGTCCCCCTGGTCAAGGATCCACTTGAGTTTGGTTGCCGAGAAGTAGGGGTCGAGCAGAAGGCCTGTGGTCGCGGTCACCATGGCCTCATGCCCGTCTGCTTTGAGCTTGGCACAAATGTCCGCCGTGCGCCGATCCTGCCAGACGATAGCGTTGTGGACTGGTTGGCCGGTGGTTTTGTCCCAGACGAGCACCGTCTCGCGCTGGTTGGTTATGCCAATGGCGGCGATATCAGATGCGCTGACGCTGGCCTTGTCCATCGCCGCCCGGCACATGGCGACGGTCGTGGACCAGATGTCGTTCGGGTCGTGCTCGACCCAGCCCGAGGCGGGGTAGTGCTGGGCAAATTCCTCCTGCGCGACTGCGGTGATCTGCATTTCTGCGTCGAAGAGTATTGCCCGGCTCGACGTCGTGCCCTGATCGATTGCGAGAATGTGGGTCATGGTGTGCCTCCCCCGTCGCGGTTCGGCACAATTGCCGGGGTGTGCGTGATGGTCAAGGCGCCCGGACATTCCGTTCCCAGTGCCAACGATCAGAGGGTGTCGTTTTCTTTGGTAAGACGGCGGAATCGACCCATGGTCCGATTGGGGAAGCGACTACACCCGGGTCGGACGCGGAACAGGGGTGTGCCATGGCAGAGGTTGCAGAACGGCGACGCGGGCGGGGTGGCGGTGGCGCTGCGCGACGTGCGGAGCGGACGTCGGTGCAGATCGAGACCGCCCGCTTCATCGAGCGGAACATCCCGAACTTTGAGGTCCTCAGCGAAGAAGCGCTGGAGATCATTGAGGCGAATGCCGAGATCGTTCTGGAAGAAATCGGCGTCAATTTCTTGGAGAGCCCCGAGGCGCTTGCTCGGTGGCGTGAGGCCGGGGCCGAAGTCGAAGGGGAGCGGGTGCGTTTGCCGAAGGGGCTGGCGCGGAGCCTGTGCGCGACTGCGCCCTCGACGTTCACGCAGCACGCGCGGAATCCCGAGCGGTCGGTTGAGGTTGGCGGGCGCAATCTGGTGCTCGCGCCGGTCTATGGCCCGCCGTTTGTGCGCGATCTGGAGGGTGGGCGGCGGTATGGCACCATCGAGGATTTCCGGAACTTCGTGAAGCTGGGTCATATGTCGAAGTGGTTGCACCATTCCGGCGGGCGGGTGTGTGAGCCGACCGATGTGGCGGTGAACAAGCGGCATCTGGACATGTTGCTGGCCCATATGACGCTGACCGACAAGCCGTTCATGGGCGACGTCACCGATCCCGCGCGGGCGCAGGATTCGGTCGAGATGTGCGAGATTCTGTTCGGCGAGGAGTTCGTGCAGAACAACACCGTGATGACGTCGCTCATCAACATCAACTCGCCCCTGCAATTCGACAGCGTGATGATGGGGGCGTTGGAGGTGTTTGCGAAGGCCAATCAGGCCTCGATCATCTCGCCGTTCATCGTGGGCGGGGCGATGTCTCCTGTCACGGTGGCGGGCACGTTGACGCAGGTTCTGGCCGAGGTGATGGCGGGCGTTGCGTATTCTCAGATCATCCGTCCGGGGGCGCCGGTAATCTTTGGGGCGTTCGTGACGACGACCGACATGGCCTCGGGCGCGCCGACTTTCGGGACGCCGGAAGCGGCGCAGATCACCTATGGCGCGGGGCAGTTGGCGCGGCGGCTGGGGCTGCCGTATCGCTCGGCGGGGTCGTTCTGTGGCTCGAAGCTGCCCGATGCGCAGGCGGGGATGGAGACGATGACGTCGCTGAATGTCGGGCTGATGGCCGGCGTGAACTTCATGCTGCACGCTTGCGGCTGGCTGGAGGGCGGGCTGGTGTCGTCTTACGAAAAATTCGTGATGGACGCCGACCAGCTTGGCGCGCTGCACAAGATGGCGGCGGGCGTGGGCGTTGATGAGAACCAGCAGGCGATGAGCGCTTTGCGCGAGGTCGGGCCCGGCAATCACTTTCTGGGGTGCGAGCACACGCAGGCGAACTTCAAGACGGCGTTCTGGCGCTCGGACGTGCTGGATTACAAGCCGTTCGAGACGTGGTTCGAAGAAGGCGCGCGCGATACGCAATCGCTTGCGTCCGCGCGCGTGGCCCGTTTGCTGGGCGATTATCAGTCGCCGCCACTCGACCCGGGTGTGAACGAGGCGTTGGCGGAGTATGTCGCCAAGAAGAAGGCGTCGATGCCCGACAGCTTCACGTAGCGAGGCGTTTCGGCAGAAGCCGCGCTTCGGCCATCAGGGCGATCATCACGTCCACATGGCGCGAGATCGAATAGCTCGCCGACCCGGTGCGGCGGGTCTGTTCGAGTTGGGTTTCCTCTTCCAGCAGGCTGTCGATGGCCGCGTCGGGTGCGGGCGCACCTGAGGTGCAGAACAGGCGGGGCAGGTCCCGGTTGCGGTCATAATCCGGCAGCCCCGCGCGGGCGGCGCGAACCAGCAGGCTTGGGCGTCGGAGGCTGTCGAGTATGGCAATTCGATCGGTCATTAAAGTGTTCCCTAGGTGTGTGCGATGGGTTGACGCTGACACAACCAGAGCGTGTGTTGCGCGGAACGAAAAGGTGCGTACTTATCCACAAGCTAAAATTATCGTTCCCAATCAATGGTGTTGAATGCACCGCACGTTAACGAATTGGTAACCATGTCAACTCTAGGTTGCTGATCGCGACGTGTACATTGGTGACCGAGCCACCTGGGGATCGGTAAATGGTAGAGCATTTGCGAGTGCTGTGTTGGCCCAGTTGGGTACCGGACGCTGTCACTGACTATCTTTTACACACGCAGGATGGACAGTCCTTGCGCGCGCTTGCGCGTCGCTCGTCCTGCGAACCCTCAACGATCCTGCGCCGCGTGCGGCGTGTGGAGAACCGGCGTGACGACCCCTTGGTGGATCTCGCGCTGGACCGGCTTGGGCGCCTCCCCCTGCGGCAGATGCGACGGCAGCATCGGCCCGATATGGAGAGACCGACCATGGACACGCTTGTCGACCTTCCCGACGCGAAGATGATTGACGAGGAAGCGCGCCGCGTTTTGCGGCGTATGGCAGAGCAGGGCGCCTGCCTGGCCTTGGCGCCCGCGATGGATACCGCGGTGGTTGTGAGGGAGACCGGGGACGGTGGCCCGGCCCTGCGCACGGCTGTGGTGTCGAGGGAAATTGCCGAGGCGCTGGCGCTGAAGGAGTGGATTGAGCGCTATGGCGAGGGCCGCATCCTGCGCTATCGCATCACCGCGCTGGGCCGGACGGCGTTGAAGCGGCTGATTGCCGAGTCGGAGAACGGACGGGTGCGAGAAGAGACCGGCTTGGATCGGACCGATCCGTTCGGGACCCCGGATGCCGAGGGCAAGCCGTATCGCTACAGCATGCCCGAGAGCCCGCTGGTGGCGCTCGCCCGGCGCAAGGATCGCAGTGGGCAGGCGTTTCTGACGGATGATCTGCTGGCCGCCGGAGAGCGGCTGCGTGAGGACTTCGAGCTGAGCGGGACCGGTGAGGGCGCGGAGGTCGACTGGGATGGGATCATTCTGGGCGGTGATATTGCGCCCGAGCCCCAGAGCGGGGCGGCCGATGCGCGGATGCGAGTGGCGCGCGCGTTGCGGGCGCTGGGCCCCGGGCTGGGGGATATCGTCCTGCGGTGCTGCTGCCGCCTTGAGGGGCTGGAGGCGGCCGAGCGCGACATGGGCTGGGCGGCCCGATCGGGCAAGATCGTTCTGCGGATCGCGTTGCAGCGGCTGAAGATCTTTTATGACGAGAATTCCGAGGCCTGGTCGCCTTTGATTGGGTGAGCGGGGCGCCTCACGGCAACGGGGGGTAGCGGTACCGGCGGTCGGCAACGGCCCAGTCCATATGGCTGCGCACATATTGCCTGGTCGCATCGGATTGGGGGGAGTGGTCCCA
This sequence comes from Pseudomonadota bacterium, assembly GCA_039190895.1. GTDB lineage: Bacteria > Pseudomonadota > Alphaproteobacteria > Rhodobacterales > Rhodobacteraceae > Ovoidimarina. Next base: position 46,947 of record JBCCXY010000001.1, on the reverse strand, counting down.
CTGGGTGGGGCCCGCTGCTGCCATGCCCTTGTGAACTGCGAAGCGGGCCTGTTGCGAGGCGATGACGTCGCGCTGGAGTGCGGCGCTGTCCCAGCGTTGGGCGACTTCGTCGGCGAAGGCGACTGCTTGCGCCGCGTAGGCGGGGTCGGTGGCCACGTTGGTGAGTTCGTCGGGGTCGGCGTCCAGATCGTAGAGTTGGGGTGGGTCGGTGTCGCAGTGGATGTATTTCATCGCGCCGCGTCGGATCATGAAGACCGGCGCGCCGGTCATCTCGGCGCAATATTCGGCGATGACTTCAGAGGTGTCGTCCTGCTCTCCTCGGGCCAACGGCATAAGGCTGCGGCCGTCCAGGGGGACGCGGGGATCTCCGGCCTCGGCGAGGTCCATGAGCGTGGGCGCGAGGTCGATCAGGGAGCAGGCGTTGGGCGCGGTGCCTGTAGCGATGCCCGGCCCGGCCATGACGAGGGGGACGCGCACGGAGTGTTCAAAGTAGCTCATCTTGAACCACAGGCACCGCTCGCCCAGCATGTCGCCGTGGTCGGAGGTGACGATCACCACCGTGTTGTCGAGGGCGTCAGTCTCGGTAAGGGTCTGAATTAGCTCTCCGATCTTGGCGTCGATATAGCTGACATTCGCGAAATAAGCGCGGCGGGCGCGGCGGACCTCTTCGGGGGTGACCGGGGTGGTGCTGGCCTCGATCCCATCCATCAGGCGGCGCGACATCGGGTCTGTGGCCGGGGGTGACTCCGGCAGCGGGATGTCGTCGTAGAGGTCCCAGAAGGCGTGTCGGGCGACGTAGGGGTCGTGGGGGTGGAAGAAGCTGGTGACGAGGCAAAACGGCGCGGCCTCCCCCGCCGCGCGGTCGCGGGCGCGGTCCATCAGCCAGCGTCGGGCGGCGAAGGCGACCTCGTCATCGTAGTCGGTCAGGAAGGTGGCGTGGGCCGTCCCGGCCTCCTTGATTGGGCCCATGTTGTGGTACCAGCTGTCGATCCGTTCTTCCGGGCGGGTCCAGTCCGGGGTCCAAGCGAAATCGGCGGGGTAGATGTCGGTCGTCAGCCGCTCGGCGAAGCCGTGCTTCTGGTCGGGGCCGACGAAATGCATACGGCCCGAAAGGCAGGTGCGGTAGCCCGCGCCGGTCAGGTAGTGCGCGAAGGTGGGGATGCTGGCGGGGAACTCTGCCGCGTTGTCGTAGACGCCGGTGCGGCTGACCGCCTGGCCCGACATAAACGCGGCGCGCGACGGTGCGCAGAGGGGCGAGTTGCAATAGGCGGCGTCGAACCGCATGCCGCGCGCCGCCAGTGCGTCAAGGTGAGGGGTTTGAACAAGCGGGTGGCCGTAGGTGCCGGTGAATTGCGGCGCAAGCTGATCGGCCATGATGATGAGGATGTTCGGTCGGTCTGACATTCCGGGATCCTGTGTCACGAGAAAGGAGGGTCAAAGCGGGATCTACCCTCGACCAGGCGGTTGGAAGGTGCAGCCTTTGACGTGAAGCGTGATCCAGAACATGCGCGGGATTTTTAGTTGGATTTGAGGATTTTGCCAGCGTTTGCTGAGCGGACACCCCGAGGGTCCTAAACCATTTGGAAGCCTTTTGGCTGCAGAAGCGCTTGTGGCCATCGTCCTGCTCTGCGGCCCTGGTCAGCCGCTAACCTGTTGATGAGAACCCGGATGCGACTTCTTCAGAGTTTTGTTGGAAAAACCACCGCGATTGTCTGTCTGATGATGGTCGTGTGCTCGGTCATTCTACTGTTTGCGACGTGGACCGTGATCAGAAACGGACAGATCTCTCAGTTTCGGCTTAATGCGACAACGCTTGCTGGATACCTTTCGGATCAGATCAGCGCTGGTACGCGGCTGAAGAGGGAAGCGATGGTCGCCCCCCAGATTGAGGCGGCGCTGGCTAATGAGGGAATGGCGATTGAAGGCGTCCGTATCACGCACGTGGACGGTACACCGGTTCTGTCTCAATTTTCCGCGGGATTGGATGAGGGTCCTCTCGCCCTTGTACCAGCCCCCGACTTCTCTTCAGAGGTTTCAGTCGAATCTGTCGGCGGCGACGTATTCGTGCGTGTGCCGATTGTCCTCGGGGTCGGTGAGAACAAGGAAATTGTGGGTGAGCTTGCCACGCTTTGGAGCACGGCCCAGAAGGATGCCGAGATCACGCAGCAGACGACTGTTTTCTCAGTCGCACTGTTCGTAACGATTCTCGTGGTCGGTGGTGTCGTGGTTGGTTCCCTCAGGCTTTTCGTGTCGAGACCGTTGAACGCCACGATTGAGACCATGACGAAGATTGCCAACGATGAGGTGGACGTGGAGTTGCCGAAGAAGTCTTCCACCGAGATCGGCAAGGTGATCGACGCCCTCGACAAGTTCCAGCGCTCACTGGACGAGCGGCGGCGTCTTGAAGAGGCCGACAAGCAGGCGCAACTGGAGGCCGCCCGCAACAAGCAAGAGCTGGAGGAAGCCGAAGAGCTGGCCCGTCGGAAAGAGAAGGAGGCCGAGGAAGAAGCCCGTCATGCCGCCGAGAAGGCGCGAGAGCAGCGCGAGACGGCAGAGCGACAGGCCCGGGAGGCCGAACTTGAGGCTCAGGCGGAAGAGAAGCGCCGGATCGAGGCGGAGGCCGAGCAATCGCGTGCCCTGCTGAGCGACATCGAGACGGTGATCGAACGTGCGAAGTCAGGCGACTTCGAGGCCCGGATGTCGACCCAGGATTCCAAAGAAGAGCTGCGTCGCGTCCGCGCCATGATCAACGACCTGATGGCGACTGTGGAAAGCGGTCTGACTGCGACAATCGATGTTATCGCGACGTTGTCCGATGGCGATTTGCGCGCCCGGATGGAGGGCGACTTTGCCGGATCGTTCAGTCGCTTGCAGCAGGACACGAATTCCATGTCGGATCACCTGGAACGGGTAATTGGCAAGGTGCTGGGCTGCGCGAACGACTTGTCCGGCAGCATCGGAGAGCTCGACAGCGCCTCGCAGGAGTTGGCGAAACGCACAGAGAGCACGGCAGCGGGGCTGGCAGAGACCAGCACGGCCGTTGAGGAATTCTCGCAGATTGCGAAGTCAAACGCCAAGAACGCCAACGATGCGAACTCCCATGTTCGCGGGATCCTTCAAGATGCTCAGAAAACGGATGAACTGGTGGACGCGACGGTGAAGGCGATGAAAGAGATCTCGGATGCGTCCACGGCGATTGCCGAGGTTGTGGCGGTGATCAACGACATCAGCTTCCAGACCAACCTTCTGGCGCTGAATGCCGGGGTCGAGGCCGCGCGGGCTGGGGAATCGGGGCGTGGCTTCGCAGTTGTCGCGTCAGAGGTTCGGGCATTGGCGCAGCGGTGCTCGGATTCGGCGCAGGATATCGAGGGGCTGATTTCCAAGAGTACAAGTCATGTGTCGGCGGGTGAAAAGCTGGTTGGCGACGTGAGCGAGGCCCTCAGCAAGATGTCGGCGTCCATCGGCAGCATCGCCGAATTGACCGAGAGCATCAGCGATGGCGCGAATGAGCAGTCGGTGCGGGTAGGCGACATCTCGTCAACACTGGCCAAGATTGACTCGGCCACACAGCAGAACGCGGCGATGAACGAAGAGGTTGTGGCCGTCGGCTCGACCGTGAAGGCGTCGGCTGAGAATCTGAACGGCCTTGTGTCGACGTTCCAGATTTCGCCCGGGGCGTCGTATGTCGACGAGGACGCACGCCGGGTGGCTTGAGCCATCCGATATGGTTCAGCGCGTCGCTTTTTGTGATCAGCCCGGTGGAGGGGGTGACAGACCCCCCGTTTTGCGTTACGCCATCGCAATGACTGACCGCCGCATCATCATTTGCTGCATTATCCGCTGACATTCGTCGCGCGGGTCGGTTTCCTTTTTCTCCCTACGAGTTTAGCCAGCCCCGCGCGCAGGACCATCTGTGCGTCGAAGGGGCGCTTGAGACATGACTGACATCCGGCTGTACAACACGGCAACGCGCACGAAAGAGCGGCTGGACCCGCTCGAACCCGGGCATGTGCGGATGTATGTCTGTGGGCCGACGGTTTATGATCGGGCGCATATGGGGAACGCGCGGGCGGCGGTGTCGTTCGACGTGTTGTTCCGGTTGTTGCGGCATCTTTATCCGCGCGTGACCTATGTGCGGAACATCACGGACGTCGACGACAAGATAAACGCCGAGGCGCTGCGCCGTCGCGATGGGGGCGCCAAGGGGACGCTCGAAGAGCTGATCCAGCAGCGCTCGGACGAGACGACGCGCTGGTATCTGGAGGATATGGCCGCGCTTGGCACGCTGGAGCCCACGCACCAGCCCCGCGCGACGCAGTACATCGCGCAGATGATCACGATGTGCGCCGCGCTGATCGAGAAGGGTCACGCTTATTCCGCCGAGAGGCACGTGCTGTTCCGGGTGCGGTCGTATCAGGACTACGGCAAGCTGTCGGGCCGCTCGGTAGATGACATGATCGCGGGCGCCCGGGTCGAGGTTGCGCCCTACAAGGAAGACCCGATGGACTTCGTGCTGTGGAAGCCCTCTGACGAGGGATTGCCGGGCTGGGACAGCCCATGGGGCAAGGGGCGACCCGGCTGGCATATCGAGTGCTCGGCCATGGCGGGCGAGCTGCTGGGCGACACGTTCGACATCCACGGCGGCGGGAACGACCTGATCTTCCCGCATCACGAGAACGAAATCGCTCAATCGCGCTGCATGGGGCACGGATTCGCGAAGATCTGGATGCATAACGAGATGCTGCAGGTCGAGGGGAAGAAGATGTCGAAATCGCTCGGCAATTTCTTCACCGTCAGGGACCTGCTGGACAAGGGCATCCCGGGCGAGGTGATCCGCTTCGTGCTGCTGTCGACGCATTACCGGAAGCCGATGGATTGGACGGAGGAGAAGGTGCGGGAGGCGAAGGCAACTTTGGAACGGTGGCACGACATCGCGAGCGATGCCGGGGAGGTCCCGGCGGCGGTGTTGGACGCATTGGCGGATGATCTGAACGCGCCCGGCGCCATTGCGGCGCTGCATGGTCTTGCGCGGGACCGGGACGGAGCCGCGCTGCGGGCGGGGCTTGATCTGCTTGGGTTGCAGACGCTGGAACCCGCAGGGGCCGAGGTCAGCGCGGATCAGGCACGGTTGATCGAAGAGCTGTTGGAGGCCCGGACGCTTGCCCGCCAAGCGAAGGACTTTGGCAGGGCCGATGCGTTGCGCGACGGGTTTGTCGCGGCGGGTGTGCTGGTAAAGGACACCGCTGACGGCGCCGAGTGGGAAGTTGGACCGGGATTCGATCCGGCCAAGTTGGAGTCGCTCCGATGACCGACTGGGGACGGTGGGGTGAAACCCACCCTACGCCTGTGATTGGCCTTAGGGTGTGGATGCGAGTGTGAGGCGATGGACCTAGCGGGGGAGCCAGGGAAGTTAGAATGACCAAGGATCGGTTGTATCTGTTCGACACGACGCTGCGGGATGGGCAGCAGACGCAGGGGGTGCAGTTCACTCCCGAAGAGAAGCACCAGATTGCGGGGCTGCTGGACGCGCTGGGGGTCGACTATATTGAGGGCGGCTGGCCGGGGGCGAACCCGACCGATGACGACTTTTTCCGCGCGCCGCCCAAGACCCGCGCGACGTTCACGGCGTTCGGGATGACCAAGCGCTCGGGCCGATCCGCGGAGAATGATGAGACGTTGGCGGGTGTGCTCAACGCAGGCACCGATGCGGTTTGTCTTGTGGGGAAGACGCACGACTTCCACGTCACAACAGCCCTTGGCGTTTCGCTGGAGGAGAATGTTGAGAACATTTGCGCGAGCGTTGCGCATCTCGTCGCCAAGGGAAGGGAGGCGCTGCTTGATGCGGAGCATTTCTTCGACGGGTACAAGGACAACCCCGATTACGCCGTCTCCTGTCTGCACGCTGCGCTGGAGGCCGGGGCACGCTGGGTCGTGCTGTGCGACACGAATGGCGGCACGCTGCCGCAGGACATCGGGCGGATCACGGCGGAGGTGATCGCCACGGGTGTTCCGGGCGACAAGCTGGGCATTCACACCCATGACGACACCGGCAACGCCGTTGCGGGTTCGTTGGCGGCGGTGGACGCGGGGGCACGGCAGGTGCAGGGGACGCTGAACGGGCTGGGGGAGCGGTGCGGCAACGCGAACCTGACCACCCTCATCCCTACGCTGCTGCTGAAAGGGCCCTATGCCAGTCGCTTCGAGACCGGCGTGACGCTCGACGCGCTGGAGACCCTGACGCGCGCCTCGCGGCAGCTTGACGACATCCTGAACCGCGTGCCCCTGCGCAGCGCTCCGTATGTCGGCGCGTCGGCCTTTGCGCACAAGGCCGGGCTGCATGCGAGCGCCATAGTCAAGGACCCCACGACCTACGAACACGTTCCGCCCGAGGTCGTCGGCAACGAGCGCATCGTGCCGATGTCGAACCAAGCGGGGCAGTCGAACCTGATCAGGCGCCTCGCTGAGATGGGTATCGCTGCCGAGAAGGGCGATCCGGCGCTCGCCCGCATCCTTGAGCGGGTGAAGGCGCGGGAGGCGGAAGGGTATTCCTACGACACGGCGCAGGCGTCGTTTGAGTTGCTGGCGCGCGAGGAGCTGGGCCAACTGCCCCAGTTCTTTGAAGTGGAGCGCTACCGTGTTTCGGTTGAGCGGCGGGTGCAGGATGGGCGTGCGGTTAGTATGTCGGAAGCGGTTATTGTCGTGCGGATTGCTGGGGATCGGAAGCTGTCGGTGTCGGAGTCTATGGACGACGAGGGATCGGACCGGGGGCCGGTGAACGCCTTGGCCAAGGCGTTGGCGAAGGACCTGGGGCCGTATCAGCCGATCATAAAGGATCTGCGGTTGGTCGACTTCAAGGTGCGGATCACGCAGGGCGGGACCGAGGCGGTGACGCGCGTGGTGATCGACAGCGAAGACGACACCGGGCGTCGCTGGGCGACGGTCGGCGTGTCGCCGAACATCGTGGACGCTTCTTTCGAGGCGCTGCTGGATGCGGTCACGTGGAAGCTGTTGCGTGACGGGTCCCCGGCACTGAAAGAGGCTGCAGAGTGAGTACATCTTCGCCATTCATGCAGTTCCACGAGGGGCTTTTGCGGCAGGGGCCGGGGCTGCCTGAGGACGTTGGCTGGGCCGTTGGTGTCGCCGGCGCGGTCGGCGCGGGCCGCGTGCTGGACGCAGGATGCGGAGCGGGCGCGGATATCCCCGCGTTGCTGGCTGAGATGCCGGGGGCAGAGGTCGTGGCCGTCGATACCCACGGCCCGTTGGTGGAGCGCGTGGCGCGAGAGCATCCGCAGCGCGTGACGGCTGTTCACGCGAGCATGGACGCCCCAGAGGGGCCGTTCGATTTCATCTGGTGCGCGGGGGCGATCTATTTCCTCGGTGTGACCGAGGGGTTGCGGGCGTTTGCTTCGAAGCTGTCACCCGGCGCCTGTGTTGCATTTTCAGAGCCGGTGTGGACGACCGACACGCCGTCGCCTGCTTCGGTGGAGAACTGGGCCGATTACCCGCCGATGACAGCGATGGAGGGTCTTGAGGCTCGGGTGGAGGCGGCGGGGTATGAGCTTTTGGGGTCCCGATTGCTGCCGCCAGAGGCGTGGGCGGCTTATTACGATCCGCAGGATGCGTGGATTGCCGAATTGACCCCCGGTGCTGATGCCGAAATGGCCAAGGTTCTGGAGGTCGCGGCGCGAGAGGCTGCGGTGGCGCGCGAGTATGCGGACGAGTTCACCTACGCGCTGCTGGTGGTGCGCCCCAGGTGAGCCTGCAGGCCTGCGCGGATATCGTCCGTGCGGGCGACCCCGACCGCTTCGCCGCCGCGATGGCCGCCCCAGTCGCGGCGCGGCGGGTGCTGTTCCCGATCTATGCGTTCAACGTGGAGGTTGCGCGGGCGCCCTTCGTGACGGAAGAACCACTGATCGCCGAGATGCGCTTGCAATGGTGGCGCGATGCGTTGGACGAGATCGCGGGCGGCGGCACGGTGCGGCGGCACGAAGTGGTGACGCCGCTAGCCGAGGTTCTGCGGCCCGACCTTGCGCCGAAGCTCCTGCCGGCCATTGACGCGCGCCGCTGGGATATCGGGCGAGAGCCCTTCGCAACCGACGCCGAGTTGTGGTCGCATCTGGATCAAACGGCGGGGACCTTGATGCAGGTGTCGGCGGAGGCGCTTGGCGGGGCAGGGGACACGTCTGCCTTGGCGAGAGGCGCCGGGATGGCGGCATGGTTCATTGCGGTTCCGAAGTACTTCGGCCTCAACAGGCGCCCCTTGCCAGTGCCCGACCCTGATGCCGTTCACGCGCTGGCCGAACAGGCCATTGAACACCTCCACCAACCCCACCGCCTGACCGGGGCTGCGAAGGCCGCCGCGCTGGCGGCCTGGCCCGCGCGAGATACACTGCGGGAGGCGATCAAGCGGCCATCGGCCGTCCTTGACGGGTCGCTCGCGGTGTCAGAGTTCCGGCGCCGCCTCGCCCTCGTCAAATTGTCGCTGTTCGGAACCTAGTCTCGGAGCGCGGGCGGTGGGCAAATTGCCCACCGCCCCGCCGTCAGGAATTGTTCGACTCAGATTTCCGCTTTTCCCACCCGATCCGTTCCGCTATCTGTCCGCGATGCGGCCCGAGTGGCGGAATGGTAGACGCAGGGGATTCAAAATCCCCCGATGGCAACATCGTGAGAGTTCGAGTCTCTCCTCGGGCACCATTCCAACCTGACACCCTTTCTCCTTGGAAAGACAAACAAAGTCCAAGCCCCCGCCTCAGCGAGAAAAAACGCCGATTGACCCTTTCAATTGCGGGCAATCCGGCCAATTCTGACCGCCGTTGGCCGAGGGGCCAGACGTTCAACCAACGGAGACGGTGCCATGACCACCGCCTTTATCTATCTGCAATGCAAGCCGGGCACGGCCTACAAGGTCGCAGAAGAATTAGCGCTGCTTGAGTTGCATTCCGAGATCTACTCGATCACCGGCGAATTCGATCTGATGATCAAGGTGTATGTGCCGAAGGACGAGGATCTGGGCTTGTTCGTCAACACGAAGCTGCTTGTTAGCGATGACATCGTGCGGTCGATGACAACTCAGGCCTTCAAGGCGTTTCACTGATGGAAACGAGTGAACTAGGGGAGATAAATAAATGAAAAAGCTGAATAAAGTGCTCGCGGGTGTTGCTGCGGTGGCGCTGGCGGCTGCGGCAGGCGGGGTATCGGCTGAGACGAAGATCGGCATGATTTCAACCCTGTCTGGCGGCGGCGCGGGGCTTGGGATCGACGTGCGGGACGGGTTTCTGCTGGCGATTGAGCAATCGGGCAGGGACGACATCGAGGTCATTGTCGAAGATGATCAGCGCAAGCCCGACGTGGCGGTGCGCCTCGCCGACCGGATGATGCAGTCGGACAATGTGGATATCATGACCGGCCTGATCTTCTCGAACCTCGCGATGGCGGTGGTGCCGTCGGTGACGGCTCAGGGGACGTTCTACCTGTCGCCCAACGCGGGGCCGTCGGCGCTGGCGGGGGAGCGGTGTCACGAGAACTATTTCAACGTCGCCTGGCAGAATGACAATGTGCATGAGGCGGCGGGCGCTTATGCGACGTCGATCGGGTATCAGAGCACCTTCGTGATGGCACCGAATTATCCGGCGGGGATCGACGCGATCAACGGGTTCAAGCGAATGTTCGAGGGTGAGCCCGCGAATGAGGTGCTGACGAAGCTGGGGCAGACGGATTACGCGTCGGAGATCGCGCAGATCCGGGCATCGGATGCGGACAGCGTGTTTTTCTTCCTGCCAGGCGGGATGGGGATCTCGTTCCTAAAGCAGTATGCGGACAGTGGTGTCGAGATCCCGCTTGTGGGTCCTGCGTTCAGCTTTGACCAGACTATTCTCGCTGCCGTGGGCAAGGCCGCGCTTGGCGTGCCGAACACGGCGCAGTGGTCGCCTGATCTGGATAACGCGGCGAACGTGGCGTTTGTCGAGAGCTTTCAGGAAGCCTACGGTCGGCTGCCGTCGATGTATGCCAGCCAGGGGTTTGACACAGCGCAACTGATCCTTTCGGCGCTCGAAGTGGCGCCTGTCAGCGATGCGGAGGCGTTCCGTGAGGCACTGCGGGCTGCGAACTTTGAGTCGACGCGGGGGGATTTCAAGTTCAACACCAACCACCATCCGATCCAGGATTACTATGTCCGCGAGGTCGTCGAAGTGGATGGCGTGCTGACGAACAAGGTCCTTGAAGCGTCGCTGTCCGAGCATTCCGACGCCTATGCGGCCGACTGCAAGATGTAATCTATTGGCCGGGGCCCCGGGCGGGCCCCGGCCGCATCTGACCGATGACGCTTCTGATCCTTGAGCAGGTCCTGAACGGCCTTCAGTTTGGCGTGATGCTGTTTCTGATGGCGGCGGGCCTTACGCTCGTGTTCGGGGTGATGGGGCTGATCAACCTCGCCCACGGGTCGCTGTTCATGGTCGGAGCCTTTGCGGCGGCGGCGGTGGCGGGGGCTACGGGGTCCTACGCGCTGGCCCTGATCGCAAGCGCGGCGGCGGCGGCGTTCGCAGGGGTGCTGATCGAGACGCTGGTGATCCGGCGGCTCTATGCACGCGATCATCTGGATCAGGTGCTGGCGACGTTTGCGCTGATCCTGATCTTTTCGGAAGGCACGCGGATGACCTTCGGGTCGTTCCCGCTTTATCTTGACGTGCCTGAGATGCTCGCAGGGCCGGTCTCGCTGCCCTTCGGCATCCAGTACCCGCTGTTCCGGCTGGTGCTGATCGGCGCGGGCCTCGCGGTCGCCGCCGCGCTTTACCTGCTGGTCACCCGCACGCGGGTGGGTATTCAGATCCAAGCGGGCGAGGCGGATCGCGAGATGATCGCGGCGCTCGGAGTCAACATCTCGGTCCTATACACGCTGGTCTTCGCGCTTGGGGCGGGGCTGGCGGGGCTTGCGGGGGCGCTTGTCGGGACCTTGCAATCAGTAGAGGTCGGCATGGGGGAGCCGGTGCTGATCACCGCCTTCGTCGTCGTGGTAATCGGGGGCATCGGCTCCATCCAGGGGGCGCTGGTGGGGGCGATCCTTGTGGGCCTCGTCCAGACGCTGGGCGCGTTCCTTCTGCCGATCTGGAGCACGGCGGTCTTCGGCAGCCAGGACGCGGGCGCGATCCTGTCGTCGATGCTGATCTATATCCTCATGGCGCTGGTCCTGCTGGTGCGGCCCAAGGGGCTGATGGGGGGCGCGGCGTGATCCCTGAGCGGTGGTTTACCGTGGGTATCTGGGCGGGCCTTCTGGCCTTCGCTCTGGTCGCCCACGCTATTGGCGAGGCCTATTGGGTCACCCTCGCCACCCGTGCTGCGATCTTTGCGATTGCGGGTATTGGGCTGAACCTCGCGCTTGGCAACGGGGGGATGATCAGCTTCGGGCATGCGGCGTATTTTGGGCTGGGTGGGTATGTGGTTGGCATACTCGCCACCCACGTGCAGACCTATGTTCCGATCTATGACGGGTTGTTCGTGCTGGAGGGCACCCAATCGATGTTGGTCACCTGGCCCCTCGCGGTGCTTGTCGGCGGCCTTGCCGCGTTTGTCGTCGGCGGGCTGTGCCTACGCACGGACGGGGCCTATTTCATCATGATCACTTTGGCGTTCGGCCAGATGTTCTATTACTTTGCCATCTCGTGGAGCGCGTATGGCGGCGAGGACGGCATGTCGATCTACGTGCGCGGCGGCTTCCCGGGGGTGAATACGCTCGCCCCGTTGCCGTTCTTCGGGCTGAGCTTCGCCGTGCTGACCGTCGTGCTGATGCTGGTTCACCGCATCAATGCCTCGCCCTTCGGCCTCGCGCTGAACGCTGTGCCGTCGGCGGCGGCGCGGGTGGAGACGGTGGGGATTTCGACCAAGCGGCTGAAGCTGGCGGCGTTTGTCATCTCGGGGATGATCACCGCGCTCGCAGGCGCCTTGTTTGCCGATCTGAATCGGTATGTGAGCCCGGCGATGTTCTCGTGGACAATCTCGGGCGAGATCATGATTTTCGTGATCCTCGGCGGGGTGGCGCGGCTGATTGGGCCGGTTGTTGGGGCCATCGTTTTCGTGACGCTGGAGGAGTTGCTGGGTGGGCTCAGTGACTTCTGGCACATCTACCTCGGTGCGCTGCTGCTGCTGATCGTGCTGTTTGCCAAGGGCGGGATCACCGGGGCGGTGGTGCGCCCTGCGCGGGCGGTGCCCGATGGATGAGGCGGTCCTCAGCGTGCGCGGCCTCTCGAAGCGCTTTGGCGCGGTAGAGGCGAGTTGCGACGTGTCGCTTGACGTGCGGGAGGGCGAGATCCATGCGCTGATCGGGCCCAACGGTGCAGGTAAGTCCACGCTTATCGGGCAGATTGCCGGGGGCATTGCGCCGGACAGCGGGGCGGTCCTGCTGCGGGGTGAGGACGTGACGCATCTCGACACAGTGGCGCGGGCGCGGCGGGGGCTGGGGCGGAGCTTTCAGGTCTCGGCCGTGGTGCCCGGCTATAGCGTGCGCGACAACATCCTCCTGGCGTTGCAAGGGCGCGATGGGCGGGGGTTTCGCCTGTGGGCGGTGGCGCGGGCAAGGGACGCGCGTCTGGATGAGGTGGCGGAACATGCGGCCCGCGTCCGCCTTGAGACCCGGTTGGGGACGCCCGCTGCGGACTTGTCGCATGGGGAGCGGCGGCGGCTGGAGCTTGCTATGGCGCTCGCGCTGCGGCCCAAGGTCTTCCTGCTGGATGAGCCTATGGCAGGGCTCGGCAACGAGGGCGCGGCGGAGCTGACCGAGCTGCTGGCGCAGCTCAAGCACGAGGCGCCGATCCTGCTGGTGGAGCACGACATGGACGCGGTCTTTGCCCTCGCCGACCGTATCAGTGTGCTGGTCTATGGCCGCGTCATCGCGACCGGGTCGGTAGAGGAGATCCGCGCGAATACCGAGGTGCGCCGGGCGTATCTTGGCGATGAGGAGGACGCGCTGTGAGCCTCTTGCGCGTCGACAACCTGACCGCCGGCTACGGCGCCACGCAGGCGTTGTTCGGCGTGTCTCTGGAAGTGGAGCGGGGCGGGGTCACGGCTTTGCTCGGGCGCAATGGGGTGGGGAAGTCGACGACGATCAAAGCAATCTGCCGGATGCTGCCGCATCACGGCGGGCGGGTGGAGTTTGACGGTCACGACATCAGCGCCGAGCCTTCTCACACTGCCGCGCGGCTGGGGCTCGGGCTCGTCCCTGAGGGGCGGCGCTGCTTTGCGAACCTGACCGTGGCGCAGAACCTGAGCGTCGCGGCCCGGCCCGGGTACTGGGACTTTGCCCGGGTGACCGGGCTGTTTCCGCGCCTTGCGGAGCGTCGTGCCCAAAGCGCCGCGACGCTGTCGGGTGGAGAGCAGCAGATGCTCGCCATTGGACGCGCGCTGATGACGAACCCGTCTCTCCTAATCCTCGACGAGGCGACCGAGGGGCTAGCCCCAATCGTTCGGCAAGAGATTTGGGCCGCCATTCGGGTGCTGAAGGATGAGGGAAGCCTGTCCATTCTTGTAGTGGACAAGTCCTTAAAGGAACTTGCCACTATTGCTGATAGCTCTGTCGTCCTCGCGCGAGGCGAAACCGTTTGGAGCGGCGCAATGCATGAGCTGTCGGATGATGTAAAAGACCGATTTCTCGGGGTCTGACGGGGAAAGGTGCCTGCGGCTTCATGTCAGCCACGGATTTCTCAAGGCGGTCTAGCGGGTGGTGGGCTTGTGGGTCGTTTGCTGCGCCATCCGTTGGATTTGCTAGGCTAGTAGCCGAGCCCGAATCTCGAAAGGGGGCACGCTTCATGGGTGAGCTAGCAGATGGCCTGTCAGTGTTGCGGGCGATCATGTGGATTGCAGTGGGATTGTTTGTTGCGGTCGGGCTTATCCGGGGCGAACGCGATGGCTATTTCTACGGATCGGCACTTGCAGTCGTTGTATACGTCGCGATTGCCGGGGTCCGTTTCTACCAGATCCAGGCAAACGCCAGCTGGATCCGGACCGCGGATTGGGAACGCCAACTCCTCAGTCGTTCAGAGGCGTGGGACTTTGCCCCCCAAGCGTTTACCGGGCTGCATTTGGATTGGCCGATTGAAAGCAATTGGCGCGACATCTTCTTGTGGGCCGATGAACTCCCGCGTTTGTGGGAGTTGGCTGATCCGGACAATGGTAACTTCCTTGAGCTCGGGCGCGAGCAGATATACCGCGCGACGCTTTTGCGTGGGGATGTGCGGTGCTTCTCTGGCGCGGAGCGGGTGTTTCATCCGCGTGAAGGCATGTCGCACAACAGGAAGGCGCGTGGAATTTGCTTGCTTCTTGAACCAGTTGAGACGTCGAGCGCCGAGCTTCGCTTGACCTATGACGTCTGGGGAAGAGTTGGGCCCGTCGTCAGCAGTCGTCGCAGTGAGCAGCGGCTTATCAGCAAAGCTGACGGTGAAATCGACCGGATCGTTCAAAGCAGCACGCGGGCCAGACCAACGTGGTTTCATCCCGGAATGAGGGCTGGGAAATCGCGCCGTTTGGATGACTACCGTGACGGGCCGATTGCTGATCTGAAGGCCTGGCTTGGCGCAAAGGATGACGCGGAGGAGATGACGATAGCGTTGAAGCAGGTAGAGCTGACCGACAGCTTGCTTAAGGCAAGCATTCCCAGGCATGGAATCTTCCTTGCATGCACGCAGTGGGATCGGGTTGGTCCCGACCTGCGGCGGCAGATCAGTGACCGTCTGGATGCGGGTAGCGCGGCCTACGTCAGCAGGATGCAGAGATGTGGCCGGACGTCGTGTACGCCGGACGTTTTTGGTTTGGGCGAACCGGGGCCTTGCACGACCCCTCCACCGGACACTGTAGTTACCGCGCCAAACGAGTAGTCAGGTTTCGGGGTCGAAGACGTAGCCGATGCCGCGGACGGTGCGGATGATGGCGGGTTTTTGGGGGTTTTTCTCGATCTTGCGGCGGAGGCGCGAGATGCGGATGTCGATGCTGCGGTCGAACGGGTCCCACGAGCGGTCGTGGGCCTGTTCGAGGATCTGGTCGCGGTTCAGCACGCGGGCGCGGTTTTCGGCGAAGAGCTTGAGAAGGCGGAACTCCATCGAGGTCAGGGGGACTTCTTCGCCCTCCGCGTTGGTCAGCTTGGTCGATTCGAGGTTAAGCGTGAATTCTCCGAACGTGACCGAGGCGGCCCCGGAAGGGGGCGATGAGGGGCTCTCGGTCTGGGTGGATTGGCGGCGGAGGACGGCTTTGACGCGGGCCTCCAGCTCTCGCAGGTCGACGGGTTTGCCGAGATAATCGTCGGCCCCCATCTCGAGCCCCACGATGCGGTCGATGGTTTCGCCCGCCGCTGTCAGCATGATCACCGGCAGGTCGCTGGAGGTGCGCAGGCCGCGCAAGGCCGACAGGCCGTCTTCGCCCGGCATGTTGATGTCGAGGATCACGAGGTCGGGCTCGTGCGCCTCGATCTGCGAGCGCAATTCGTCGGCATTGGCGGCAAGGCGGACGGCGAAGCCGCGTTTCTGCAGGTACTCTTGCAGCATCTCGCGCAGGTCGGTTTCGTCGTCGCAGACGAGGATCGTGGGGGTTTCTGTCATGTCGAGGCCTCGGTGCAGAGTTGGGACACGAAGGCCCGGAGTTCCTTCGGAGAGACAGGTTTTTCAAGGTACGGGCGCCCGGATTCCTTGAGGAACCCCTGGGACGAACTGCCCAGCGTGTCGCCGGTGATGTAGCCGATGTGGTTCAGCATCTCGGGGAAGTTCTGGCGTAGCGTATCGTGAAGGCCGCGCCCATCGACGCCGGGCATGTTCAGGTCGCTGATGATCGCGTCGAAGCGATCGTCTTTCAGGATGTCGAGCGCTTGCTTGGCGTCGTAGATGACCTCGACCTCGAAGCCGCCGCGGGTCAGAACCTCGGCGTTCAGATCGGCCACGTCGCGCTCGTCGTCGATCACAAGAACGCGGGCGGCTTTGGCGGTTTCGGGGGCGGCGGGGGCTTCGGGCGCGGCGGCCATGGGCGCGGCTTCGGGCAGAGTGATCCGGAAGCGGGCGCCGCCGCCCTTGGCGTCGTCTACGGTGATCTTGCCGTTGTGGGCCGCGACGATGCGATGGCAGACGGCGAGGCCGATGCCGGTCCCTTCGCCCACGCCCTTGGTCGTGAAGAACGGGTCGAACACGCGGCCCCGGATGTCGACGGGGACGCCGGGGCCGTTATCCTCGACGGTGATACGGACGCCGTCGCCGGCGGCTTCGGTTTGGATCAGGACACGGTCACCCTGATTGGAGCTCTGGATGGCCTGTTCGGCGTTCAGGATCAGGTTGATCACCACTTGAGTAATCTGATCGGCGTCGATGCTGACAGGCTTCAGCGAGGGGGTGAGGTCGGTTTCGATGGTCACGGCGCTGGCCGCCTCGCCGAACTTCGCCACTTCGGCGGCGGTGCGGATCACGTCATTGATGCTGGTGAGGTCCATCGCCGCCGGTTCTTGCCGTGCCATGGTGAGGAAGGTTTTCACGATTTTGGCACATCGTTCGGCGGCGGTGCTGATCTTGGAGATCTGGCGTTTGACATTGGGGTCGTTGGTCTCGTCCTGCAGCATCAGCGCGTGGCCCACCACCACCGAGAGCGGGTTGTTCAACTCGTGCGCGACCCCGGCGAGAAGGCCACCGAGGGCCGACATCTTTTCGTTCTGGAAGATCTGCTGGCGCTGGGTGTCGAGCTCTGCCTCGATCTCTAGCTGCGTGGTCAGGTCGCGGATGTGCGAGACGAGGACATCCTCGCCGTTCATCTTGATCAGCCGGGCCGAGACCGCGAACCATGTCGGGACGCCCTCGGCGTTATAGTGGCGCAGGCGATAGTCGTGCAGCTCGCCCACAGCGTAAAGCCTGCTAAGGAATTCGTCGCGGTCAGCGAGGTCGACATAGAATTCCTTGGTGGAGGCGTGCTTGCCTAAGATCTTGTCGATGCCCCCGCTCTTATAAAGGATTTCGCCGGTGCCGGGGCGGTTCATCATGACGGGGGCGGGGTAGGATTCGACAACCTTGCGGATCAGCGCGTCGCGTTCGAGTTGCTCGGTCAGGTCTGTGACCGACGAAACCACGTGAGGCTCGCCGTTATATTCGGTCAGCCCGCCCGAGACCGAGACGGTCCGTTCGCTGCCGTCAGAGGCGCGGACGCGATACGTCTCATCATGGATGTGGCCCGTGACCTTGAGCTTGGCGACGTAATCATCCGGCGCCTCGGGATCGACGAAATAGTCGCGACCGAACTCGGTATGGCCGAACATCGAGTGGGCGGCGGGGGAGCGGTAGATGACCCGTCCGTCGTCGAGGCGCGCCATGATGACGGGCGTCGGGTTGGTGCCCAGGATGGTGGTGAGTAGGGCCTCTCGCTCGGCTGCGCGGTCTTCGGCCTTGCGGCGTTCGGTGATGTCCGAACGCGTCACGACGAAGCCGCCCGTCTTCGTGGGGTGGTACGAGATGTGGAACGTGCGCCCGTCGGTCTGCCTGATCTCGGTCTCGCGCATGTACTGGCCGCGCTGCTCTTCCGAGGTCTCGACCCAATCGCGTCCCCGCTCATCGCGGTCGGTGACCATGCCTTTCTCGACGCAGCTTTGGATCAGGTCGCGCCATTGCATCCCGGGTTCGATCATCTGCTGGATCGGGCCCAACAGCTCTTTGTATCGGCTGTTGCAGATGACCAAGCGTTCGTCCTTGTCGTAGATGGCGATGCCTTCAGAGAGGGCCTCTAGCGCGTCCGTCAGCAGTTCGACGGTGACGGTGGCTGGGTCGTGCGGTATATTCATGGATGGATACGGTATGGCGGCTGTGTTTCGTGCAGTTTTCAGAACCAGAGCGTTATGTTTCAATTGTAACAGCGAGCGGACCCTGCGCCATGCACGGATCCTCGTCTAAAACCCTGATATTGCGCCGCTATGCTGTGTTTCTGCCCGTGGTTTCGGGGCGGAAGCATTCGATACACAAATGGCCCGCGTGTGACATCAGGCTGCAACGTGCAGGGCCCAAATCCCACTCCATCAACAACGCGCCAAACAACAGCGCACAGATGGAAGGACTGACCCATGGACTACGAAGCAATCGCAACCCGCCCCGGCATCATGCGGCTGATGGCCACCATCGCGCCGAAGCGTGAGATCGAACTGGATGCTCGGACGATGTACGACATTGGCCTCACCGACATTCGTCCGACGAAGTCCCAAGCGGCGCCCAAGCGTCTGCCGCGGTACTTCTGATGGCACGCTGGTTCCCGCGCCGGCCCAGCCCCGAGGAGTGGCAGGGCCGGCTGCGTGGCACGAATTTTGAGCGCTTCTTTGGGCGCTGATCCCCCTTTTGCGAAAGAGATTGATATGACCATCCATGCCTCCATCCTCGACACCATCGGGCAGACGCCCATCGTGCGGATCAACCACCTCGCGCCCGAGGGCGTGGAGATGTTCGTCAAAGTCGAGGCCGCCAATCCGGGTGGCTCGGTGAAGGACCGTCTCGCGCTGAGCATTATCGGGGCGGCAGAGCGGGATGGTTCGCTGAGGCCCGGGCAGACGGTGATCGAGGCGACTTCGGGCAATACCGGGATCGGGCTCGCGATGGTCTGCGCGCAGAAGGGCTATCCGCTGGTTGTGACGATGGCCGAGAGCTTTTCGGTCGAGCGGCGGAAGATGATGCGGTTTCTGGGCGCGAAGGTTGTGCTGACTCCGGCGGCCGAGAAGGGCACCGGGATGGTGCGGAAGGCGAAGGAGTTGGCTGACAAGCACGGCTGGTTCCTGGCGCGGCAGTTTGAGAACCCGGCGAACCCGGAGGTTCACGCCCGGACGACGGCGGTGGAGATCCTGAAGGATTTCGGCGATGGGTTGGATTATTGGGTGTCGGGGTTCGGCACGGGTGGCACGATGACAGGTGTTTCGCGCGTGCTGAAGGCCCGCAGCCCCGAGACGGTGATTGTGGCGGCAGAGCCGGATAACTCGCCGCTGTTGTCGAGCGGGATCGTGCAGGCGTTCAACGATGACGGCTCGGCAGCGGAGAGCCATCCGAACTTCCGCCCGCATCCGATGCAGGGCTGGTCGCCGGACTTCATCTCGGCAGTGGCGCATGAGGCGCTGGAAGAGGGATATATCGACCGGTTCCAGGCCGTGCCCGGGGATGATGCGTTGCGGTACGCGCGCGAGTTGGCGCGGCGCGAGGGGCTGTTCGTTGGCATCAGTGCAGGCGCCACGTTTGCCGCCGCGATGGAGGTGGCGAAGACGGCGCCGAGGGGATCAAAGATTCTCGCCATGCTGCCGGATACCGGTGAGCGGTATATGTCGACGCCGCTGTTCGCGGACATCCCGGAAGAGATGACAGCAGAAGAGCAGGATATCTCAAAGTCCACCGAGACGATCCGGTTTGACCGGGCTTTGGCGCCGTCGACGGCTGCCCCTGCGCCTGCGCTGCCGGAGGCGTTGGAGGAGGTTCGCGAGACGGTACACGCGTCGCCGGTCGTGTTCTACGGGCTGGAGTGGTGCGAGTTCTGCTGGTCCGTCCGCAACATGTTCGAAGAAGCCGGGATCGCTTACACGCCCATCGATCTGGACTCGGTGACCTATCAGGAGGGCGACCGCGGCGGCAAAATCCGCGCCGCGCTGCGTGAGATCACGGGCGCGCCGACGATCCCGCAGGTCTTTGTCGGCGGCGAGCATATCGGCGGCGCGACGGACACCTTCGATGCCTACAATTCGGGTGAACTGGCGGAGCGGCTGGCGGCCCACGACATTGCCATGACGGCGGCTGCGGACAACGCGTACGCGTACCTGCCCAAATGGCTCCACCCGCGGTAGTCCCCGCGTTCTTCCCTTGTGACTGGCCCGCCTTTTGGCGGGCCTTTTTTGAATGAGTGTCGGGTAGAGTGTCCGGTTCAACTCTTAAGCGTGTAAACGCTGCTGTGCTGCCGCAGCGCAATCCTGTTTCCGTCAGGGTCATTGATCTCAGATACATTTCCCCAGTCGTGCCTTTGGATTTCTGCGTCTAGGCCATTCTCCCGGATTTCCGCGACCGATTTCTCCAAGTCGTCGACGTTCAATCGGATTTTGACCGGGGATTGCGCAAAAGACTTCTCAGGGGGAGCGCCGATGCCGCCAGTCTCCACCATTAGGTACCCCGATCCAATCCCGAAGCAGGTGATGTTCCACGTTTCGTGATCTTCGACAAAGATGACCGGCAAGCCAAGTTTCTCGCCATAGAATGTGCAGCAGGCGGCGTAATTCTCAGTCTTGAGCACGATGCCGTTTTGTACATGATTTCCTTTATTTCTATGGCCCATCTGCAGCTCGACGACGATCAAAGCCACAACTGTTTCTCATAGTGTCCCGATAAATAGCTATGAGAAAAGCTTGATTGGATGGGGCATCGCGCAGGTCGGCTTTGTCCGCAATAAAGTGCATCAGCCGTGACGTCCGGGACGCTGGGCAGATTGCCCACCCTACTCTTGTGATTTCCGTTTGGGGGCAGGGGCTTACCGGCGGGACATCTGCTTGAAACAGATGAAACTCTGCAGCCCGACACCCGACCGCAGACTGAAACAGGGCGCCTGCATAACCGCCCCATAGCCGAGGCGCGGCGGGTCCTTCTCCCATTTTCCCCGATTGCCCGCCGCGTTTCGGTTTTTTGCAAACAGAAAGGACAAATTCAGATGACCACGACCACTCTCGAAAAGCCTGCCAAGCTCGCCATGAACGGCGTCGACGTGCCGACGCTTCTGGGCACCATCGGCGTTGTTGGCAGCCAGCCGGAGCTGGCGCAGTTCCAGTTCCGCTCGGAAGGAAACTGGGTGAAGGGCACCCACAGCCGCGCCACCGTCAACGGCTATTTCGGCGCGGGCGCCGAGCATGAGCGTGAGCAGACGTTCATCATCGACGGCGACCATCCGGCGGTTCTCACCGGCGGCGACGAAGCGCCTGCTCCGGTTGAGTACCTTCTTTCGGCGCTGGCCGCGTGTCTGACGGCCGGGATCGGCAACATCGCCTCGGCGCGCCAGATTGCGCTGACGTCGGTCAAGGTGACCGTTGAGGGCGACATCAACCTTCTTGGTCTTCTTGGGCTGAACGATGAGGTTCGCAACGGCTTCCAGGGCATCCGCGCCAAGGTCGCCATCGATGGCGATGCCGACGCCGAAGCGCTGCAGAAGATCGTGCAGCAGTCCGTCGCCCGCTCTGCCGTGTTCGACATGCTGAAGAACGGCACGGACGTCACCGTCGACGTGGCCTGACCCCTTTGGGGCGGCCTCGCGCCGCCCCCAACCCCCTGAAAGGACAAGACATGCGAGTTCGCAAGACAATCCGGGCAATCGATCGGCGAGAGCGCGATGCGCAGCGCCAGATCCTGACCCTGGGACGCAACGCCGGTGCCGGGTGGTACGCGGGATGAGCGTGCGTCCCAACCCTCCCGCCCGTCGCCCCGAGGCCAAGCGCCGTCCGGTCGACAACCTGATCTTTCACCCGACGTCGAGCTGACGCGGAACCACAAGGACGAAACCCGTGGCATATCAGACAGATAGCCTCATCATCGGAGCCGGTCAGGCCGGGCTCGCCATGAGCCGGTGCCTGACCGACCGCGGCATAGAGCACGTCGTGCTTGACCGTGGCGCCGTCGCCGGTCGCTGGCGGACAGAGCGGTGGGCTTCGCTGCGCCTGCTGACGCCGAACTGGATGACGCGGCTGCCGGGCTATGCCTATGACGGCGCCGATCCGCGCGGGTTCATGCACAAGGACCAGGTGACGGCGATGCTCGCGCGCTACGCGCGGAGCTTCGAGGCGCCGGTGCGGGAGTTCACGGACGTGATCTCGGTCCGGAAGGTCTCGCGCGGGTTTCGCGTTGTGACAGACGGGCCGACGTATCTCGCGCGATCTGTCGTGGTCGCGACGGGGGCCTGCGATCAACCGAACATTCCCGCCTGGGCGAGCGCGTTGCCGACGCGGATCGCGCAGGTGACGACGAAGGATTACGTGCATCCGGATCAGCTGGGGCAGGGCGGCGTTCTCGTCGTCGGCGGCTCGGCGACCGGGGTGCAACTGGCGGAAGAGATTCAGCGGTCCGGGCGCCAGGTGACGCTGGCCAGTGGCTCTCATGTCTGTCTGCCCCGGCGGTATCGCGGGCGCGATATTCTGCGCTGGATGGACCTCTCGGGCATCCTGGCCGAGGCACGCGATTCGGCGCGGCCGACGCCGAAGCATCCGTCGCTGCAACTGATCGGGGACACGCGGCCCCGGAACATCGGGCTCGACACGGTCCGCTCCGAGGGCGTGCGCGTGGTGAGCCGGGCGCTTGGCGTCGACGGTGACACGCTGCGGCTGTCGGGCGATCTGCGGGTGCAGATGCAGACCGCCGGAAAGCGCTGTCAGCGGCTGCTCGCGCGGATCGATGGCTTCATCGCCGAGAGCGGGGCCGAGGCGCGGCCCGAGCGGGCGTACTCTCCCCCGCCGCCGCCGAAGGATGAGCCCGATTGCATCGACCTCAGCGACATCGAGACCGTAATCTGGGCGACCGGGTTTCGGCGGAGTTATCCGTGGCTCGACCTGCCCGTGACCGACACGGACGGAGAGCTGATGCAGAGCGGCGGAATGACGGCGGTGCCGGGGCTCTATGCGCTTGGGCTGCCGTTCATGCGGCGGCGGAATTCCACTTTCATCGACGGCGTGGGCGCGGATGCGCGCGACCTGGCCGTCAACTTGTCCAACCACCTTGGCCACGCCACCGCGCGGGCCGCTTGACGGAGAAAACCGATGGATTTCAGATACGACGCGATTGTTGTGGGTGCCCGGGTTGCGGGCGCGTCGACGGCGATGCTGATGGCGCGGGGCGGCATGCGCGTGCTGTTGGTGGACTGGGCCGAGGCCGGGTCGGACACGATGTCGACGCACGCGCTGATGCGCGGGGCGACGATGCAACTGGCGCGCTGGGGGCTGCTGGACAACCTCCTGGCCACGGGCACGCCCGAGGTGACGAAGACCACGTTCTGGTACGGCGATGCGCACTTTGAGGTTCCGATCCGCCCGGCGCATGGGACGAACGGCCTGATTGCCCCCCGGCGGCATCTGCTGGACCGGACGCTGGTTGAGGCCGCGCGTGAGGCGGGCGTCGATGTGCGGTTTCAGACGGCATTCAAGGACGTGATCCGCAATGATGCGGGTCGGGTCGTGGGCGCTACGATTGCTGAGGGTGGCGTGACGCGACAGGTTTTTGCCGATCTGGTCGTGGGCGCTGACGGGCGACGCTCCACCGTTGCGCGGCGGGTGAAGGCGGCGGCGCATACGGTTGCCGGGAACACGATTGCTTGTGTGTACGGCTATTTCGAAGGCCCCGTGAACGACGGCTATCGTTGGTACTACCAGCCCGATTGCGCCGCCGGGGCGATCCCGACAAATGACGGGGCGCATTGTATCTTTGCCGGTGCTCGGCCCGGCGCCATGGCGGTCATGCTGCAAGAGAAAGGCGCGCAGGGTACGTTGGAGGCGCTGTGTCGGGCATCGCGCCCCGGGCTGGAGGATGAGCTGGCGCAGCCCGTTTCGAGGCCGGTCGTGTTTCGGGGCGAGCCCGGGTATTTCCGCAAGTCTGCGGGCGCCGGTTGGGCCCTGGTCGGCGATGCGGGGTACTTCAAGGACCCGCTGACGGCTCATGGCATTACCGATGCCTTGCGGGATGCCGAAATCCTCGCCCGCGCCGCGCTGGACGGTGGCGATGCGGCGTTGAAGGCCTATGAGTTCACGCGAGACGGGCTTGCGCAGGACCTGTTCGACGTGACGGACGAAATCGCGGCCTTCTCGATGAGCATGAACGAGCTCATGGCGGCCCATGTGCGGCTGAACAAGATCATGAAGGCCGAGCAGGACTGGATGGTCGAGGCGTTCGCGCCCGTCCCCGAGGCCGCCTGATACAAATGAAACGGGGCGCGCAATCCGACTGATACAGCGCCCTCATACCCCTGCAGCCGTTCAAGGAAGGGATAGGAACAATGATCTGGTTTGATCCGGCAACTGCCGATACCTCCACCCCCGCTGCGGCGCCGGTTCGTTTTGTGTCGGGCGTGATGGGGGATCGTACGGAATGGCGCTGGCTGTCGCATCATGTGCGGCCCGCGTTCCGCTCGGTCGCGCTCGTGCGTGCGGCGAAGATGTTTGCGTCCCGGCAGGCGACGCATGTGGTGGCGCACCGTACGGCGGCCTCGGTCATGCTGGAGCTTGCGGCGACGCAGCCCTGGCGGTTCCGTAGCCTGACGTTGATCGACGCTGACATGGCCCCCGCGCTGCCCGAGTTCACGGATACCGCGCTGTTTCAGGCGGGTCGCGAGGCGCGCCGGACGGCACGGGTGTTTGCGATGGAGGGGGATGCCTGGAACGCGATGCGGACAATGGTGGATTTCTGGTACGGCGAAGGCCGCTGGGCACAGACGTCGTTCGGGCTGCAGACCAGGCTTGCGTTGCGGGCGGGTCGATTGATTTCGACCTATGCCGATCAGGAAACCCATGAGCTCAGCCCGGTGGACCTGGCCGGGGTGGTGTGCCCCACGCTTCTGATCACCGGCGAAGAGGCCCCGGTCGAGGCGCTTGCGGTGCACGGCACGCTGACCGATGCGCTGCCCTTTGCGCAGCCCATGTTCGTTTCCGGGGCAGGGGTGTCCTCGCATCTGACCGATCCGCACATTGTCCACCCCGCAATCCGCGAGTTTCTTGTGCGCGCCGAGGCGGGATGGCAGGGTGCGGCCACAGAGCTTCGGCAGGCGGCGTGAGACCGAGCCGGGTTCGAGCAAGCGACTGTCGAGGGGACAGGGCCAGTGGATAAAACACTGTACGAAAAGTACGGGGGCTTTTCGACGATCAGCAAGGTCGTCATGACGCTCTACGACAAGCTGTTGGACGACGACGATGTCGGGCCGTTTTTTGATGACGTGGATATGGCCAACCTGATTGACCACCAGACGAAGTTCGTCGCCTCACTGATGGGCGGGCCGGCGTCCTTCACGGACGCGCATATCGCTTCGGCGCACAAGCACCTGACGATCCTGCCGTTTCACTTTGATCGGCTGAAAGAGCTGGTGAAAGACACGCTGGATGAGTTCGACGTGGACGTCGACGATACGCAAGCCGTGCTGGACGCGTTCGAGGCGCGCCGTGCGTTGCTGGTGACCGCCTGATGTCCATCGAAGCGATCAACGAACAGCTTTTACGCGCCATTGGCGTGGGCGTCGCGCTGGTCGACGTGGAGACCCACGCCGTGCAGTTCGTGAATGACACGTTCATGGAGTGGTTTGGCACCGCCGATCCGGGCGCGAAGCTGGATGACATGGTGCCGACGCTCGACGTGCCTGCGGCGTTCGCGAAGCTGTTGGAAAGCGGGAAGCACAGCGCTGAGATCACGTTCAAGCTGCGGCGCCGGACGATGACGGTGGCGATCGAGTTCAACCGCCCTCAGGACAGTGGCGTGCCGCTTGCGGTGCTCGTCTGTCAGAACATCACGCGGATTAAGGAGTTGGAATCCATGATCGATTCCTACTCCATGATGGTTGAGCGGAACACGCACGAGATCAAGCGCGAGAAAGAACAGGTTGAAAAGCTGCTGCTGAACATGATGCCCCGGACGGCGTATGAAGAGTACAAGGCGTTCGGCGTCGTCGCGCCCCGCGTGTTTGAGTCGGTGTCGGTGGTGACGCTCGATTTCACGGGGTTTGCCGAGATCCTGTCAGACAACGATCCGGCGGTGATCGTGAGCGAGTTGAACGACATCTACACCGCCTTTGACCGGATTGGAGAGCAATTCGGTTGTGAGCGGGTGCGCACGAACGGTGACATCTATTTCGCGGTCTCTGGTGTACCGGACCCGGTCAGGGATCACGCGGCCAACGTCGCAAGCGCGGCGGTGCGGTTTCTGAGCTACCTGAACCAACGCAACCGGACGCATCCTATCAAGTGGACGGCGCGAGTCGGGCTGGCCTCAGGCCCGGTGATCGGGTCGGTCGTGGGGGTGCAGAAGTATATCTATGACGTCTTCGGCCCGGCGGTGGCGCTGGCGGACAACACAAGGGCAACGGCGGATCCGATGGGGATCGTGGTTGACCCGTCGATTGCCGACCTGCTCGACAGCCGCTTCGCGCTGACCGAGGCCCCGGCGGGCGGGTTCCTTCTGGCGGAGGCCGAGGCCGCGCCGCAATGATCCCCGCTGGGGAACTGATCGCGCTGTCGCCGCAGCCAGTGGCCCTGTTCGACGCCGAAGGCGCGCTCGCGGCAACGAATCCTCCCTTCGAGTCCGTGTTCCGGCAGATCGCAGAGTTCCTGCGTCCGGGGACGCCATGGGGCCTGTTCCTGAATGAAGTGCAGCGGCACGGCGTCCTCCCCGTCGCGGCGTGCCATGGCTTGCGGCTGGTGGAAGAGCGGCTGAACGGGGCAGAGCCGCCGCCGGTCGAGGCCGAGTTGGCCGGGGGCGGGGTCGCGAGGGTGCGGCTGGCGGGGACCAGCGACGGCGGCTTTGCGATGACGCTGGACCTTCTTGACGACGCGGAAGCCGGTGAGAGCGAGATTGAAGAGCTTATGGCCAAGGTGCTGGAGGCCTGCCCGTCGAGCCTGACCATGGCGCGGATCGGGGACGGGCAGATCCTGTACCGCTCCCCCGCCGCGACGGACCTGCTGGGCAAGGGACGCAACAGTCAGGAGCATTTCGCCAAACGCACGGAGAGGGCGGATTTTGTCACGATGCTGCTGCCGGATTCGCGGGTGGATGACATGCGCGTCACCGGGCGACGGGGCGACGGGACGGAGTTTCCGGCCGCAATTTCAGCGCGGGTGATCGACTATCGCGGGGAAGAGGTCGTCGTCTCGACGATGGACGACCTGAGCGAGGAACTCGCGATGCAGGACGAGCTTGCGCGCCAGAAGGATCAGGTGTTCCAGGCCGAGAAACTGTCGGCGCTGGGGGAGCTGTTGGCGGGCGTGGCGCATGAGTTGAACAACCCGCTCAGCATCGTAGTCGGCAACACGCATATCCTGCTGGAAGAGCCATTCGACGACGCGACACTGGCACGGCTGGGTAAGGTCAACGACGCGGCGGAGCGCTGTGTGAAGATCGTGCGCACGTTCCTGTCCATGGCGCGGGATCGGCAACTGGCGGTGGAGCCGGTGCCGGTCGCTCAGGTGGTCGAGACAGCGGTCGAGGCGTATCGCGCAGGTGAGCAGACGGCTGATCTGGCGATTGCGATGGACGTGGCCGAGGGGCTGCCGATGCTCAACGTCGACGAGGTGCAGATCGTTCAGGTGCTGAGCAACCTTCTGATCAACGCCGACCATGCAATCGGTGAAACGGGGCAAGCAGGGCGGGTCGAAATTTCGGCAGCGTCCGGCGCGGAGGGACGTGTGATGCTGCGGCTAGCGGATGATGGGCCGGGGATACCCGACGAGATCGCGGGGCGCGTGTTCGACCCGCTGTTCACCACGAAGACGGGCGGGAAGGGGACAGGTGTGGGACTGGCGCTGTGCCACCGGATCGTGGTGGCCCATGGCGGGACGGTGAAGCTTGACCCGACCCATGCGGGCGGGGCGTGTTTCGTGATCGAACTGCCGACTGTCTGATACAAAAGAAACGCGGGGCGACATCGGTCTGAAAAGAGCGGGGCGCACACGGTTCGGGACAGTTACTGAACCCTGAAAGGCCACAGCTATGCCGACCCGTTATTGGATCCTCCTCGTCATATTGGGGAGCGCGTTTGGCACCTCGTTCGCGCTGAACGAAGTGTTGCTGGCCCACTACGGGCCGATCACGATCTCGGCGATGCGCGTGGTGCTTGGCGCGATGGGCTGCTGGCTGTGGCTCTTTGCGACGGGACGGACGGCGAGCGGCCTGGGGGCGATGCTCCTCGGCGTCGCGGTGTTCGGCATCTTCCAATATGCGGCGCCCTTTGCGGTGCTGGCGCTGGCGCAGGGTGAGATCACGTCGAGCGTGGCGGGGATTGCGAACGGCATGACGCCCGTGGCGGTCGTCGTGATCTCGCACCTCTGGCCGGGGGGCGAGCGGGCGACGGCGCGAAAGGGCGCTGGCGTGGCGCTAGGCCTTGCCGGCATCGCGTGCATCGCGCTGCTGGAGGGTGAGGCGGGCGCCTCGGACCCCCGCTTTGTCGCCATCGCGGTGGGCGCGCCGATTTGCTACGGCATCGCGCTGAACCTGGTGCGGCGGTTCGGGCCGGTGGATCCGGTGGTGCTGACGGCCTGGGCGATGACAGGCGGGGCGGCGGTGATTGCGCCGCTGGCCCGGTCGCTTGAGGGCGTGCCGGTGATGCCCGACGCGCAAGCCGCGCTGGCGATTGGGGTGCTGGGGTTTGGCATCACGTCGGCGGGGTTCCTCGGGATGTTCTGGCTGCTGCCGCGCATCGGGGCGACGAACGCGTCCCTCGTCACCTTCATCGCTCCGGTGTCGGCAACATTCCTGGGCGTGGTCGCGCTGGGCGAGACGCTGGGCGCCGGGCATGTTGGTGGGATGCTGCTGATCCTGCTGGGGCTGATCTGCATCGATGGGCGTCTGATCGCGTGGGCGCGGGAGCGGTTCCAATGGGGCGTTGTGGCGAGCCATTGAAGCCCGAGCTGCGCCGTCGCCGGGCCTCGGGTGGGCCCGGCGATGGCGCGGCGGCCGTTGGCCTTGGTTCCGCGCCGGGAAACGTTCTGGCTTTGGTCAGAATGCCTCGTCGTCTTCCAGCATCTTCTCGATGCGGCTTGCAGATACGACCTCAGGGAACCACCCGAGGCGCAGGTCATAGCCCATGATCTTCGGGTCTTCCCCCTCCACATGAAGTAACAGCGTCGCGCCGTCGCCGTGCCACACGGGGACCCCGTCGGACTTAGCAACCGGCGTCCACTGGTCGCTGCCGTCGATCACTTTGCGGATGGCCGCGATGACCCCGTCGACGACCACTTCGATCTCCTCATAGTCGCCCGGCACGTCCTGCAGGGGGCGGGTCGCCGCGAGGTGGGGGCTGAGATAGGGGTGGAAGCTGTCTTCCAGTGCATGGAGTTGCGGAGACGGACGGAGGGACCACCAAAGGTCCTCCAGCCACTCCCATGTCCGCAGAAGGAAGGGCGAGCGATCCAATGCCTTCAGCGCGTCGGGCGTCATGTCAAGCGACGCGGCGCGGTCTTCCATCTCTTCCTGCATCAGCCTGCACCACACGTCATTGAACGCGTCCTCAGTTGGGGCCGTGGCGAGGGCCGTCGCGCGGTCGAGGATCACCGGCAGAGGTGTCCGGAACACGTCGTCATGCGACAGGCTCACCGCGCCAGCACCAGATCGGCGCGGAGGCCGCCGAGGGCCTTACTCTCGCCCAACCGTAAGCTGCCGCCGTGCTGCCGCGCGATGTCGCGCACGATGGACAGGCCGAGGCCCACGCTGCCCCCCTTGTCCTGATTGCGCGAGGGGTCGAGCCGCGTGAAGGGCCGCATGGCCTCGTCGCGCTGGGACTCGGGGATGCCGGGGCCGTCGTCTTCGACGGTGATGCGCACGGATTTCTCAAGGTAGGTGACGGATACCATGGCCTTGGTACCATAGCGCGTGGCGTTGCCGATCAGGTTCTCGATGGCGCGGCTGATGGCCATGGGGCGGACCTCCACCGTGCCTTCGCCGACGACGCCCGCGATCTCGACATCCGCCCCGGCGCTGCGGGCCTGCGCGGCGGCATCGCGGGCGAGTTGCAGGGGATCGACCTCGGTCGCCGTCTCGGTCGCCTCCACCCGGGCGAAGCCGAGGAACGTGTCGAGCATGGCCTGCATGTCGTCCACGTCCTTCATGAGCGGCGCGGCGTCCTCCTGATCCGGCAGCAGCGAGAGCCCCAGCTTCATCCGCGTCAGCGGCGTGCGCAGGTCGTGGCTGACCCCCGACAGCATGAGCGTGCGCTGCTCGATATGCCGCTCGATCCGGTCGCGCATTTCCAGGAACGAGGTCCCCGCCTGCCGTACCTCGGTCGCGCCCGCCGGGCGGTACGGCACATTGCGCCCCTTGCCGAAGGCCGACGCGGCTTCGGCGAGTTTGCGGATCGGGCGGACCTGGTTCTTGAGAAACAGGAATGAGATCAGCGTGACAATGGTCGACACGAAGACCATCAACACTAAGAGCTGGTGCGGGTTGCGGGCCGAGACACGGGCCCGCTCGAACGACATCGTCACGGCGCCGTGGGGTGTGTCGAGGCCGAAGATGACCCGGCGTTCGTTCGACACAAGATCGACGCCGCCCGAGATTGGCAGCACGCTGTGCATGACGCGGGTCACGACCCCACCTGATAAGTCATAGAACAGGCGGGTATCCGCTTTGGGAGGGGCGGCATCGCTGACGAGGATGCCCAGGGGGAAGCCCGTCTCGGCACCAACAGCAAGGGCCGTTTCCCGGTTCGGTGTTTCGCCCATCTCGGCAGTGACGACCAGCAGAGACGGCATCATGGAGCGCGTCATTTGTTCAGTCACATCCTCGTAAAGGCGCTGGATAAAGACGTAGGAGACGACGAGCTGTACGGTGATGATTGGCACCAGCAGGATCAGCGCGGTACGCCCGATCAGCGACCGGGGCGAGAGGTATTTCAGCCACCCGAAACTCATGGCAGAACCCTAACGTCCAACCCGGCAGAGGAAAGCCGTGAAATGAGTGATGAGGCGCCGCCTGTTGGCAAGGCCGTCGAGATGCAGCCCGGTCTGCGCCGGGTGCTGGCGCCGAACCCGTCGCCGATGACGCATTGGGGGACGAACACGTACCTGATCGGGACTGGCGAGGTGGCCGTAGTGGACCCGGGCCCTGAGGATGCGGGGCATCTGGCGGCGATCCTAGCGGCTGTCGGCGGGGCGCGTGTTTCGCACATTCTGGTGACCCATGCGCATCGCGATCACAGCCCGCTTGCGGCGGCGCTGTCGCGAGAAACCGGAGCACCGGTACTGGCGTATGGTTCTCCGGAAGAGGGCCGCAGCGCAGTGATGCAGTCCCTGTCTCAGGTCGGGCTGGAGGGCGGAGAGGGCGTCGACACCGCGTTCACCCCGAATGATCGGCTTCGAGACGGTGACCGGATCAAGGTTGACGGGATAGAAATTGACGTCATCGAGACGCCCGGCCACGTGTCGGGCCACTTGGCGTTCGCCCTTGGTGACGCATTGCTGAGCGGCGACCATGTGATGGGGTGGGCATCGACGCTGATCTCGCCGCCTGACGGAGATCTTGCAGCGTTCATGGCGTCCTGTGCCAAACTGCGGGACAGGGGAGAGCAGGTCTATTTCCCCGGCCACGGGGCGCCCGTTCCCGATCCTGCAGCGCGGTTGGATTGGCTCATCGCCCATCGCAAAGGGCGAGAGGCCGCGATCCTCGAACACCTTTCCGCCGGCCCCGCCACGCTGTCAGACCTGACCGCCCGGATCTACACCGACACCCCCCGACAAATGTGGCCCGTTGCGTCCCGCAATGTGCTCGCGCACCTGATCGATCTACACGAACGCGGCGGCGTCCGGGCAGTCCCAGCGATCAGCCTGACAGCAGTTTTCACGTTGGCCTAATTCTTCTCTGGACGGACCCAACCCGCCTTGCTATACGCGCGCCTCGTGTTCCGGCGTAGCTCAGCGGTAGAGCAGTTGACTGTTAATCAATTGGTCGTAGGTTCGATCCCTACCGCCGGAGCCAAAAATTCCCAAGAAATCAGAGACTTGAGGCAAAGCGGCAGAGTTCGCTTTTCTGCAAGCGGCGGCAGGGGAACGCTGGGGGAACGGTTTACCAGCCCAATCTCATAGTCGCGGCTTCGTCCAGCTTGCTGAGAAGAATCTGGTCTCTGGCGTCCTCCGCAAGACGAAAAGCCTCAGCCCACCAAACCGCTTCCTCGCCTATGACGCTGTGCATGACTTGGGATAGGTTCTTACCGAAGAAGTTAGGATCCGGGCGCTCCGTGGGCTTCTCACCGACCAGCTTTGCGAAAAATGACAGCAACCTTTCGTCCCGTTCCCCTGCAAGCGCCGTTAGTTGAATGGCGGCGCGCTGCCACTCCGTGCCGTTCTTGTAAAGTTCTTCGACCTTCTGCTCGAGCTGTGTTCTTTCCTGATCTTCAACCATATCGGTTCTCCTGTTTACGGTGCAGGGACGATAACACACATCGAATCAGGTGCTTAGTCGCAATTAGCGACAGGAGTGGGCATACCCGCCTGTCTTTGCCTCAAGCGGCGCTTTTAGCCCCGGACACTGCATCTTGCGTTTTATCCAGAGTTTTCCACTGAATATCCACCAATTCCCCAATAATTAGGGTTGCCGAGGGCACCTATGCTGTATTTTGATGGGATTTGACAGTTCGGATGGGCGCTGCCTCCCCTTCACGAAAGACAGCGCCCGAAACCCGACATCCGCAAACTCGAAGTCGAGCAGGCGCGGATCACAGGAATCGTGGGCTGAGACTTTCCCGGCCTTAAGAGTGAGTCAACCTGCTCGTCACAAATCAAAAGGACGATAGCATGTCGATTTACACACACATCATAACGTACGACGCACACCGCGTGCGCAACTACGGCAGGTTTTACGCAGCAATGAATGCCCACTCTGGCGTTCGCTTAGCAGAAAGCGTCTGGGGACTGACGGTTGGCTCACCTGCAAACGTGGTCCGAGACTGGCTACGGGGTCTGTTGGACGACGATGACACAATAGTCGTGGTTCAGCTAAAGCCATTCCCAAGCTGGGCCACGTCATCCGCTTCGAAAGAGGCAAATGCTTGGCTGTCAGCGAATATCGCGATAGCCGCCAAGGCTGCCTAAAATCGGATAATGCGCCCCCTCAGCACTGCGTAACCTGGCTGAGGGGGCTCCGAGGTTTGCTGAGTTTGCGCCAATTGGCGCATTGCTGTTCACCCTCGCTTCCTTGCGTCCGCCAGCCGGCCCAATTCTTCCCGGTGCACCTCGAAGCGCGCCGCGACTGCCTCAGGCACCAGACCGCATGCCTCGCACACGGCATGGAACCCGTCAGAGAGAAGCCAGTCTTCATCCCGCCCGAGGGCCGCGTCGATGAGACCGATGCGGAGAACCGCAAACCAGAGCCGTTTCGTCGGATCCATTGCAAACCCCAAGCTGTAGAGCGCGCCCCCCAAGCACGCTGTGACCTGGCTGGGGAGCGCTCCGAGGCTTTCTGTCGGCCGGCTTCTAGGGCGGACCTACTCGCCGCGGTCAGCCGCGCCAGAGCAGCCCAAGGGGAAGGGCGAACGCGGCTATTCTGTTCATTCCCAATCGACCAATCGAAGCGCCTGTTCCGGGTCGATCCCGGCTTCCTTGGCTTGGGCAAGTAGCTGCACCACACCCGCAGCCGCGCGGGCCCTACCGCCCGCGTCGAAGGCCTGCGCAGGTCTCATGACGTCGAGCTTCACCGGTGTCGCCAATTTCTCCGTCGCCTCTTGGGCGATGACGGCGGCGATGGGCTGCAGGCACCATTGCGCCAAGTGCCGCTGGGATTCCCTAACTTGGGGTCCAGTGGTCGCTGGGTGCATCAAGCCGGGCAGGACGCCGAACACGCTGAGGATCGAGCCTCGGGCCGCGTCCAGCGTCTCTTTGGTCATGCTCCGGGAGAGGTCGGGCGACAGTTCAGCTGGGCGCCAATCGGTTTGCGGCGTTGCTCCGCCAGCCGCCGCGACGTTCACGCTCTCGCGGAGTAGCAATCGCCCGCGCTTCGCCTGAAACTCCCGACCCATCTTTTCAAGATCGGTGTCGGGCGATTCAGGATATGGCACGAGTTGCGACCCGAGTGAGGCCGTCTCGAATACCTCCGAAAGTGCCGCCTCAACCGCGTGAAGCAGGCCAGCCGTCAGCTGTGCGCGTTTCAAAGGTGCCTGGCCGTAGTACGGGGCCGCTACGTCCGCTCCGATCCGGACGTGAAGGACCTCGGCTGCCAAGGCTGTCTCGGTCCGACCGCCACCCGCTTCCGAGACCGACACGCGGTAGGCCGTGGGCTTGGCGTCGCGGGATCGCAGATCCCAATCGCTGCAGGGCACGAGGCCCATCTCTCGGATAAGGAACACAGCCTCCCCGCGGAGCGCGAGGGAGCGCGCCATTATGCCGAGCGTCCGGGGCGTCAGAAGGTCTGTTCCCTCCACGTCCGCGAGGCTCAGGCCGCCTTCCCACAGGCTCACGCAGGTCTGGACGGTCGCGGTGAGTTCCCCGATGCTACGGCGGCCGCTGATGTAGCTTTCCCGCGCAGCGATCAGTTCTGCCGTAAAGCCGGACATGGCCGAGCGCTTTTCGACCGGCTGGCCAGAGAAGAAAGAGCGGATTTTCTCAAGCATGCCAGATCACCACACGGGCGCCAGATCGGCCCTTTGCGAATAGCCGTGTGAAGCCGGAGCCGGGGAAAACGTCCTGCAGCGTCTGGTTGATGATCCCGATGTTCGGGCTCAACTCCAGTGCGCCCAAGTCATCTGTCGGCGGTGTAGCGTTGACGCTGCCTTTCACCTGAACCGGCCAGGCTGAAAGGCTCTGGACCGTGACGGTTGTGGCGTTGTCGTTGGTCAGTTCGGTCCACTGATCGTCCGGAAGTGTGATCGTCGTTCCTTGGGGCATTTCAAACCCTCCTATATGGGCGAAGCAGATCGGCAGCGCCGCTGTAGTCCAGCGCACGCGCGATCCACGTGGGTGCCCGCTCTGTGCTTAGATTGATTTCACCCATGCTCACGCCGGTTGAGCGCGAGCCGGGGCTTGTGTCTTCGCCGGATTTCCGCAGGTACTCCGCCAGCCGACGAAAGGCTGCCATCACGTCGGGCGGGACAGTCCCCGCTCCCACATTGGCCGTGAAGCGGTACGGTCCTGCGCCGGGGAGAACCTGGCCCAAGGGCGCGGGGCTGAGAGTGACGGATTGCCACTCGCCGGTTTGCCAGATCTCGACGGAGGTGATCGTCGCGGGAGTGAGCGTCGGAGTAAAGCATCCGGGCCCTTCCACGATCCAAGCAACCTGCCGCTCCGTCCAGCGGTGCGCGATATAGGCCTCGATGCGCCGCCAGAGCGCGTCCGGATCGAGCGCCGCGGCCTCTGTCGACAGGTCCGCTGGCGCGTCGGGATACGTGGCGGGAAAGTCCTCTATGGTTTGCAAAATCTCCATCAGAGGCGCCACCGTGCGAGGTGGGTGGGCGGAGCGAGCGGTTTCTGGCTCCGTTCCCACGAGCGCGCCTCTTCGAGTTCCGCTTCCTTGTAAGCCGGGGCGGTCACGACGCTCAGTTCAAAGAGAAGAGCCTCCCGGATGCGCCGGATTAGGGCTTGGCCCTCGGCGGGGTCCTCTTCCTCGATCACCTCCGCATCCGGGGCGACACGGGCGGGCGGGATCCGGAAACCGGGACTGATGCCCATGATAAGCCCGGCCGCGAAGCCCGCGAAGAAATCGCGGACCCATGAGGCCTCTTCAAGTTCCGGGGCGATCTCGGCTTTGAAGGTCAGGGCTTCCGCGCTATCGATCAGATCGAGGGTGCCAGCCCCCCGCGAGGCCAACGGCTTACCGAAGTCGTGGCCCACCAACAGGCGGATATCGACGTTGGCGGTCACGTTGTAGGCGAAGGCGCGCGGCTCGAAGACCTCCTTTCGGGGGCGCCCGGTCCGACCACCGTCCGAGAGGACGGCACGCTTCCTGTAGGGAAATTTGCCACGGATTCTCCGCCGCCGACTTCCCTGTGCGCGCTCTTCGAGAAAGAGCTCGCCGTTTGCGAAGCCCTCAAGCATCACCGGATACCCGTCAGGATTTCACTCTGGGTCGACCGGCTGACGGTGATGTCCATCGTGGTCAGTGCCGTGAGCCGGAGCCCGCCGGACTGTGCGTCCGAGAAGGGATCCCGGATCAGATCAATGGCACCCCAGGTTCCGACAAAGAACGGCGCCACGCCCCCGGCGGCCGTCGTTAGGACCGCTGTGGTTTCCGCAGGGCTTCCCGTTGGGGCCGCCAAGGCGTTGTGACTCATGAGGATCCGGCCGAGTTGTTCGGACATTCGGTCCCACTCGGTAATCCCGCTTCCCGTGTCCCAAATCGCGCCATCCATGAAGTCCCAGACCTCGGGTCGGATCATGAGGTTCACCGAGCCGGGGCCACTGGCTGCGTTTGAGGTGATGAAGCGGGTCACGGCGGACCGGAACTGCGCCCATTCCGCGGCGGCGTCGATGGGTGTTACGGTTATCCCGTAGCCGGTCGCGCCAGGCACCAAACCGGTGGGTTGACCATTGGCGCCTGTGCCGAGGAACACCGCCTTGTCGAGTTCTGCCTCGATCGCGCCGGAAATGTCCCGCCGCACGGCCTGTTCGAGTGCCGTACCGGACTGCTTGAGCGCCTTCCGCGTGATCCGCATCTGAACACCGAGGTTGTGGTCGGGTTTCAGCGGGCGGTCGACCGTCTGATATTCAGTCGGACCCGGAACGTCGGCGGTTTCCCCATCAGCCCAGCCGGCGGCAATGGCGGAACTGGTGACCGGGGTTTCCTGCTCGCCGACACCGACGTTTATCATCTGGCCGCCCATTTGCGCCGCGACACTCTGCGGGAACAGCCGGTCAATGATCGGCGCCGTTCGGATCGGGTTGGGCGTATCGGCGGCGACGGTTTCACCGGCACGAACCTCAAGAGCCGCCCAGGGCACTGGAATTCCCCGATATCCGCCTTCGCTGCGCAGTTCGGTGACGATTTCGGCCGTCTGTCCGTCCAGCTGGCGACCCTCGTCGAGGGCCAAGGCCACTTGCCGAAGTTCGAATTTGCCCATCATCTCGTCCCACTCGCGGTCCGAGCGGGTCTCAAGATCGTCCTTCGCCTCGCGACGCTCTTCGTCTTCCGCGATTAGGGCGGCGCGGTACCGGGTTTCGTTCGAGCGGTACTCCGCATCTAAATCGGACATTGTCCGAGTTTCGTCCTCGCTCGGGGACTCCTTGGAAACGAGTTCCGCGAGAGATTGCCGGATTTCGGATTGACGGCGTTGGATTTTCGTTGAGTCAAGCATTTGAGATTTTTCCTTTGCTCGATAGGAGTAGTGCCCTCCAAGCTTGGCGGGCTGGGGATATCTCGCCGAGCCCGATCTCTTCACGGGTCTTTCTGGCGTGACATGATTTGCAGAGGGTCTGCAGGTTGCCGGGGGCATAAGCGCCCTCAGGGCAGGTGCGCACCGGCTCGATGTGGTCCACTTCCAGCCAACGGCGCTCGCCGCACTGAACGCATTGAAAGTCATCGCGGCGGAGGATCTGCAGGCGCAGGGCTTTCCAGCGACGTGTGCGCGTGACCTTTGCGCTGTGCCGCATGTACTCGCGGCGCTTGCGGCTCATACCCATAGCATCCTCCCGGCTGAGATTGCGGGAGCGCGCTTCATGCGCTGGCCTTGGGCGACGGCAACGACGGTCGCCGCCACGGGGTCCACACGCCCGGTGCTTCGGCCTGCCGCCAGTTTGTGGTTGCCGGCCGGGTCCACGAGCGTGATCGCGTCTGCAAAGGCGGACCGAAGCAAGAGCGACGGCACCGTGCGGACCTCACCTTCGAACACCGCCCGCCTTGTGCGTTCAATGTCCTCTGAACCGTCCTTCCATCCGAAACCGCGCCAAATGAATGGCACCCGATCAAGACCCGCTTCCCGCAGGGCCTCAAGAAACTCAGCGTGGCGGAATCTGTCGCCGGTAATTGCGGCCGGGGGCTGACCGTTCAGACGTTCGACGACGCTGGCGAGGAAGCGGCCCACGGGCACGGTCGTGTCACCCATCGTCACCAGTTCGCCGCGGTCGTGCATCTCGACGTAGCGGTTGGACACCCCGTCTGACTGGCCGCGATCTGACAGGCCCGGGTTGCAGGGAAACGCACCGACGCATTCCAGCCGTCCGGTCTCGGGCCAGTAGAGTGCCGCAGCTGACATCGATCGAGACCCGCCGAGATCCACGCCCATCACAACCGGTCCATCACGTGGCGGCAGGTCATCCGGCGCAACCTCGCACCCCAGCCATT
Source organism: Pseudomonadota bacterium (assembly GCA_039190895.1). Lineage (GTDB taxonomy): Bacteria > Pseudomonadota > Alphaproteobacteria > Rhodobacterales > Rhodobacteraceae > Ovoidimarina. The sequence continues at coordinate 9,013 of JBCCXY010000001.1, read as the reverse complement.
CGTCCACGGTCAACAGCACCGACCTGTTGTCCGAGGCGACGCGTTCATTCCGGTTGAGGTTTCGGAAGCTGGAGAGCGCCGAGCCGCCCCGCGCAATGGCCCGTCGAGCTTGGGCCATCAGCCATTCTGGCGATGGGCCGATCCCTTCGAGGGCGCCAGGGTTGGCGATCAGCAAGCTTTCCAGATCATCCGGCGGCAATCCCGGCTCTGGGCGATGCTCCTGCACAAACGTGCCGGGTGGCGGCTCATCAAGCCATCGGGAGAACGTGTTCGCATCATCCGGCGCCGATGTGCTGATGATCAGCGCACGACCATCCCGCTTGCCGAGACCCGACAGGATTGCGTTCTCAAGCGCGTCACCCTTTTCGCGTTCCCATGCGGCTCTTTCATCCAGCACCGCCAAGGTGGGCGCGCCGCCCAGAATAGACTTGCCGTCTGCAGCGATGACCCGTGCAAGGCCCCCTTCGTTCTCGCTGGTCTCGACTTCCAGCTTGGACCCGCGCCGGATCGTGAACTGCTTTTGCTCATCCTCGGGTAAGCCGGTGATGAACCCCACGAGGAACCCGAATGCGGTTTTCGCCTGGTCGCGGTTCCGGGCTGCAAAGAGGATTTCCCGTTTCGGTTGGGGCGCAATCTCACCCATGAGATGCCCAAGGGCGACGCCGGCCGAGAGCGCGGTCTTCGCGTTGCCGCGACCGATTGACAGCACTCCTGCCTCGATGCCCGGCGCAAATGCACCTCGCACAAAGTCCTTCTGGTACGAGGCAAGCTTCACCCGCTTCCCGGCCAACCGCCCCTCCGGAACGACCAGCTTTGGCAGGAAGCGAAGAGCCGCCGCAGCTTCTTTGGAGGCGCGTCTCATGGGCACTCGTACCAGCTGTTGTCAGCTGGCCCCCTGACCTGGGTGACGATGGCCGAAGGAGCGCAGTAGTTGTTGATGAGCCGGTTCATGTCGCTGAGGAAGGTCGCGCCCTTCACATGGCGATGGCGGAGCGTGAGGCCCGGTTGCGTGAACATCAGTTGGAGGGGGCGAAGCGCCAGAGTATCGGGCAGGATCTCGCCCTCCGGTTCGACCCGATACACCCATCCGCCGAATTTCGCGCGGGCATGTTCCTTCGCGATATCGATCTCGCGGGTGAAGAAGGCGAAGAGGTTGCGATCAGGGTTCAAAAGCCCCTCTCGCCTCGGGTCCTTTCCCGTCAGTTGCGGCGGAAGGATGCGGTCGCCAAGCTTGAAGACACCGGCATGGTCCCCGTGAAACCACTGCACGTGAGCCTGTCGCTCAGCCAATGCCCTCCCAAGCGCGCGCTCGTAGTCCGTATGGATCCCGTGCCAGTAATCGGCGGTGATCTGTTCGGCGACGCTGTAAATCCGGTGCGCGCGATCGGGAACATCGCAGCCCTCCCATCCGGCGGCGAGGAAGCACTTGTGCATGAAGAGGTCCCGAACCTGCGGAGGGATCCACCGGCTCGCCCCGAAGTCCCTGAGAAGGGCGTCCGCGTCGTCCCACAACTCACCCGTCTCTCGCAGTAGCGGATTATTGTAGGGCGGTTCGCCGTAAATGCGGCGGATCTCGTCCTTTTCTGGATGGATGCCGATCATGTGCCGCCACCAAATGGGGGAGGGAAAGGATCTGTCCGCTCCGCGTACAATGGTTCTCCTAAATCCCCGGCCATTGGGACCAGTTCAACGTATTGATTACGCTTAGTAATCTTCTCTACTCTCTCTTCAAAGCAACCGTGTGTTCCGGTTGGTGAGTGTTTGTTGCCAGGGCATAGGACGAACTGCCCCGTTGCCGAGGTCAGTCCCCATGCCCTGCGATCGTTCCGGTCGGAGCCGTGCCCGTCGCGTAAGAGCTCTCAAGGTCGCATTGACCCTCGCCTTGAGATCAGCCGCTACTTGAGGCACCGGGTCTGGTGCCTGGGGGCGCGCTTCGGCCTTTCGGACTGCGCTTGGCATGTGCCCCCGCCCCGTGGTATGCCGTACATGTCAGTCGCCACCGTCTACCAAACCGTCCGACTGACACGGCCCCGCCTCGTGCGGGGCTACGTTTTTCTAGGCCTCCGCTTCTTGTTGCTGGTCCACCCACGCATCCAGTTCGCCCTGGCGCCAGAAGCGGAGCCGGCCGATGCGGTAGGGTTTGGGGAAGTTGCTTCTCGGGTCTCGAACCATCCGATCAAGTGTGGATGGTGAAATACCTCCGAGGCGGTTGCGGACTTCATCAGGCTGGATGAGCCGCTTTTCGTCGGGTGTCTGTTCAGAGTGGGTCATGGGCCGCACCTTTCATTCGGTCACGGCTCACCTATTGGTGTCAGAAATCTGATTTAGGCAAAGGAATTCGTCGAAGACTAAATCTCGGAATTAATCTTCTCTCGCAAGAGCATGAACATGACTCTGTGCCCCACTGGAGGCTCCTCCTTCAGCCATTTGCGAACAGTTTGTACCGTATTTCCAATGTCTTCTGCGGCGTTCTCAACACTCGCGTCTTTTCCCAATCCACTCTGCAAGTGGTCGATAACCGCCAAGTGGGCGTGAAACATTCTGTTGGGCTTATCGAGGTCAGTTGGTCGTCCCTTTGGGCGACGATATTCGCCTCGAAGCCGTTCCTCGACGACGCTTGCAAGACGGGAGTTGCTGTACCATCCACCTGTTTTGAGCAATTCGAGTGCGGGCTCAAAGTCCTCACGTTCCTCAATGGCGCGAAATGCCTCGTCTTCGCGCCCAAGCCTGTAGAAGTCGGTCATGACGACACCTTGAGCCGAACCACCTTGTCAGCGCGTCCGTTGACGATCTCGTTCACGAACCTTCCCCACGCCTCCAATGCGTCGCGCTTCTCTTCACCGTGGTCGTAGCGCTGATACACGCCCACGATACCGCCGCCGGTCCCGCTCACATGGTTCAGGACGGCTTCCGTCGTCCTGACTGCAATCCCGAGGCGAGCCATGCCGGTGGCAGCGGTCCTTCGGAGGTCGTGGAATGTCCAATGCGGGATCTCGGCCTCGGCCAGCCTCTCCATGCCGTCCGCTATGACCTTACGCCCCTTGTGGAAACCCTGCACCGGCGAGGTGCCGTTCGTCGTGAAGAGCAAGCCCGCCGCCGAAGCCACGCGGTCCATGCTTCCGAGTTCAAGCTGTGCCATCTTCGAGAGAGGTACCTCATGCGCTCGGCCGTTCTTCACGCGCTCGGCCGGCAGCTTCCACAGATCGCCGTCGATCTCCGCGTCCGTCATCCCGGCGACTTCCCCTAGGCGCTGGCCGGTCAGCAACAGGACTTTGCCCATCGGTCCCCATGGGAAACCTACATCCTCACAGGCGCGCCAGAACCAACGCACCTCGTCGTCGCTCAATACCCGGTCCCGGCTGACCTCCTTGGCAGGGCGCTTCACGCCGACCATGGGCGAGGCGCCAATCACGTCTCGCTCAAGCAGGAAGCCGAAGAACGTCTGCAGGTATCCTCGAAGGCGGTTCGCTGTCGTGCCTCGTCCGGAGTCCACGATCTCGTCCAAGAGATCGAGCACGTCCCTGCGTGTGATCGACGCTATGTCGCGATCGCCCCAGCGCGCACCTATGTGCCTGTCCAACTCGCGAGCGACGGTGCGCCCGCTCTTGAGGGAGGACAGGTGGCGGCGCTCGTAGACGGCCAGCAGAGCCTTCACCGTGTCCCGTTCGCGCAGCTGGCGAAGTTCCTTGCGCTGGCCGCCCGGATCTTCCCCCTCCATGACGCCGCGCTGAACCTGAGACGCCTTCTTGCGAGCGTCGGACAGCCCCAAGATGGGATACCGTCCCAGCACCATGCGCCGTTGCACGCCGTTGGCACGGTACCGGACCGACCATGACTTCACCCCGGACGGCTGCACCACGAGGTAGAGGCCGGGCAGCAGAGAGTCGGCGATCTCCTGACGCTTTTCGGAGGTCTCAATTCGGTTGATTCCGGCGGTCGTGAGCTTGGCCATTTGCGTCCCCTTCGAGCCAGTCAATTGGTCCCGCCACATAGTCAATTGGTCCGCTCGGGGAACCCTGGGGGAACACGTTTGCCCAATTCAGTGACATTCAGGGGTCGTCAGCACAAGTCGGAAAATCGGCCAAGCCTCAGAATATAATGGGGTTTGACCGCTCGTGACGAATTCTGACAAAACGCCAAATCCGCCTGTTAATCAATTGGTCGTAGGTTCGATCCCTACCGCCGGAGCCAAAATTCCCCAATCAAGACAACTGCATGGCGCATCTTCGCAATTCGCGTTCGCGTTGTTCGTTCCGCAGTATAGGCGGCCCCGGGGGGCCGCCTGAGGGTTTAGATTGCGGCTCGCAGGTCTTCGGCGAGGGCTTTGGGGACCTCGGCGTAGTGGTCGAGGGCCATGGAGAACGTGGCTCGACCCCTGGACAGCGACCGCAAGGCGCTGACGTAGCCGAACATGGCCGCGAGCGGCACATGGGCGGCTATGCTGTGCGCGGACCGGCTCGGTTGTGAGCTGACCACGACGCCGCGGCGGGCATTCAGGTCTCCGATCACGGCGCCGACATAGGCGTCGGGCGTTGTCACTTCGACCTTCATGCGAGGCTCCAGCAGGCGGATCCCGGCCTTGTAAAAGGCCTCGACCGTTGCCTCCCGGGCGACCCGTTCGAACGCGGTGGCCGAGCTGTCGTTGGGGTGGCAGGCCCCGTCGACAAGCGTGACGCGTGCGCCCGAAATGGGCCAACCCCGGCCCGAGCCGCTGGAGATTGCCGCCCGTACCCCCGCATCCACCGCAGGGATGAACTCGGACGGCACGGCGCCGCCGGTAATCTGATTGACGAAGACCACGTCTTCGTCAGGTTCGACCACCAGTTTCACCCGCGCGAATTGCCCGGGGCCACCGGTTTGCTTGCGCAAGATCCGGTCGACCACAGCGCGCCCTTGCAGTGCCTCGCGATAGGCCACGCGCGGTTGCCCGAGCCTGGCCGTCACGCCGTGGGTGTTGGCGATCTCCTCCAGAGTGATCTGGAGGTGCAACTCCCCCATGCCCGCGACCAGCATCTGACCCGTTTCTGGATCAGAGCCGACCCGCAAGGACGGATCTTCACGCGCCATCAGCGCAAGCGCCTGACCGAGTCTGGCTTGCGCCAGGGCATCCGGCGCCTCCACGACCGCTTCGATCACCGGGTCCGGACAGACCAGCCCGTCCAGCAGGAGACGTGCCTTCGGGTCGCTCAGGCTATCACCTGCGCGGACCGATTTGAGGCCCATGACCGCGATGACATCGCCCGCCTCCGCCGCGTCGAGATCGACATGATCCTCGGCGTGCATCTTCAGGATGCGACCGATGCGCTCGCGCTCGCCCGTTGAGGCGTTTAGCACGGCCATGCCTTTCTGGATCCGTCCGGCATAGAGCCGGACGGTCGACAGCGCGCCGTACTGCGTCATACGGCTTTTGGCGACCAGAGCCATCAGCGGCGCAGATGCGCTTGCTTCGCGGGTCTGGTGTACGCCGTCCGGGGTGACGCCCTGCACGGGTGGCCGGTCCAGTGGCGACGGACAGTAGGTCGCGACCGCGTCCATCAGGGGTTGGACCCCGATGTTGCGATATGCCGAGCCTGCCAGAACCGGCACGCCGACCCCCGCAATGCACGCCCGCCGGACGAGATCCGCCAGCGTTTCGGCGTCGATCTGTTGACCGTCGAGGTACCGCGCGAGCGCCGCGTCGTCCTGTTCGACGACGCGTTCAAGAAGGTCGGCGCGCGCCTGTTCTGCCGCAGCCCGCATCTCTGCCGGAACGGCTGAGATCTGCGGTTCCGACGCCCCGTCGGCCCAGGTCAGCGCCCGCATCGTGATCACCTCGGCCACGCCGCGGAACGGGTCTTCCGCGCCAATCGGCACTTGAAGCACCAAGGGCACTGCATCGAGCTGATCCCGGATCTGGTCCACGCAGGCAGCAAAGTCGGCGCCCAGGCTGTCCATCTTGTTGATGAACGCGATCCGGGGCGTGCCATAGCGGTCGGCCTGACGCCAAACGGTTTCCGACTGAGGCTCAACGCCCGAGACAGCGGAGAAGACTGCGACCGCGCCATCGAGGACGCGCAGGGAGCGTTCGACCTCAATCGTGAAGTCCACGTGTCCCGGCGTGTCGATGATCGTGATGTCGCGACCCTGCCAGGTCAGTGCCGTAGCCGCCGCCGAGATCGTAATGCCATGGGCCTGTTCGATGGCGCGGCTGTCCATTTCGGTGTTGCCCGTGTGGACATCGCCGAGCTTGTGGATGCGTCCGGCGTTGAACAGGATGCGTTCGGTCAGCGTGGTCTTTCCGGCGTCGACATGCGCCATGATCCCGATGTTTCGGATGTCTTGTATGCGACGGGTCATGATGACCCTCCTTTCCAAGGCCGGCATGGCTGCTGCTAATCAGGACAGCGCGCGCATACAGAGCCCAGCGCACCTTTTGGTGCGGTTTCACGGAGTGTTAGGAAAGAGGGAAAGGCCCTCGTGATGGATACGCGTAAGAGTACCCCTGACGGATCGTCAGAGCGTCCCCCCAATACAGCTATCTTCAGTCATCACGCGCCTCCTTTTGGCTGCGGCGGTGGGTAGGGCACTGGCACGTGTTGTGTCAACAGAAAGCTCCGGCCCGTGTTTCTGCTTGGCACGCCGACGCCAAATTTTACAAGTGGCTTTGAAAGTTTTCGCGCGCTAAGGTTGGCGGCGGAAAGGAGGCCGGATGTCTGGCGCGAAGATCAGGAATATGGAGGATTTTGCAGCCGTTAGCGGGATCTCGCGGCCGACGGTTTCAAAGTACTTCAATAACCCGGACAGCGTCAGGAAGTCGACGCGGTTCAAGATCGAGGCCGCGCTGGAGCGGTATGATTATCGGCCGAACATCTATGCAATCAACCAGAACCGGCGGCGGACGAAGAATATCGGCCTCGTGGTGCCGAACCTGACGGACCCGTTCTTTGCCGCCATCGCGCGGACGATGGAGGGGTTGATCGTAGGCGCGGGGTATAACCCGCTGCTGCTCAGCTCTCACGGGGGGCCGGAGCAGGAGATTGCCAACCTTGAAAGCCTACGGTCGATCAAGCCCGCAGGCGTCCTGCTGGCTCCTTTGGGGCGGGCGTCGTGGTCGGACGACGTGGCCCAGTTCGCGAGTGAGATCCCGACCGTTTTGTTCGACAGCAATCTTGACGGGGTTGGCGCGGCGTTCTTTGGATCGGATAACGCCCAGAGTATTGGGCTGATTGTCGAGTACCTCTGCAGGAGTGGGGAGCCGCCCTCGCTTCTTGAAATGAAGACGCCGATCAACCCGAACGCCAACCGGCGGCGGCGCGCGTATTTCGCGGCGATGGAGCGGTTGGGGCTGGAGCCGCATGTCGTCCAGATTGATGGCACCGGGTGGGACTTTGAAGAGATCAGCTATACCGAGGGCCAGCGGGTGCTGGAGGGCGGCCAGCTGCGAACGAATACGGTGCTGTGCTCAAACGACCGTCTGGCCATCGGGTTTCTGGCCGCCGCCTATGATCAGGGGATCAGGGTGGGGCGAGAGGCGGGATGCAGTCTGCGAATTGCAGGGCACGATGACCATCCCTTTTCGCGGTACACATGCCCTGGGCTGACCACGATCTCTCAAGACTACGATTCGATTGGGGCCCGGAGTGTTGAGGCGATTCTGAAGCTGATTGGTGAGGACGAGCCGTCTGAAACGCGGGAAGAGGCCTTGTTTGATGGTCGGCTTGTTATGCGAAAGTCCGCGTAACAAACTGAAAAAATTTCAAAAAAAAGAAAAAGTTTACGCGGGCAAAGTTTCTGTTGACGCGAGGCACGCAGTCTCATTTACTGAACCGCGTCATCCAACCTAGGGAGGAGAAGGATGTTTCTGAAGAACGCTTTGTTCGGCGCAACGGCGCTGACTCTGGCGGGCTCGATTGTGCACGCCACGGAACTGACAATCGCGATCGTGAACAACGGTCATATGATCAACATGCAGAAGGTTGCCGAGGCCTATACCGAGGAAACCGGCGTCACGCTGAACTGGGTTTCCCTCGAAGAAGGGGTGCTGCGCGAGCAGGTGACCTCGGACACGGCTACCGGTGGCGGCCAGTATGATGTCATCAACATCGGCATGCAGGAAGCGCCCATTTGGGGGGAGGCCGGCTGGATTGAGCCGCTGAGCTTCAGCGACGAATACGATGTCGAGGACATTTTGCCCGCGATGCGCGCGGGGCTGTCGCATGACGGCACGCTTTATGCAGCGCCGTTCTATGGCGAAAGCTCGATGGTGATGTACCGCAAGGACCTGATGGATGCTGCGGGTGTGTCGATTGCCGATAATGACAGCTGGGAAAATGTGAAAGCCGCCGCGTCGGCTGTGCATGACCCGGACAATGGTGTCTACGGTGCCTGCCTGCGCGGAAAGCCGGGCTGGGGCGACAATGCGGCGTTTATCACGACGATTGCGAACTCCTTCGGGGCGCGCTGGTTCGATGAGAACTGGAAGCCGCAACTTGACTCGCCCGAGTGGAACGCGGCGATCAACTTCTACGTTGATCTGTTAGGCAACTACGGCCCTCCGGGTTCGGAAGGCAACTCGTTCAACGAGATCCTCGCGCTGTACAACGAAGACAAGTGCGGTCTGTGGATCGACGCGACGATTGCGGCCTCGTTCCTTGAGAACGACAACGTGGCCTATGCGCAGTCTCCGAATGCCGGGAACCCGGTTGGGGCAAACTGGCTGTGGGCGTGGGCGTTTGCGATCCCTGCCGGGACGGAGAATGCGGAAGAGGCGCAGAAGTTCATCGAGTGGGCGACGTCGAAAGAGTACGTCCAGGCCGTGGGGAACCATCCGGAGTTCGGCTGGGGCGCGGTCCCGACCGGGCAGCGGGCGTCGACCTATGAGATCCCGGAATTCAAGGCAGCGGCCAAGTTTGCCGACGCCGAGATGGCGGCGATTGACAGCGCAGCGCCGGAGCCGACTGACCTGAAGCCCTATGTCGGCGTTCAGTTCGTGGCCATCCCGGAGTTTCCGCAGATCGGTGTGATCTTCGGTCAG